>CAZIGG010000074.1:0-15483 GCA_964538575.1 uncultured Roseivirgaceae bacterium
GATTTCCCCGAAGCTGAGGATGTGGCGTTCACATCGTATGTGCAGGATGGTTTAATTCTTATCCCGCAGCGAAGCGGGGAACCAAAAAAATATTATGAAGAAGATGGCATAGCTTTTACGGAACAGTCGTTCTTCAGGATATTCGACTGGAAGGCGCTGCATGGAGATTTATCGGTGGCCGTCAGGAACCCCAATGAGGCCGTGCTGTCGAAAAAGATAGCGCTTAAATATTTCGAAAAGGAAAATGCGGTAGGCGAGGTGTTCACCTTTGATGATGTAGATTACAAAGTTACTGCGGTTGTTGAGGACACTCCTGGTAATACTGATTTTCCGTTTACGATTATTCTTTCTTATGAGACCGTTCGCAAAAGTTATGAAGAGCAGGGTTGGGGAAGCACATCCAGCAATAACCATAACTATTTTCTGTTAAAAGAAGGTGTTGACATCTCAACCCTTGAAGCCCGGATGAAAATGTTTACCGACAAGCATATCGGTAAGGACAATTACGATCACCGCATCTTTAATATTCAGCCGCTCAGCACTGTTCATTACGATACGCGCTATCATGGATACTCTTATAACACCACAGGCAAAGGTGAAATTTTAGCTCTTGTACTTATTGCTGTTTTTCTTGTACTAACAGGCTGCATCAATTTTATAAACCTGTCAACAGCCGAATCCGTTAAGCGATCGAAAGAAGTGGGTATCCGCAAGTCATTAGGAAGTTCCCGCGGCCAGTTGGTTTTTCAATTCTTGGGTGAAACAAGCATTGTAACCTTCATTTCCATTTTGCTGGCGCTCGTATTAACACAGTTGGTGTTGAGTTACCTGAACCCGTTTTTAAACGTTGATCTGCGCATAGACTTACTGAGCAACGTAACCCTTGCAGTATTTCTGCTGGGAACTTTCGTAACGGTTTCGTTGCTGTCGGGCATTTATCCGGCATTCATCATGTCGCGATATAAGCCGGCCATGGTAATGAAAGCCGGCAGCGGAGGACACGCATCCGGAGGTTTTTTGATGAGACGGGGACTGGTTGTTTTTCAATTTATTATTTCGCAGTTCCTCATCATGGGAACCATTGTGATCATCAGCCAGATGAATTATTTCAAATCAAAGGATGTCGGGTATAATAAAGACGCAATCATTGTGATGTCAATTCCGGAGCGGGAAACTGTTCAAAAAAATGAAGAACCTAAGCCCAGCAAAATGCGCACGCTTAAAAATGAAATTATCCGCCTGGGCGGGGTTGAGCATGCCAGTCTTTCCAATACTCCGCCTTCTTCAGGCAGTGTGAGCGGTACCGGTTTTGTAATGGAAGGCGAGACGGAAGAACAACGAAAAGATACACAGGTTAAAACCGTGGACGGTGATTATATAAACCTGTTCGGACTTAAACTTCTTGCCGGAAGAAACCTGAACGATTATGATACAGCCACAGAATATGTAGTGAACCGGCAGTTTGCCAGGGTAGCAGGATTTGACAACCCGCAGGACATTATTGGTAAACGCGTTAAGATTTGGGGCGGACTATATCCGATCGTAGGTGTTGTGGAGGATTTCCACACTACCTCACTACATCAGAAAATTGAGCCGACTATTTTATTCAACCGGCTTTCAAACTACCGGACGCTCAGCATTAAAGTAAATCCGAATAATTACCAGGCAAGTATTGAAGGTGCAAAAAAGCTGTGGGAAGATGCTTATCCGAAACATATTTTCGATTACACATTCCTGGACGAACGAATCCGTGAGTTTTATGAAAGCGATGAAAAAATGTCGATAATAATAAGTTCGTTTACTTCCATTGCGATTGTGATTGGCTGTATTGGGTTGTTCGGCCTGGCAACGTTTATGGCAAATCAGCGCACGAAGGAAATCGGGGTGCGAAAAGTGCTGGGCGCTTCTGTTCAGGGTATTATCTATTCCTTCTCTAAAGAATTTTTCATCCTTATCGGGATTGCTTTTCTGATTGCGGCTCCCGTAGGATGGCTTTTGATGAATGCCTGGCTGGAAGAGTTTTCATACCGGATAAGCATCGGCCCGGCTATATTCGCAACGGCTTTGATAACTACCTTGATGATTGCGTTGATAACAGTCGGGTACCGATCGTTCCAGGCGGCCACTGCCAATCCGGTTGAATCATTAAGAAATGAATAAGCCTCAAACCCCAACTGAAGAAGTCCCGTTCGCGGGACTTCTTTATTTCCATTTATCGCGGATCACGTCAAGCATTTCTGTATGAATGCCTGAGTTGGATGCGCAAAGCTCGCCTCCGAACAAAAAATTATTACCGCCCGAAAAGTCCGTTACTTTTCCGCCGGCTTGCTGTACGATAAATGTTCCGGCTGCAACATCCCAGGCATTGAGGTTGTATTCGAAAAATCCGTCCAGTTTGCCGGAAGCAACATAGGCCAGATCCATGGCCGCACTGCCCAGCCTGCGAATACCATGCGTTTTGTCTAAAAATGTTTTTATGATGTCGAGATAAGCGTCTCTTTTGTCGAACTGAAAGTAGGGGAAGCCGGTTGCAAGTAAACTTTCAGATAATGATTTTGACGGGGTGACTTTAATGACGCGGTCATTGCAATACGCATTGCCATCCTTAATGGCATGATAGCTTTCGTTATGCACAACATCGTGCACCGTACCCAGAATTACTTCTTGCTTATAGGAAAGCCCTACGCTGATGGCGTAAACCGGTAACCCGTGCAAAAAATTGGTTGTGCCGTCAAGCGGATCAATGATCCAGTTGTATTCGTGTGATTTGGATTGTTCGACCGTGCCTTCTTCGGTAATAAAGCCAGCCTGGGGCAGAATTTTAGCAAGTACGGAAACAAGTTTTTTTTCAGACTCCTTGTCAACGTACGAAACCAGGTTATTGAACTTCTCTTTTTGCTCAACCCGGGTAGGGTCGAAATTTTGCCTTTCCGTGCTGATAAACCTGGCAACCGTGCGGCACAATTCAACAACTTCCAGGTCAATGCTTTTCAGATCCATAACGATAACAGCACGAAGATACTACTTCAAACGTCCGGATCAGCATTATGTTTTTGTTTTGTCTTGCCGCTGACCACCACCACAATTTCACCTTTTACTTCTTTGCTGCTGAAATAGATGATCAGTTCTTCCACGGGGCCGGTTTTTGTTTCTTCAAATTTTTTGGAAAGCTCGCGGGAAACCGAAGCATGGCGGTCGCTGCCAAAGAATTCCTTAACCTGTTCGAGGGTCTTTAACAGCCGGTGCGGAGATTCATAGAAAATCACGGTCCGGTCTTCTTCGGCTAATTTTTTCAACAAGGTTTGCTTTCCTTTTTTGTGCGGAAGGAATCCCTCAAATACAAATCGGTCAGTCGGGAAACCTGATTTTACCAACGCGGGTATCAAAGCCGTAGCGCCCGGCAGGCAATCAACTTTCAGGTTGTGCTTTAACGCTTCGCGCACGAGTAAAAATCCCGGATCGGAAATGCCTGGTGTTCCGGCATCGCTGATGAGGGCCATTACCTCGCCTTTCTGTAACCGATCAATGAGTGGATTAACGGTTTTGTGTTCGTTAAAAATATGGAACGATTGTAAGGGCTTATTAATTTGATAATGTTTCAGCAGAACACCTGACGTACGGGTATCTTCCGCCAGGATAACGTCAACGGATTTTAAAACTTCAAGCGCCCGAAGTGTAATGTCGCCCAGGTTGCCGATGGGTGTGGGGACAAGAAATAAAGAAGTTTTTTCTTCCACTAGATCAGTTCATCAATGGCCTTGGCCAGTTTTCTGTCCAGATCCGTTACTTTGTTCCCGGCATCATGCGTTGACAGTTTAATGTTTACGGTATTGTAAACGTTTGACCAGTCAGGATGATGATCCATCTTTTCAGCGATCAGCGCCACCTTAGTCATGAATGCAAAGGCTTCTTTAAAGTCCTTGAATTTGAAAACTTTTTTCAAGCTGTTGTTCTCTTCTTTCCACATAGGATCAGGATGTTAGGATGATCAGGATTTTGAGACGCGGCCGAAATTATCCAAGCCATATAACTTCTAAAATAAAGGATTCCGGCAAGTAGTCCTATTGCGAAATTATTAAAGCGCAATTAACCCTTCAACCCCAGCCGCTTTCTGATAGACCTCAATTACCGAATCGCTGGAAGGCGCCATGATTTGCATGGTCAGGCTTACGTATTTGCCCTGTGTGGAATTTTTTTCGGTGAACGTATGATTGGGGAATAGTTTTTTCAGGTCGTCTTCTTTTCCGCTGGGCACGATGAATTTAAACATGTACAGTGAAGGCCAACTGTAATGTTGCTCAAGTTTAATTCTGAAATTGTCAAACCACTCCTGATCCATAAATAAAAAAGCCGTTCTGAATTTTACGAACGGCTTTCTGAATGCTTTAGTTCTCGGTTAATAAAATTTATAACGCTTATCGGTAATGTCCGATTTAGCTTTGATGGCATCCGCGATTCCGGCTGTGTTCCGGTTAACGGCTGCATCGGTTAGCTGATTCTTAAACGATGTATAATCCGCAATGGCCGGGGCGATTGTTTTGTTCTGCATTTCAACAAGCAACACGCCACGTTCCCCTGCAAAAGGTTTTGTGCGCTTGCCGCCTTCAGGAGAAAATGCTTCGCCCACTGCCTTTGGATCAAATCCCGCTCCCGGCAAATTTCCGGTGCTTAATTTTAAATCACTTGAGGTGCTGATGGTTGCATCTTTACCATACGCAGTAGCAATTTCTTCCAGGGTTCCCTGAAGGCCGCTCAGCTTTTCAATGATCACTTTTCCTTTTGCTTCGTTTTTAACGGCTTGGGTAATTTCATCTTTTACAAGCCCCAGCGGCTTGTATCCTTTTTCAATTTCACCGGTCATTACGGCCACAACATAAACATCCTGCAGGTCAAACACGGTTGAAACATCGCCCTTGCTTGCATCGCGGAACAGCCACTGAATAACCTGGCGGGCATCCGGTAAGGTGTTCAGGCGTCTTTCTGCAACGCCAACGTTTTTGCCATCGTACACGGTAATGCCTTTATCTTCAGCCCGCTTTACAAAATTATCGACACCTGAAAGATCATTGGCAAAAGCCTCGGCATTACGCAGGGCTTCATTGATAGACGCATCGCTTGCGGAAATCTCACGCTCAATAACGGCTAATGAATAGGTGTTGTTTTCTTTAACGTTGGTCACCTTAATCAGGTGATATCCGAAATCGGTTTCAACCACATCATTTACAAGACCAGGTTTCGTAGCGTCAAACACAGCCTTCTCGAATGGCTTCACCATGTCTCCGCTTTTAAACCAGCCCAGGTCGCCTCCGTTAGGAGCCGTTCCGTCTGTTCCATGCTCACGTGCTTTTGCCGCGAAGTCAGCGCCACCTTTTATTTCATTTAAAACTTTTCGTGCTTTCTCTTTAGCTTCTTTTTTGTCGGCATCGGATTCGCTTGCCCAGCGGAAAAGAATGTGGCTTGCGCGCGCACTGTAAATCGTGTCTTTACCTGCTTTTGAAACTTTAACAAGCTTGTAAGCTGGTCCATCAATAAAAGGACCTTTTACCGTTCCCGGAGTAAGTTCATCCGAAGAAATGAAATCAGGAAGCTCAGAAGCTGTGTATTTCACGTAAGCGGTGCCTGAGTTATCGGTATTCAATACAGCAAAAGTTGAATCATCTGTTGCATTTTTGAATTCGTCAGCAATGCGTTTCAATTCCTTTTTAAGCTCGGTTGAGTCGGCCGATGAAGCCGTTACCGGGAACTGGACAAACTTCAGGTCGCGGGTAAATTCGCTTTTATATTTTTCTTTATACTTATTGTAGTACGCTTTGTAGTCGGCATCCGTAACGGTTATGGCAGAATCGCTGATGGAAAAGAACGGAACATAGATGTATTTCACTTCGGCTACATCGCTTTGCATGTGGTAATTCAGCTCTGCTTCAGCGGTAGTTACATAAGCGCTCTTAATCATCAGGTTTTCATACTTAATGCGGGCACGGCCTGTTTTCAGTTCATCCTGGAAAACTTCCCAGCGAATGCGCTGGTCCCGCCATTGGTTCAGTACACGCGGATCATTGCTTTCTGGCGGATTCTGCAGATCTTTCATATAGCCTTTAACCTGTTGAATATCGAACTGGCCGGTAGCAGGATCTGTGAAAGATTGACGGATGCTTGGGTTTACGTTTTTTCCGTAAAGCATATCTTCCATCTCTTCCAGCGTTACCGCAGAACCGACTTTTCCGTACTGACTTTCAATGGCATGCCGTACAATCAGCATTTCCCAGGCCTGCTGACGCAGGAGAGGCATCTGACGGTCGCCCGGCTGCTGCCCGTTATTCATGATGTAGCTGTTTTCGCGCTCCGCGATGGCCTGCTGGTATTCTTCAATGGAGATCGACTCCCCTGCGATAGTGCCTACAGTTTTATCGTTAAGCAAAACAGAATTATTTCCAAGTAAGTCCCCAAGCACAAATGCCGCGATAGCCACAAATACGAAAATGACCACCCCAATCCCCATTTTTTCTCTTAAAGTTCCAATCAATGCCATATACTCATTTTTAAAGAACCGCAAATTTAACGGGTTCTGGCTATTAGAAAAATAACCCCGTAAAATAAAGGCAAAATGTTGTGCACCCATTCAAATTGCTGGTAACCAGCTTTTTACAAGCTATTTTCATCTTGATTCAAGGGTCACTCCAGCGCCTTAGAACAGGTTATTTCTTCTTCCGGTAGAGGTAGATGAAAAGCAGCATCGTGGAGAGCATGATGAGCCAGTAGGCTTTGCCAAAACTGACCGTAATCACCTGGTGGATTCCCATAATTAAAAAAGCAGCCGCCAGGGAAATAAGAAGTACATCGACCAGTTTCATACAGTTAAAATGGGGAATCAGTTATTGGTCTTCCACGGAAAAACTTCCATGGGGATCGGTGATTTCGTAGGAAGACATATCCTGTTTGGCATTCAGGCCCTCGCCATAAATCACCTCTTTTTGCATGCGGATTGTTACAAATTTATCGGTGCTGATCGTTTCTTTCACCGGAAACCAAAACAACTCTTCCGTGCTGAGCTGTTCATTCTTTTCCATATTAACCACCTCAACCTTGCCGCGCGCACGCCATTTATCTTCATTCTTAAAATAATATGCGTGGTCGGAACGCATGGTGGATGACAGCTTACCGGTAACATCGTAAAACTCCAGGTTAACGCCCTTTGGAAATTCACGGTCACCGTTTTTAAATTCGTAAAGCAAAGGCGCGCGCATCTTTACTTTCAGCATCTCATTTTCGGTGTACAGCAGCTCTACCTGCTCGGCTTCCTGCAGCGGGCCTTCATATTCTTTCGGCTGCGTGTTTTCCTTTTGAGAGCACGCTGCGCAGATCAGTAAAAACAGGTAAGCCGTTTTTTTCATAACAAGTAAAAAGCCATAGTTCTTGCTATGGCCCCGTAATGTATTTATTTCTTAAGCTCCGCTAATCAATTTTTCTGCGGTGGAACCATTGATCAACAAAGGTAATTCCAAAGAATATTTTAAAGTAGGTCTCTTCAACCACGGTTTCTGATTTGTTACCCCGCTTGCCAACCCTGACTGCCGTATCGATGCTTGACCGGCCTGCGGGCAGGGAGAAACCAAAATTGATGCCATAATCGTTAAGCTGTTTGCCGTAAACAGCGTATGGAGTTTTTTCAAAACTTCCACCTGCCCGGTACGTAACGCGCTTAAAGTAATTCTTAAAAGCTGTCTGGTCAGGGGTTATTTCACCTCCTAACGATACACGCCACGATTTTACAAGGCCTTCATCTTCCGGGTTAATGCTTTCGAACTTTGACCAGTCCTGCATAGCAAATTCAGCCGCTATCGCCCACTCAACTCCTTTATTGATTGCAAAGCCCACCGTTAGCGCGGAGGGAATATTGACGGTTCCTTTTCCGGAGACTAAGGTATCGGATGTGATTGGGGCTTGTGTGGTAAGTCTTCTTTGCTGAACGGTTGTTTTGTTACTGTTCAGCTCAGCAGCAAAGGCATAGGTAAGTCCGAAATTTAACCGGATGTTGTTATTGAAAAGTGAGTCCTTTGTAAACGCAAGCCCACCTGTAAACATGAAGTCTTTCATGTAGGTCTGTTCCCGGATGGCAACCACAAAGGGAACGCTTTGGTTTGAAACCATTAATCGGTTTGCATAGTCTGATGTGATTGACCCAAAAACGTAAGATGCTTTTAGTCCAACGGAAAGCCCACGTGTTATCCTAAAGCCGTTTGCCCACGAAACCTGCGACAGGCCACCGTTTCCGGCTTCAACCGTGAGCATGCCATTATCAGGTGCGCCTTGTATGGAATCAACGTAAAGTAATCTGTAGTTCACTTTTGAGAAAGGAAGAAGACTTACCGAGGTAGACCAAAACATGAGGTTAGGGTCTTTTTTAGACCGCATAACCGGAAAGGCTGTTACTAAGTAATTCAGGTTTCCGTCAACACTTTTTTGACTGGCCGAGTCATTGCTAAACGTTCTTGACTCAACCAAAGCGCCTGCCTGGAATGTAGTAAAGTAATTATTAATAAGTAATGCCGGATTTTGATTGTTTACCGACCAAAACTGGGGCTGCGCAACTCCGGTACCGCCTGTACCCTGATTTTGGATCAGGGCTCCGCCAAAAATTTCGCCTACACCAAGGGTTGAAAACGGTGAGCGTGCTGCCTGCCCGAAAGCCGACAGTGAAATAATCATCAAAATTGCAGGGAGAAGCTTCTTACAGACGGACATTATGAATCAAAACGCTATTTAAACCTATGAGCACCAAATCAGGGGACGCAAATATGGAGGCTTTCAGCTTGTTTTCAAAAAAAGACCCGTCCCCGCCACATAAAATCACCTGTAAATCAGGGTATTTCTGCCTGTACCGATCGGTTATCCCGTCAATTTCGGCAAGGGTGCCATTTACAATTCCGCTTTGAATCGAAGTTTCGGTACTGTTCCCGATCAATTCAGGATTCTCTGCCGGATTCACTAACGGCAGGCGTGCGGTAAAAGTATGAACTGCCTGAAACCTCATTTTTAATCCCGGTGAAATACTGCCTCCATAGTATTGCCTGCTGCTGTCGGTAAAGTCATAGGTTATGCATGTACCGGCATCTATTACAAGAGTGTTTTTGCCCGGAAAAAGTTGTAATGCTCCGCAAGAACCTGCGATCCGGTCAACACCCAGTGTTTGAGGCGTTGCATACAGGATTTTAACCGGCAGCGGCAGCGTGTGCGAAAGGATGAATTTGTTTTTTGCTTTTGACCATTGCAAAACTGCCTCAGCTTCTGCCATTACCGAGCTGATGATAAAATTCTCTGCTGGTGAAGCTGAAAGGAAATTTTTCAGATCATCGGGTCGGGTAAAGGTGTGCTTTTCTTTAAGCTCGTGCTGATCGAAAATCGCTACCTTGGCAGAGCTATTGCCATAATCGACTGCTAAATTCACGGAAGTCTGTTTTGGTGGATGTAACGATCTTCAAAAGTATGAATTCGAAGCAACTTTATAAAGTGATTGGATTGATGTCGGGCACTTCGCTGGATGGGGTAGATATCGCCTATTGCACATTTACGTATGAACAGGGATGGACGTTTAACCTTGAGGCTGCACAAACTATTAAATATCCTGCTGTATGGAGTTTAAAATTGAAGACAGCACACACGCTTTCAGCAGAGAAGCTCTTAACGCTTGATTCAGAATATGGAACTTATCTTGGCTCGTTATGCAATACTTTCATTAAAAAAAACAAAGTCAAAGACCTGCACTTCATTGCTTCGCATGGCCACACGGTTTTTCATCAGCCTGAAAATAAATTTACCCTTCAGATCGGAAACGGGAATGCGCTGCATGCAGCAACATTGCTTCCGGTGATCAATGATTTTAGAAGCTTGGATGTTTTGTATGGAGGGCAGGGTGCGCCCTTGGTTCCGGTAGGGGATAAAATGATTTTTAATGAATACGATGTTTGCCTGAACCTGGGCGGCATTGCCAATCTTTCGCTTGATCATAAAAAGGAAAGGATTGCATACGATGTTTGTTTTTTGAATATGGGCCTTAATTACCTGGCGCAAAAAATGAGGAAGCAATATGATGCGTCAGGCACAATAGCATCGAAAGGAGAGGTTAATAAAGCGCTCCTTAAAAAAATTGATAGCGTTTATTCTGCAATACAGGTAAAACGCCCCTCGCTGGGGCGCGAGCTTTTTGAGAAAAAAATTCAACCTCTTTTGGACAGTAAAACCATTTCAACGCAAGATAAGCTCAGAACGTTTACTGAATCAGCGGCACGTGAAATAGTAAACGCCATCAGAAAATACGGTAAGGATAAAACCGTGCTTTGTACGGGAGGCGGAGCTTTTAATTCATTCCTGATTTACCGGATGATGGAGCTGGCAGGAGATGATATTACGTTTGTTATTCCGGAAGAGGACATTGTAAATTTCAAAGAAGCGATCGTCTTTGCTTTTTTGGGTGTGCTGCGCATCCGCAATGAAGCCAACAGCTTAAAAAGTGTTACGGGCGCCTTACAGGATAGTTCAGGCGGTGTAATGATTGGCTTTTAGCATTCTTAATCCTTTACTTTGCTGCCGCAATTTATTGTACGCTATGAAAGAGCTCCTTCAAAAATTCGAAACCAAACGCCCCGAAATCGTATTTGAATGGAAAGATTCAGAAACGGAAGCGGAAGGCTGGGTAGTGATCAATTCATTGCGGGGAGGCGCTGCGGGAGGAGGTACGCGCATGCGTAAAGGCCTGGACAAGCGTGAGGTTGAATCGCTGGCGAAAACCATGGAAATAAAATTCACGGTTTCAGGGCCCGCCATCGGTGGCGCCAAATCCGGTATCAACTTCGATCCGAACGATCCGCGCAAAGCTGGCGTGCTGCAACGCTGGTATGCTGCTGTAATGCCGTTGCTCAAATATTATTATGGAACGGGCGGTGATTTGAACGTGGATGAAATTCATGAAGTGATCCCCATCACCGAGGATGTCGGTATCTGGCATCCGCAGGAAGGCGTTTTTACAGGACACTATAAACCAACGGAAGCACAGAAAGTAAATCGCATCGGACAACTCAGGCAAGGTGTTATTAAAGTAATCGAGGATGAAAAATTCTCACCTTCGGTAACAAAAAAATATACCGTTGCCGATATGTGTACGGGCTATGGCGTTGCACAGGCCATTAAGCATTATTACGAATTATGGGGCGGTAAGCTTGAAGGAAAACGCGCGGTAGTGCAGGGGTGGGGCAATGTAGGAGCAGCTGCCGGATTTTATTTAGCACAACTGGGCGTTAAGATTGTTGGCATTGTAAGCCACGAGGGCGGATTAATTAATCAAAAAGGATTTTCGGTTAAAGAAGTACGCGACCTTGTTGTGAACCGTAACGGCAATAAGCTGGCATCGCCTGACATGCTGCCCTTTAATGTTGTGAATGAGAAAATCTGGGACCTGGAGTTCGAGATTTTTATTCCGGCAGCGGCCTCCCGACTGGTAACAAAAGATCAGGTGGATAAGATGATGGCTTCAAAGCTCGAAGTATTTTCCTGCGGAGCTAACGTTCCGTTTGCCGATCCTGAAATATTTTTTGGTGCAACCGGCCTGTATGCCGATGAGAAGTTTTCAGTGATTCCGGATTTCATCGCTAACTGCGGTATGGCGCGGGTGTTTGCACATTTTATGGAAAGTGAAGTCTCCATGAGCGATCAGTCAATTTTTGAAGACATTTCGAAAACCATCGGCAATGCGTTGAGAAAGACACACGCTTCGCACAAGGCTAAAACGGGCATCGCTCAGGCTTCTTTCGAGACAGCATTAAAACAATTGGTGTAAATGCATTAATACGCCCGACAACAATCCTTTGAAAGCCAGATTCAGCCGTTAGCGGATTAAGTGACTTTTTCGTCCGGAGATAATGCTAAAATTGGTATCTTAGTATCTCCAAAAAAATCACTATGAAAAAGATTCTCGTAACCTTCATCGCAATTACCCTTGCAGCGACAGGCTTTGCGCAAACGGAAACGGTCAGCGCGGCCGGCATTCAATTCGAAACCGGTACCTGGGCTGAAATCCTGGCAAAAGCCAAACAGCAAAACAAGTATGTTTTTCTTGATGCGTACACAACCTGGTGCGGACCCTGTAAATGGATGGACAAGAACGTGTTTCCTACTGCTGAAGCGGGCGAATATTTCAACAAGAATTTCGTGAATGCCAAGATCGACATGGAAAAAGGCGAAGGTCTTGACATTGCCAAGAAGTATAATGTACAGGCTTACCCTACATATTTATATGTAGACGGCAATGGCGACCTTGTTCACCGGGTTGTAGGATCCATGGAGACTCCGAAATTCATAGAAGCTTCAGCCAATGCGCTTGATCCTACCAAGCAATACGGTACACTGTTAAGAAAATTTGATGCAGGCGACAGAAATCCAGACTTCCTTTATAACGCTGCCTTTGCAGCGCAGAGTGCTTACGATACAAAGAAGGCGCAGGAAATCGGTGCGGCTTATTTAAAAACACAAACAAACCTGCTTGAAGAAAAAAATGTGAAGTTCATCAGCCAGTTCACCAGTTCAGCCACAGATCCGAATTTTGAATTTATGCGTAAGAATGCATCCGTTTTTGAAGCTTCATTAGGTGGCAAAGAACAGTATGAAATCAAAATGTATCAGATCGCATTTCAAAGTTCTTATGCAGACTTAGGTGTTAAACGTGATCTCACCAAAGAGCAAGCACCTGGAGTTATCACCAAATCAAAAGATTACTTTAAAAAAGTTCTTCCTGAACAAGAAGGCAAACTGTCAGCCAATTTTGCGATCAATGTTTATCGCATAACAAAGGACTGGGATAACTATGCGAAAGAGGCTATCGCGTATTACGATAAAAATACATCCGCATCATCCATGGAGTTGAATAGCGTGGCATGGACATTTTACGAGAACATCGATAATCCTGAATATCTGAAAAAAGCCTTAGGCTATGGACTTCAATCGGTGAAATTGAGTGAAGAGTACGCGAACACCGATACGGTTGCCAGCTTATACACCAAGCTTGGTGATAAAAAGAATGCTAAGGAATATGCTGAGAAAGCGATTGCCCTGGGCAAAGCCAGCGGGCAGGATGTTTCATCAACCGAAAAGCTTTTGCAGGACATTTCGCAATAAATCAAAATTCAAAAGGATTGTTTTTGAAAATGTAGAGACGCAATGCTGAGCGAAGTCGAAGCATGCGTCTCTACTCTTTTATGCCCTTGCGTCCTGGGTTTTATATCTTTATTGAATCCCAAACAACCCTTCATTCAGCGCGATCAGCGCTTTTTCCTTTTGTGAAGGTTCAATCACAATGGAAATGTTGTTGTTGCTGCCTCCGCAGGAAACCATTTTAACCGGCACTTCGGATAACGCTCCGAATACTTTTTTAAGAATGCCTTTCTGCCGGCCGATGTTGTGGCCCACTACGCAAATGATGGTTTGATTTTTTTCCACATCAATGTTTCCGAATTTTTTAAGCTCGGTTACAATTGAATCGAGATGCGTGGTTGAGTCGATGGTTAATGACACGGCTACTTCTGAGGTAGAGATCATGTCAATCGGGGTTTTGTGCTGCTCAAATACCTCAAATACTTTGCGCAGGAAGCCGTATGCCATCAGCATACGTGACGACTTAATGTTGACAATGATGATGTTGTCCTTTGCAGCAACAGCTTTGAAAGTTCCTTCGGTTCCCTTATTGCTGATCAGCGTTCCTTCGGCTTTTTCGTCCATCGTGTTCTTCAAACGAACCGGCACCCCATGCTTTTGTGCGGGAACAATCGTGGAGGGATGAAGAATTTTCGCACCAAAATACGCAAGCTCAGAAGCTTCATCAAACGTCAGCTCGGAAATCGGGAATGTTTTTTTAACAATGCGCGGATCGTTATTGTGCATGCCGTCAATGTCGGTCCAGATCTGGATTTCTTTTGCACGCAACGCACTGCCAATGAGCGAAGCTGTATAATCGCTGCCGCCACGTTTCAGGTTGTCAATCTCATTGTGATGGTTGCGGCAGATGTATCCCTGGGTAATGATGATCTCAATATTCTTCAGCGAATTCAGCAAAGGCTTCAGGCGCTGCTCAATTTTTTCCAATTCAGGTTCTTCATTTTCATCAATCGACATAAAATGAAGTGCTGGCAATAATCTTGAGTTTACTTTGCGTTCCTGTAAATGCTGATAAAACAATTCGGTCGACATCAGTTCGCCCTGCGCCAACAATTCGCGATAACTCTTTACATCGAACTGACCGGCAGCCAATAAGCGAATGAAAATAAAAAACCGGCTTACGGTCTCCTGCCCGATGGCAAGAAAAGCTTCTGATGTATAGAGTTCTTTAATAAACAACTCATAATGTTTTTCGAGCGTAGCTATTTCCTTTTCGGCAAGTTCCGGCTTGCCTGCCAGTAACTGATCACCAATCGTTACCAATGAGTTTGTTGTTCCGGAGAGTGCGGATAGTACGACAACCTTCTGGCCCGGTGCTGAAAGCACGAGGTCAGCAATTTTCTTCATTCGTTCAGGCTTGCCTACCGAGGTTCCGCCAAATTTTAAAACTAACATGAGCTATTTTGTTAAAGAGGCTCGCAAAGTTAGTGAGGCACGGAGGAATTGCAAACATGTGCGAATTAACATAAAACAAAAGCCCTGACGTTTCCGCCAGGGCTTCACTTTATATAAGGAGTCCCGAAAGCTTTCGGAATTACTTCTTGTCGTTTACTTCTTCGAACGGAACATCGGTTGTTTGACCGTCACCTGAAGTATTGTTTGTATGACTTCCATCCGCATTCGGATTTGCACCTTGCTGCGCACCACCGTTGGTAGCAGCGTACATTTCCTGCGAAGCAGCCTGCCATGCATTGTTCAATCCGGCAAGTGCAGTATCAATGGCAGTCAGATCCTGGCTCTTGTGAGCTTCTTTCAGTTTCTCAAGTTCGCTGTTGATTGCTGCCTTGTTGGTTTCAGAAAGCTTGTCGCCAAATTCTTTCAACTGCTTTTCAGTCTGGAAGATCAGGGAATCAGCCTGGTTGATTTTCTCAACTTTCTCTTTTTCCTTCTTGTCAGACTCCGCATTGGCTTGCGCCTCCTGCTTCATTTTCTGAATTTCGGCATCGGTTAATCCGCTGGATGCTTCGATCCGGATCTTCTGCTCTTTACCGGTTCCCTGGTCTTTTGCAGACACGTGCAGAATACCGTTCGCATCAATATCAAATATCACCTCAATCTTTGGAACACCGCGCTGTGCCGGTGCAATTCCGTCTAAATGGAAGCGACCGATTGTTCTGTTGTACTGGGCAAGTTCACGCTCACCTTGTAATACATGGATTTCCACCGAAGGCTGGTTATCCGATGCGGTTGAGAACACTTCTGATTTCTTGGAAGGAATCGTAGTGTTTGACTCGATCAGCTTGGTGAACACACCGCCCATGGTTTCGATACCGAGTGAAAGCG
>CAZIGG010000075.1:0-15446 GCA_964538575.1 uncultured Roseivirgaceae bacterium
GGAAGGAAGTGAGTTGTCCGAAAATATCGGACAACTGAAAATGATGTCGCCAGACGGGAAGTTTTACCAAACTGACGTTGCCGACACAGCCCAAATATTAAGGTTAATTCAATCCATCCCCTCACCCAAAGCAGAACCCTTCAAGCAATGGCTTGCCCAAGTAGGCTACGAAAAGATAGAAGAAACAGAAGACCCCGAACTGAGCTTTGACCGCGCCATGGAAACCTATCTGGCAAAAGGGTACAGCAAGGCATGGATTAATCAAAGACTGAAAAGCATTGAAGTGAGAAAGGAACTCACGGACGAATGGGAGAAAAGAGGAGTACAGCGGGGAATGGACTTTGCTATTTTAACCGACATTATCACCAAAGCATGGAGTGGAAAATCCGTGAAGCAATACAAGAAACACAAGGACTTAAAAAAGGAAAACCTTCGTGACCACATGACCAACTTGGAGTTGGTTTTGAATATGCTGGCAGAAGCAACAACCGCAGAGATTTCAAAAGAAAAGAAACCAAAGACATTGGACGAAAATAAAGTCATCGCCAAACAAGGCGGAACGATTGCCGGAAATACGAGAAAGGAAATTGAAGCCAAGACGGGAAAAAAAATTGTGAGTAAACTAAATGCCAGGAATATTGTTGAAGGGAAACCCAAAAGGAAAAAACTGAAATAAACTTTTTAAACTATTATTGCGAGCCCTGGACCCCGTTACAAGGACCAGCCGACACAACAAACGTCTGCAACTCCATAAAGTCCTACACCAGCTTTCCGATCAGCTCATCCACGCTAATGCCTTCGGCTTCGGCTTTGAAATTCCGCACGATACGGTGCCTTAATACCGGTTTGGCGATCGCCTGAACATCTTCAATGTCGGGTGAATACTTGCCGTTAAGCAGCGCATTACACTTTGCCCCGAGCACCAGAAACTGTGAAGCACGCGGTCCTGCACCCCATTCCAGGTAATCGTTCGCAACAGGTGAGGCACCCGAAGTTTGCGGCCGGGTTTTACCTACCAGCTTAACAGCATATTCAATTACGTTATCCGGGACAGGCACCTTGCGCACCAAGTGCTGATAGGCAATAATATCTTCAGCAGTTAAAATAGTATTCAGCGATTTTGGTTCATCGGTGGTTGTACTCTTAACCACCTCCACTTCTTCCGTAAAAGAAGGATAGGTTAACAGGATATTGAACATGAACCGGTCAAGCTGTGCTTCCGGTAACGGATACGTTCCCTCCTGCTCTATCGGGTTTTGTGTCGCCAGCACGAAGAAAGGCTTTGGTAATTCATAGCGTTGTCCGGCAATGGTAACGGCATACTCCTGCATCGACTCCAGCAGGGCGGCCTGGGTTTTCGGAGGCGTCCGGTTTATTTCATCGGCCAGTACAATGTTGGCGAACACCGGGCCTTTGATAAACTTAAAGTTGCGTTCCTTATCCATCGTTTCCGCCCCGATAATATCCGAAGGCATTAAGTCAGGCGTGAACTGGATCCTTTTAAACTGAAGATCAAGCGCACGGGCAATGGTTTGTACGAGCAGGGTTTTAGCAAGACCGGGCACCCCGATGAGCAAGGAATGACCCTGGCAGAAAATTGCGGTGAGTACAAGCCTGACTACTTCATCCTGCCCAACAATAACGTTGGAGATTTCTTTAGCCAGATTTTTGTAAGTGCCGGCCAGTGCATCGGCCGCTTCCACATCAGACGAGTATTTGCTCATTGTCATAAATTGTTTGTACGAAAATAACGCAATGGTGGTTCCGCCAGGAAGCTTTTACACCTGCGGTACAGCGTTGCTAATCTAAAATGCCACAAAAGTCATACGATGGATCGATACTGATAAAAACATCCTTCCGGACCTTACTAAACCACCTGTTCAAAATCCCGTTTTTCTTTTGATTTAAGGTAGCCATCTGAAGCTTGTTCCAGTCGTCTTTCAGGGATAGCTCATGCGGAGGCATTTTGGATTTATAAAACAAAATTCTTACGGCTTCTTTTTGCTCTTCGGTGCGATAAACCAATGGTCTGGAAATCGTTCCTACTTTCATTGAGTCGATGGCAAAGTATACAACCGGATCGAGATCTTTATACGGAACTTTTGTAGCGCCCATTTGATCTGTAAAAAATCCACCGTCAGCTTTCGTCAGCATATCGTCAGAGTGTTCTTTTGCAGCAGCCTGGAAGGTAAGCTTGCCGCTTTGGATAACGGTACGCAGGCTATCCAGAAAACGTTCTGCAACTTTCAAATCATCGGCAGAAGGCGAGGGTGACATCAGGATGTGGCGGGAATGATATTCATTGCCCCTGCGTTCAAGCAATTGCATGATATGAATGCCAAAATCCGTTTCGAAGGGCATTGAAATTTCATTGACCTTAAGCTTAAAGGCCATAGCCTCAAATTCCGGAACCATCGCACCGCGGCCGGCCCAGCCCATGTCTCCGCTATTGGTAGCTACCGATGGATCGGCCGAATATTTTTTAGCCAATGTTCCAAAGTCAGCGCCTCGTAACAGCTCATCCCGGATGGCCAGCAATTCGTATTTAGTTTGTTCTTTCTGCTGAGCGCTGATTTTAGCAATTTTTACAATTTGCGCAACTTCTGCTTCCGCATCGAGGTAGGGTAAGCTGTCTTTCGGTATTTTGTTATAGAATTTTCTAATTTCCGCGGGGGTAACACTCAGATCTTTCGTGATGGTATGTTCCATTTCACTCACCACCATTTGCTCACGAATCATATCCCGAACCTCCATCTTAATCTGCTCCATCGTTTTTCCAAACGCTTTCTCAAGTTCTTCAATAGAGCCGCCATACTGTGATGTGATGATGCTAATCCTGCGGGATGTATTCGCATCTACCTCTGCATCCGAAACAACAACAGAGTCAATCTCTGCCTTGGCGAGCATGAGTTTATTCCGGATAAGGATTGCGAGGAACTCACATTTAATTTCATCTCCTCCCCGGCCGCCCTGGTTGGTTACATAATCGAGATATGCTTTATCAACTTCTGATTTTAACACAACATAGTTATCAACTTTTGCAACGATCTTATCAATCACAAATCCCGTTTCCTCGCCCGGTTCCTGTGCCCGTGCCGCTACGCTCAGCAGCAGGAATAATCCTGCCAGGTAAAACTTAACCTTCTGTATATTATTTAAAAATCTCAAACTCTTTTTCACTAACTGCGTTGTTATAAACTTCATCTTCCAGTCTTTTGGCAAGCGCAACCTTGCGCTTGTTTAAAATAATGTTCCGGATATCATCTCTTACGAACTCAAGAGGCGAAATATTGTCCGAAATGCGGTATTTAGCCACTTTTAAAAAGTAAAGATAGCTATCATCAGATGTT
The DNA here is from genome assembly GCA_964538575.1 of uncultured Roseivirgaceae bacterium. Taxonomy (GTDB): domain Bacteria; phylum Bacteroidota; class Bacteroidia; order Cytophagales; family Cyclobacteriaceae; genus UBA2336. The sequence goes on from CAZIGG010000075.1 coordinate 3,351, forward strand.
TCATAATACCGGTTTGCCTTTAAAAATTGAATTTTATTTGGGATTTCGGCCAAGGGAGAGTTTTTAACCAATTCGTCAAATACCATCCAGGAGGAATCACTCAAATGATAAGCCGTAGAAAAGCTTAAACAATAGGATTTAAGCTCATTTTGATCCTTTTCCTTTTGGGAAAGAATCAGCTCCTTTACCCGGTTTGTGCGCGGAGCTGTTTTAGGCACTTTCACAAACACCGCCTGAACGATGTTCTGCTTCAGCACAAAATTGTCGATGTTACCGGTGTAGTATTTTTCAATTTCACCTGCTGAAATGGCCGTATCCAGATTTTTCCTGATATAGTAAGATTGATATTCGTACGCGATCAAACTGAAACGATAGTCAAGAATTTTGCGCTCAACTTCAGCTTCATTAATGTTTATTTTTTTTCCAGCCTCCTGGATGAGTAGTTGCTTTCTGATCCAGCTGGTTATATAGGTTTCTGCCCGCTCCATGCTATCCTGTTTGGTCGTTGCTGGTTTAAGAATATCCGCAAGTTCATCTTTGTACAGGTATGCCGTGTTTACGCGCGCAACCGCAACCCTGTCGCCCGCATCCGCTGCCTGTTCATTTTTCATTTTTATGAACTCGCATCCGGACAGGACAAGGAAGCCAGCCAGGCTAAGACTTAAGTTTTTCAACGACATATTTTTTGGTTTTGTCATCAATTTTAACCGGATACTTTTTTCTGAGCGCAGCCAGCCAGTTTTTTTCAAGATCATTCTGATACGCTGTAATGACCGAAGCTCTTGCGTCTTCAAAAGACAATGCCCCTGCGGGAACCATCTTATTAACAACAACCAGGTGATGCGTGTTGCCATTCTGGGACATGTAGTGACCCGGTTTCCAGTCAATGTCGCGTAAGGCAGGGCGATCTTCCCGTTGAAAGGTTCCGGTTTCTGTATAGACTTTCTGGTTTTTCAAAATGTCATCCACCTTGATTGAATCATTTGCCAGCAGGCTCTTGCTTAGCAGTTCAAGATTATTTTTTGAGTCAGCGTAATAAATCGTTGCATTCACACGCTCTCCCGCTTTGTATAATTCAGGGTGCGCACTAAAAAAATTATGCTGGCCAACCGAATCTTCACTCGCCTTCTTCCAAACTTCCTTTTCCATAATATCGAAAAGCAGAATGCCTTCATAATATTCGGTTAACAGCATTTCAAATTCAGGATTTGAAGCAATCAATTTGCTTTCAAAAACTTCGTTAAGTGTGGATTCCGTATATGCCGTATAAAGAGCTTCCATGTACTTTTCCGGTGTCATGGAATTCATTCGCTGATGCTGCTGAACGTAACTCAGAAAATCGTAAGCTGTAACTTTCTTCTTCTCAAGCGTAAACAACACTTCTTTGCCTGACGAGAAAGAGCCTGGAATTTTCCATTTGCCTTTCGTCAGCGCAGTATCGGCAAGCGAAAGAACTTTGTTTTTGGTTGCCGAATTTTCAGTAAAGCCAAAGTCCTTCTTTAGCTTGTTCGTTAAGGCTTGCTTTGAAATTTGTATGCGCGGATCGCGGGCAAGCCGGGTTTTCAGGCTTGCAGCCGATTCTTCAAACGAAGGCAATGGAATTTTTCTTTCGAGGCGAACAACATGCCAGCCAAAAGATGTTTGGAAGGGATCGGAAATTTCTCCGGGAGTCTTGAGTGAAAAAGCAACTTCCTCGAATTCCGGAATCCTGGCTAACGCGCCAACTCCAAACGGGCGAAGCTTGCCGCCAATATCTTTTGAGCCAGGATCCTCTGAATATTGTTTTACCAGGTCTTCCCACCTGGCACCTCCGCGAAGCTGATCATGTATCTCGAAGATCAGGTTTTTAGCTTTCGCTTCATCGCGTGAGCCTGCACGCACCATGATGTGTGAAACTTCAACTTCACCGCGGGCAGGTCTTGTTTCTCCAACTTTTATTATGTGATACCCGAAGCTTGTTCGTACCGGCCCCACAATGTCGCCCGGTTTCCCGGAATAAACTGCATCTTCAAACGGTGAAACCATTTGCAGCGCTGTGAAGTAGCCAAGGTTTCCGCCATTGCTTTTAGCGGTTGGGTCATCCGAATACAATGCGGCTTTGGCCGCAAAATCTTCGCCTGCCAATACCTGTGTCTTTATTGAAACAGCGGTATTGTATGCCTGCAAGGTATCTTCCGGTGATGCATCTGGTTTTATACTAATCAAAATATGTGCTGCACTTACTTCTGTTTGAAGACGCTCATACGTTAGTTTTACCAGGCTGTCGAGAATTTTACTTTCGGGCAGATACGGCCTTTTCAATTCATCCTTATACGTATTGTACTCTTTTGTAAACTCCGGTGTCTTATCAATTCCGCGGGCGCGGGCCTCCGTTACCTTAAGCTTAAAGTTGATAAACAGGGTCAGGTATTCTTCAATCTTTTGATCGGTGAAGTCCTCCTTAACCAGGTGATTTTTTTTGTAGAGGTAAATAAATTCATCAGCCGTTGTTTTTTCTTTACCTGCGGTGAACAATACGGGGGACTTTGGAGCTTTCGTTTGAGCATACCCGACAACGCACATCATACACAATGTTGCTGCAATCAAAAATCTTGTCATTCGTAATGGATTAATTTGCCTGAACTCTTTTAACGAGCCGGCAGATATTTTTATTTCCCGACTTGTCATATTCTACGGAGTCCATAATTGATTTTACCAGGCGGATGCCCAATCCGCCCTTGCGCTTTTCATGGATGAGGTTATCCATGGTGGGCTCGCTGAATTGATTGATATCGAATACGCTTCCGTCATCGATGATTTCAAATACAACGGGCTTATTTTCATCGATCACAATCTCAAGATCAAACAGTTCGGCAGGATTACAGTCGTGTGCGTAGATCATAAGGTTTGAACACATTTCATCCAGCGCCAAAACCATTTCACTGATTTCGAGTTCAGAGATGCCGTGATTTTTCAGCGAGGTCCGGATAAAATCCCGAATCCCCTGAAGGTTCTCAAGGCTGCATCCAACTTTATACTTATACCGCATTCACTTTCTTCTTTGCTTCTGCCTTATCCGGTGCAATGGTAAGCAGGTCATATAACCCCAGGATCTCAAACGTATTGGCAACCTTTTCATTCATGCCAAACAACACCATTTTCAGATTCTTGTCTTTAAACTCATCGATGTACGACATAAAAACCCCCAATCCGGCTGAGGAGATGTACTCGAGGGCGCTGCAATCCACCAGGACTTTCGTAAACCCTTCTCCAACACTTTTAGCGATGGTTAAGTCCAGTTCAATGGAAGAACTCGCATCAATCTCCCCAATGGGCGCGATTATGTCGATTCCGTCTTCCTGCAGTCGTTTTATGTGAACCATTGTATTTAAACGTTTAAATTGGTTTTATGTTCGGGTTCTAAACTTGACGATCATAGTCGTATAATCGTCATTAATATTGTCAGTTCCTGAAAACTCGTACAGCTTACTGATCAGGTAATCCTGAATTTGCTTCGGCTCCAGGGTTTTTACTTCCATTAAAATTGCGGCCAGCCGGTCGTATCCGAATTCTTCGCCTTTTTTACTTTTCGCTTCCGTAATTCCATCCGTATATAAAAGCATGATGTCGCCCGGCTGATAGGTGAACTCGTTGGCTTCAACAAAATTTTTGTAGCTGTTATTCCGCACCATGCCCAGCGCCACGCCTTTGTCCTTGAAATACTCAGCCTTGTCCTTTGATGCCGAATAATAAAGCACCGGGCAGTGTCCTGCACGCGAATACCGGACAGTTTTATTTTGTGTATTGATCAGGAAGAAAATGGCTGATATAAATGAACCCCTTTCCAAACAGTAGATCAGTGCCTTGTTTGAACGCGCCATAAATTCATCCGGTTCAATGCAATCCTGCGCAAGGCTGTGAAAAATTCCTTTCATCTGCGACATGTGAAAGGCAGCGGTAGTTCCTTTCCCGGAAACGTCAGCAATAATCAAAGAAGTTTCCTGTGCGTTGATGCGTAACGTATCGTAGTAATCACCTCCCACTTCATCGGCAGATTCGGAAAACGCGGCAATTTCAAACTGCTCATCCTGCTCAAGCACCTGCGGCAGAAGACTTTTCTGAACCGTTTTGGCAATTTTTAATTCCTCTTTATATCGTTCACCCTGGATCGCTTCTTCCAGCAACCTGAAATTCTCAATGGAAATTCCCGCCTGGTTGGCAAACGTGGAAACGATTTTGGTCATTTCTTTATTGAATCCGTCCGGAAGCTCTTTCAGCAAGGCAAGTGTGCCGATATTCTCGCCTTTCACAAAAATCGGGAAGGCAAGAATGGAACGGAACCTTGATCCTTTTAAGGAAGCCAGCGGCTTTGAAAGATTTTTAGTTTTATCCTGCCCCTGATCCAAGATGCCGGTAACATGCTGACTCTTTAAATGCGTAATAATGTCATACGCCTCCTTCTCCGTAATCCGATACGTAAAAACATGATGGGTGGCTGCATCCTTTGTTTCAAGCCAGGCTGCATCGGCAGACACACTGCTTACGGATGTCTCTAATAAAATATTGTAAACGCTCTCTTCGCTTTGTTCCGTTTGAATGGATTGGCTGATCCGCTGGAAGTTCACTACCTCTTCCAGCTTCTGCTCAAATACAGAAGTTGTTGGCAGGTTGAATAAAATAACCAGGAAAGAAAAAATGCTGTAGATTATTACAAAGATCATCACCGATTGTATGAATAAATGTGCGCGATGATCCGTAAAGCCCATTCTCACCTCCTCCACCAATGATCTGCTTGTAAACGTAAGGTATCCGAGGTAAAAAATCGTAAGCAGCAACAGCAACAGGCTCGTCCACTTTTGGCGAAAGTTCAGAAAGGCAACCCATTTCATGTTAGCGGAAAGCACTAACCCCACTACAATAAAAAAGATCAGCAGGACTAAATAAAGGGTTTTGTTGGGCGTGCGGTCAAAGCAGGTATAAAGCAATGCCGCCAACAGCGAATACTCGAAGAACGTCCAGCCGCGCAACAGCCATTTTGATTTTTGATAGAGGATGAGCCGCTTCCAGGAAGCAAATGAAGCCAGCAGGAAACTTGTAAGCAACGCTAAGTTGATCAGGTAAATAACTTCCTTGTAGGCCAGTGAAAAAAAGTTTCCATCGGGAGTGGCGGCTCCAAACAAACTTTCAAGCAACCGAAGCAGCAAGGATATTACGGTAGCAATCAGCCCCGCGGCAAACACGCGCCATAACAGGTCAACAAAATTCAGTTGTTCATCACGGTCGATCCTGAACTTATAGTAATAATAAAGTGTGATCAGGTACAGGTTAAGAATTATGCCGGGCAGCCAGGTTGGAATCTCCTGGCGCAGGCCGTTCTTGGCGCTGAACACAACCGAAAGGTCAGTAAACAGCAGGGCAACCCAGGTGATCACCGCGATCACGAATAACAGTCTGGAAAAAGCCCTTGTGCGCATAGTTTCGTAAGGCCAGCCCGACCCGGCATGAAAAAAGCCAACCGGGTACGATTGGCTTGCAAGTATATGAAATTACGCTGATTTATGGGCTTAAAACCCTGATTAAAGCGTATTTACTTCCGGCTGTAGTTCGGGGCCTCACGGGTTATGGCCACATCATGCGGATGGCTTTCCGTTACCCCGGCTGAGGTGATCTTTACAAATTTCGCCTTCTTCAATGCATCAATGTTCTTAGCTCCGCAGTAGCCCATACCCGCCCTCAGGCCGCCCACCATCTGGTAAAGCACTTCCGATACAAGACCTTTAAAAGGAACACGGCCTGAAATACCTTCCGGTACGAGCTTCTTAATGTCATCCTCAACATCCTGGAAGTAACGGTCTTTCGATCCCACTTCCATCGCTTCAAGCGAGCCCATGCCGCGATAGGATTTGAATTTTCTTCCTTCATAGATGATCATCTCACCCGGGGCTTCATCCGTTCCGGCTAACAGTGATCCAACCATTACACTATCTGCCCCTGCGGCCAACGCCTTAACGATGTCACCGGAGAAACGGATTCCGCCATCGGCAATTACCGGAACACCCGATCCCTTTAATGCTTTTGATGCTTCGTACACGGCAGAGAGCTGCGGCAATCCAACACCGGCAACCACACGTGTTGTGCAGATTGATCCTGGACCTACGCCAACTTTCACCGCATCGGCCCCGGCTTTTGCCAGCGCTTTCGCGGCCTCGCCTGTTGCAATGTTCCCCACAATGATTTCCAGGGACGGATATTTTTTCTTCACACGTTTGGCAGCATCCATCACTCCTTTTGAATGGCCGTGTGCCGTATCAATGCTCACTACATCAACACCTGCGTTCTTCAAAGCTTCAATTCTTTCAAGAATATCCGGTGTAACACCAACCGCTGCACCCACGCGAAGCCGTCCGAATGAATCGTTGCAGGCGTTTGGTTTGTTCTTCTTTTTCTGAATGTCTTTAAATGTAACCAGACCGGTAAGCTTTCCCTTCTTATTCACAATCGGGAGCTTTTCAATTTTGTATTGCTGAAGTGTGATCTCGGCTTTTTCCAAGGTGATGTTATCAGGCGCAGTGATCAGGTTATCCTTTGTCATGATGGTCTCCACGGCTACATTCATGTTCTTCTGAAAGCGCAGATCACGATTGGTAATGATCCCTAACAATTTTCCGTTTCCATCCACAATCGGAATTCCACCGATCCTGAACTCCCGCATGATGTTTTCGGCTTCCTGAACGGTTGAATTTACCGAAAGCGTGATGGGATCGAGGATCAATCCGCTTTGTGAGCGCTTTACTTTACGCACCTGCTCGGCCTGTTGGGCAATGGTCATGTTTTTATGGATGAACCCCAGGCCGCCCTCGAGCGCCATGGCAATCGCCAGATCAGCTTCCGTAACCGTATCCATCGCTGCGGACACAATGGGGATATTCAGCTTGATTTTAGAGGTTAATTGGCTTGCGGTGCTGGTTTCGCGGGGCAGAACTTCAGAATACGCGGGTACGAGGAGAACATCATCGTAGGTTAGCGCTTCAAACAGGAATTTTGATGTATTTAAGGCCATGGCAAATAATTACGATCTATTATTTGCCGGGCAAAGATAGGTGTTGACTGGCGAATTCACTAATAATAAATTCATCAAGTCCTTTTAAATTTGAAGCATAATTCCAGCCTATGAAATCCTTCATTTTTTCAACTGCTTTTCTGTTTTTAGCCGCTTTTTGTTTTGCGCAAACGCAAACGGGCAAAGCTTCTTTTTATGCCGACAAGTTTGAAGGCCACCCTACCGCCAGCGGTGAAAAATATAAGCACAGCAAGTTTACGGCCGCCCATAAATCATTGCCTTTCGGCACAGTGATCCGGGTTACCAATCTGAAAAACAATCTCTCGGTTGAAGTAACCGTGAATGATCGCGGACCTTATGTGGAAGGTCGTATTGTAGACCTGTCGAAATCTGCTGCCGAAAAGCTTGAGTTTATAACTATCGGCCTGGCCGATGTTAAGGTTGAAGTGGTGGATGCCGGAACAGGCAAAGTGAGTGACCCCGCCCGCGCCATTGAACATGTTGTGGTGGATGAAAAAGAGTTTTATGAATTTCAGATCGACCGGCAAAACCCAAAAGGCTTTGGCTTGCAGATCGGCACCTATCAGGAACTGGTTAACCTGATGCGCCTCGCTGAAAACCTGAAAAGCTCGTATCAGAAAAAAGTTGTTGTTCAGGTAAAGATCCTGAACGGTATAAAATATTACAGCCTGATCCTGGGGCAATTCTCCAGCCGGGCAAAAGCAGAAACATTCCGCGAAGAGATTAAGAAAAAATTCCCCGACACCTTCATTGTTGAGTACGAAAAGCTCTAAGGCTGCCAGATCACAATGGAATTAATTGGTTACGCTGCCTGCATTCTTATCGGAGTTATCCTGGGTATTCTCGGAGGCGGAGGGTCAATCCTTTCAATCCCTATTTTAGTGTATCTCTTGCATATCGATGTTGTAATGGCATCCGCGTACTCTTTATTCATCGTGGGCACAACATCGCTTGTTGGCGCCATTCCCAAATACAAGAAACACTTAGTAAATCTTCGAACGGGTTTCTTTTTCGGATTACCTTCGATCGTTACAATCTTCATTACCCGTAAATGGATTGTACCGGCTATTCCGGAAATTGTTTATCAAACGGAATCCTTTACGCTCACAAAAAGAGTTTTAATCCTGGGTATCTTTGCCGTGCTGATGATCCTGGCCTCCATTTCCATGATTCGCGGAAGTAAAGAAATTACAAATGAGAATCACCGGTTCAGGGTTGTGCTGGTGATCATCGAAGGCATTATCATTGGTTTCTTAACCGGGCTGGTCGGGGCCGGTGGCGGATTTCTGATTATCCCAGCGCTGGTTCTTTTAACCGGACTCCCTTTTAAAACTGCCGTTGGAACGTCACTCTTTATTATTGCTATCAATTCCCTGGTCGGATTTCTGGGCGATGTGCTGAACTATTCAATGGACTGGAAATTATTATTGTCCGTTACGGCATTATCCGTTATCGGGATTTTAATTGGCGACCGGGTCTCCAAAAAAATACCCGCGTTAACATTACGTAAAAGCTTTGGCTGGTTTGTGCTGATAATGGGTTGCTGGATACTGTTCCGGGAATTATGACTCAGAATTTTCTTCCTGGATAGCAGCAACAATCTCTTCGGCAGCCCGTTCTCCGGATTTTACCGCACCGCTGATCGTCCCGAATTCTCCGGTAACATCGGTGGCCTCACCTGCAAAGAAAATCTTTTGATCAATCGGTGCGGCCAGTTCAACACGATCCTCGTTTGTTCCGTCCACCATCGGGTAAGATTGACCGCCTAAAATATACGGCACTCTGGTCCAGTCTTTTATAACTGAAAGAATGGGGCCTTCTTCTTCAGGATCCTCCATTAATTGTTTACGAATATTTAAGGATGCTTTTCCGTCAAACACAACATCCATCTCAGCCAATATCTCATCCAATATAGATTTGACTTTTACCGGATCATACCCTCCCCCGGCCGGCAAATCACCCAGCAGGTCTGAATATTCCTTAGCCTTAGGGCCATTGATCGTTATGCTTACGGTACGGTTCAGTTCGCTGCGGCCTGCTCCGCAAAAGAAATAAGAGGGGCATACCGTTCCACCGTAAATGAAGGCTGGCAAATTGCCGTCTTCCGGTTTGAAGAAGAAATCATTTCGGGTAAACTCTATGATTATTCTCATGGATGCATCCATGCCGATTCTGTTCAGCGCATTTATCTTGGGTGCCGGCAGTGAGGGCGAAAAACTGATAAGCGATGAATCTTTTAAAACCGGAACAGGTGTTGTAACAACAAGCTTGGTAACTACCTCGGTGGTTTGACTGTTATCAGCTGTATTCAGTATGGTAAGATTAATTGTGTCGCCTGTATAATCAACAGCTTTAACCGCACGGTTTAAGTTCACGTGTTTAAGCGCCTTTTCGTACTTGGAGGTGAGCACATCGCTGATGGGGTTTGCCGTCAGCATGAATTGCTTTTTATCATGCGAAACCAATGCAAACGCTTCACCCAGTGCATTGGCGCCAATGCGGTCAGCGGTAGATCCATACGCATTGCCCAGCCATGAATTTAAAATCCCCTGCATGTCAGCACTGGTCCCTGCTGCGCTTTGAACCGATCCCCCGCCAGTATATGCGGCAAGCCCTGTTTCTTTAAAAGCTTGTAACGCCAGAAAGTCGCTCCGCATTTCAGCCTCTGCCTGCGAAAAATATGCATTATTAATAATGTAATAATCCGCTGCATTTGTGGGTGATTCGTAAAATTTCGTTGTGGGTACTTTTAAAAGATTAAGGATACTCCCCATCTCGGAGTCTGTTCCAAAAATGCGGTCAGCACCCAGCTCTACGTGAAAATCTGCAGCAAGCTCATTAAAGATAGGATCAGATTGTCTCACGGATATAATTCTTCCGCCTACTCTTCCGGAAGCTTCAAAGATTTTTACTTTAATGCCTTTTGCAATCAGGTAATCGGCTACAGCAAGTCCGGCTGCTCCTGCGCCCACAATGCCGACAATACCGTCATACTTTACCTCCGGCTCCACCGTTTCGTCCTTCGAGCATGAGCTTAACCAGGCAGGTAACACAAGGCCGGCTGTTACTCCCACGCCAAGGTTTTTTAGTGCTTCTCTTCTTTTCACTTAGGCTGTCTTTTTATGAACATTTCAGAAAGATACGGATCGTTAGAATTTTAAGAAAATATGCCTCATTTTCGGCCTATGGATACCGGAAACAGCCCGAAGGTAAGAAGGGTGGCCATTGTCGGGCCAGAATGCACCGGCAAAACTGACCTGGCGCGTTTCCTGGCAAGCCACTATCAAACAACCTGGGTGCCTGAGTTTGCACGCAGCTATCTTGAAAAGCTCCATCGCCCATATAATAAAGGAGACCTTACCACCATTGCGCATGGTCAGCTAAAAATTGAAAATTCAATGGCCGAACAGGCGAACCGGTTTGTTTTCTGTGATACCAATCTGGTGGTCATAAAAATCTGGAGCGAGTTTAAGTACGGAGCCTGCGACCCTGAAATTCTAACGCTGATGAAGCAGCAAAAGTATGACCTGCATTTGTTAACGGATGTGGATCTTCCCTGGGAAGATGACCCGCTGCGCGAACATCCTCACAAAAGGCAGGAGTTATTTGATTTGTATAAAGCCGAACTGGAAAATACACAAACAAACTTCACGATCATCCGTGGGGATTATGCTTCACGAAGAGCCGCAGCCATAGAAGCTATTGAACAAATCGGCTGAAATTTTCTCTTTAAAAATCCTATCTTACTCACCTAATCCCTTCCCCCGCATGACTTCCCGCAGATCGTTCTTCCAAAAAACCATTGGTGTGGCCGGAGCGCTGACTCTCGGACCATTTGTACAAACTGCACTTGCAGAAGATGTATCCGATGCCATGGTGTCGCTCAACAAACTTGCACCGTTGGATGCCGCCACTGATGAAGAGTTGTGGGCAAGGATGGCGCAGGCATACACGGTATCGCCTAACATTCTAAATCTGAATAACGGTGGGGTAAGCCCTCAACCGAAAGTTGTGCAGGATGCTGTTAACCGGTATTATCAATTGAGTAACGAAGCACCTTCTTATTATATGTGGCAAATTCTGGATAAAGGACGCGAAGCTGTCCGGAGAAAGCTGGCTGACCTGGCCGGCACTTCACCGGAAGAAATTGCCATCAACCGCAACACAACCGAAGCGATGGCCACCGTTACCTGGGGATTAACGCTGGCGAAAGGTGATGAAATTATCATGACCAAACAGGATTACCCGAACATGATCCAGGCATGGAAGCAAAAGGAAATGCGGGATGGGATAAAAATCAAATGGCTGAATTTTCAACTGCCCATTGAAAACGAAGATCAGATCGTAAACGAATTCATTAACGCTACAACTTCAAAAACCAAAATATGGCACATCACGCACATGATCAACTGGACGGGGCAAATCTTTCCCGTAAAAAGATTGTGCGAAGAGGCCCGTAAAAGAAACATCATTTCATTGGTCGATGGTGCGCATACCTTTGCGCATCTTGATTATAAGATTTCAGATTTCAATCCGGATTATTTTGGAACAAGCTTGCACAAATGGTTGTGCGCCCCTTTCGGTACCGGAATGCTTCGGGTGAAGAAAGAAAACATAGGCGGCTTGTGGCCGTTGTTCCCGAACGACAAGCCGCAGCTTGCAGACATCCGAAAATTTGAAACATTAGGCACCCGCTCGTTTGCTCCGGAACAGGCTATCGGCCAGGCTATTGATTTTCAAAATGCCATCGGCACAAAACGAAAAGAAGAACGCCTTCGCTACCTGAAAAATTACTGGTGCGAAAAGGTTACGAAAAATTCCCGCGTAAAACTTAATATCTCGCTCAAGCCGGAGTTCTCCTGTGCATTGGGTAACTTTTATATTGAAGGCATTGATTCCGGTGAAGTGGGAAGCAAACTGATGAATGAATATCAGATTCACACGACAACCGTGAAGTGGGAAAACATTAATGGCGTTCGCGTAACACCGCATGTGTACCACACAACCAAAGATATTGACCGGTTTGTGGAGGCTGT
>CAZIGG010000076.1:0-15373 GCA_964538575.1 uncultured Roseivirgaceae bacterium
CTCTCCCGCTTTGGCGGGATCGGAATGACCAGACTATTTTTGAGATGAGTTCTAAGAATTACTTTCTGGGAAACTGTTCGTCACGCTGTGCAGCAAGCCAGGCAAAGGCAGCCATCATTACGGCATTATGCTTCAGGTCGGCCTCAATAACTTTATCGTACACGTCCATACTGGTGTGGTGCGTGCGCGTTGAGTATTCAATCGGATCCTGAATGAATTGGAATCCCGGGATGCCAATCGCATCAAATGACAAGTGATCGGTACCTGAGGTGTTATCCGCAGTAAGGGTTGATGCACCCAGCTTGTTGAACGGCTTCATCCAGGCGCGGAGTACGGGTCTTGCGTTTTCATTGCCTTGTAAATAAACTCCTCTGAACTTACCCGTACCATTATCCATGTTAAAGTAAACAGAAAGTTTTTTGCCTGCATCCGTCAGCTTAATTGAATCATATGGGAAAGATTTGTCAAGGCGCTCACCCAAATTACGCTTTACATAATTTCTTGACCCGATAAGACCCTGTTCTTCTCCACCCCATAATGCAATGCGGATTGTTCTTCTAGGAGAAATCCCCAACGACTTCAAGATGCGAACAGCTTCCAGCACAACCGCAGAGCCTGCCGCATTATCGGTAGCGCCTGTTCCGCTGTGCCAGGAGTCAAGATGGGCACCGATCATAACCACTTCATCTTTCAGATCAGTGCCTGGGATCTCAGCAATTACATTGTAGCCATTCGCTGCAGGAGTAAATTCGGTTTCAAGCTCCAACTGGATTTTAACAGTTTGTCCTTTCTGAATCTGGCGAACCATGCGGTTGTAATTCTCACCCGATACTACAATCTGCGGTAAAATTTTTGGAGCATCTGCTGCGCGCACGCTTTTGCGTTGCGCTTGTGGAACTTCAGATGAGTAGGGTACCGTTGCTGCGCTAACGGTGATGGTACCGTCTTCCAGGCGAGATGCCGGGCTCGCTTCAAGCACGGCAACAACGCCCTCTTTCTGGCAAAGATCCCACTTCATGAAAGTGAAATTCTGGGGAGCCGTTGCCCCTCCAAAACGGCCTCTTCTGGTAAATGCTTCCTGGCCGCCTGAGTTTGACATGACTAATAAACTTGAGTCGCTTAATCGGGATGCGTCAGCTTTAAAGCCCGGTTTGATTGGCGTTGGCAAGCTGAACAATACAATTTTACCTTTCAATTTGCCTTTATACTTCTCAAGATCAGCTTCATTCTTTACATCGAGATACACTACTTCTGCCTGTACCGTTCCTTTTATGCCGGGTGACCAGGCCTTGGGATGCGCAATCAGCGGAGCCGCACTCGGTGAGATAACCTGCATTGAGAATTTTTTCAATTGCCAGCCGCGGCCAAACATCTCATCCCAGGTATCAATCTGCACATTTTGCAAACCCCATTTTTCCATGGATCCTTTTGCATAATCAGCTGCTTTCTTGTAGTTCGGAGAGTTCGTCAGGCGTGGACCGTACACATCGGTGAGCATGCTCATGATGTCCATTACCTGCGAGTTGTTAAAGCCCTCCTTTTTGATCTTCGATACGGTGGCGGTATCAATTTTTTCGGTCTGGGCGATAGCACCCACTGAAATAAACAGCAGGGCTACGTAGAGTAGTTTTTTCATATTCGATTTAGGTTTGAAGAGGGGTAAAATTACGATACCCCATTAAAGGGCAGTTACCTCTCACGTAAAATTTCAGCAGCAAAACGACAAAAAAAATCCTGCCGGAGCAGGATTTATACGTTAGGGCTTCTTTTTCTTCTTCAGCAGGTCCTGAATCTTATTCACAGCTTCGTCTTTAGCCTTTTCCGTTGAGCTTTTGGCTTTGGTTGAGTCAGACTTTGTTTTTGCAGTGTCCTTCCCGGGATCTTTCTTATTCAAAAGATCATTCACCAAACTTTCTCCTTTTTTTGTTGCCTCCTGCTTAACGGCTTCTGTGGCAGCATCCTTTACCTGTTGCGTTTGTTCGTTGGCCAATAATTTAGGTACAGGCCTGGCAACTGTTCCGCCCAATCCTATTGTTATGGGAATAGGCGCATTCGGATCAGTTTTTGTTCCTGCGTATTTGTTTACAAAACTATTGAGCTGTGATCCAAGCTTGCCTGCCGGTACATCCATTTTTAAATTATAATCGATTGACCCGTCAATGCCTGTGCTTCCGGCTACTGTAGTTTTGTACGTACCAAACTTAACATCAAACGGTTTTACAAAAAGTCTTCCGTTGGTAATAGAAGTCTTCATCAAAACATCTTTGAGCGTAACTTCATCCGTATTATCCAGTTTCGTAAGGGAAGTAATGCCTGAAACTAATTTCGAATCCTTCAGGGAAGCCTGTGCAATGTTGACATCCCCGCCACCATTAACCGTTTGAAGATTCGGGGAGAAATTCTGCAACAGTTCACCGCTAAGTTTAAAATCAGTTGAGAACTTTCCCGCCACCAATCCGGCCACCGGGGCAAATGTTTTAACGATCGAAAACGAAGTTGCTGCCTGTGCAATGGAGAGGTCTTTAATTTTTAATGCAAGGTCGTACTTGGGATGCTTCATATCCTTTGTGTTGTACGAGCCGTTAACAACAAACGTTCCGCCCAGCATGTTGAAAGATAACCCGCTTAGATTGGCCACACCATCCTTTACGATAACATCTCCCGTTGCATTCGTGAGGGTATAGTCCATCATTTTGATTGTCTTAACCGTTGAGGTCAGGACAAAGTCAATGTTTTGCGGAACAGGGATAACACTGTAACCCGTAGTATCCTGAATCGTTGGCGTTTCACTTTCTGTCATGAACTCATTGAGATCAAGCAGGGTTGAATTAAACGTTACATTGCCTTTCAATAATTCATTCTTCCCAAACACGTACCCGATGTAATTGCTCACGGAGCCCTTCACATCGAAGTCGCTCTTGCCAATTGTGCCGGTTAACTGTTTCAGGTTAACATTTTTGGGATCGAATGACATGTCGGCCCTGCTTAACGCAACAGCCGGAAAATCTTTTGTTATGTATTTGAAATTGGTAAGCGTTGCCGAACCGCTTGTCGGCAGCTTATCATACCGTTTGGCATCCAGGTCCGACATTTTACCTTTTGTTTGTAAATCTGCTTTTACCTGTCCAGCCAGTGTCATACCCTCCACGGGGAAAATTTTTGTGATTTTTTCAAGGTCAATTCCGCCTTTTGCTTTTACGTCCCAGGTGTAATCATCCAGGTTTTGAATAAGCATGTCGGCCGTGAATTTTTCCCCATCCATGCTCATGGAGAAATCCCGGACGGCAATAAACGTTTCGGCCATTTTGCCCGAGGTATTTTTAATGGTTGAATTAAACTTCAAATCCTGCAACGGCAGCGGGAATTCAGCGGATTTAACATAGCCATTGGCTAATGACATCGCTGCATCAATTGATGGAATCGTTTTCTTCAGGCTGTCGTACACACCCTTAGCGGTAAGATTAAGGGCATAGTTGCCGCGCATGTCAAGCCCCTCCACCGGGAACATTTTGCCAAGCTCGGCCAGGTTAAGCTTGGCAGAGAGACTTGCATCAACCGTAGTTGGATAAATCCTGCTTATTAACGCACGCGCATCCACCGGGTTTGATCCGAAGTCCATGTGAAATTTTTTGATGTCAATTACCGTGTTATCGATAATGCCGTCTTTATTATCCACCAGCATGTCCAGGTTTATATTATTGATTGGCGTTGGGAGATCAGGGTATTTGAACATGGCGTTGATCACTTTCAGGTCAACATTAAAAGCGGGCATCTGTGTGTCGCTGTAGGTTCCTTTTACAAAACCGTTAAAGGCCAAGTCTCCACTGGTTTCAATATTCTTAAAGCTTTCCGAGTACATTCCGGGAACAAGCGAAAGCAGGCTTTTAAATGTGTTCTCAGGGCTTTTGAATGAAATGTCCATGCCGTAATCTTTCTCATTCATTTTAAACCAGCCGTCAAAGCTCATGGCAAAGTCATTCAGCTTCGCGCTGTTTTCTTTGAATGTATACTTTGTGTAATTCTCACTGATGGTAAGCGTCATGTCAATGTCCGCCTGCTTTTTGCTTAGGTATTCAACTCCATCGTACGCTACGTTAAGCGTATCGACTGTTGTTTTTGTGTAGAGATCAAATTCGCTTTGCGTGAAATCCCCGCTGCCGGTGTGATTGACCCCTTTAAGTTCCAGCAACATAGGAATGGATTTGTCATTATACCTAATGTCACCTTCTACAATTTCCCAGTGATCAATGCCAAATGAAAAGTCACCCGGCTCTTCGGTTGTTGTAAGCGTATCGGAAGAAGGGATAGCGATATCATAGTTTGCGCGGCCATCGGCCAAAACGTTTACGTTAATGATCGGCCTTACCAGGGTTATCCCTTTTAATCTCAATTGATCTCCGAACAATACATCTTTCAGGTTAACTTCTACCTGAACATTTTCAGCGGCAAAAAGTATATCTCCTGCAAAGGGCTCACGATTAATCACCCCAAGGTCGCGAACCTCGGCTGTGATGTTGGGAAAATTTTTGAACAAGGTGAGTGAGAAGTTATCCGCTTCGTACACAACATCGGCATTGATGGATTTTGCAAGTTCTTTATCAATGGCCGCCTTGATATCGTCTTTAAAAACAATCGGCAAAATAAAGGCCGCTGCGAGCAAAACAACAAAGATGATCCCGATGATGATAAGCGCTTTTTTCATATAACTCCGGATATTTACTTTATAACAGAAATTGAACCTTAAAGTTACTAAACCTTATAGTTAATCAGGGTTAAGTTTCAGCGAAAGTCGTGCCGTCCTGCCGGATAGGCAGGTCATCCTGCCGGGGCCTTCCATTAAAACAGTTTCAGCACCCAATCAATCATGCGCTGGACGCCCCGCGTGTAGGGAGGATAAAAGAATCTGAACGCAGTAAGCCCGCTGCGCTGCCGGAGAACAGGTTTTTCATTTGAAAATGCCAAAAAACCTGCGTATCCGTGAGATTTCCCGATGCCGCTGGTATTCACTCCGCCAAAGGGCAGGTAGGGATGAAGAAACTGAATGGCACAATCGTTTATGCACACCGAACCGGATGACGTTTCGTTCTTTATTCTGCCTATCTCTGAACGATCGTTTCCAAAAATGTAAAGCGCAAGAGGCTTCGGCTTGCTGTTTACATAGTCAATCGCTTCATCCAGGGAACTGTACGTAATTACCGGAAGCAAGGGCCCGAATATCTCTTCTTCCATGATCCGCGACTGGCGCGAAACACTGCTCAGCACAACCGGGTGAATAAACCGTTGAGAAAAATCCATCTCCCCTCCTGTTTCAACTTTTGCTCCTTTGCTTTCCGCCTCCCGCAGAAGATCAGCCAGCCTCGCAAAGTGTTTCTCATTTACAATACGTGCATAATCGGGAGAGTCCGCTACGTTTTTATTGAGTCCTCCAAATAACACCGGTATCTGTTCTTTCACTTGTTTTATTAAATCAGCAGCGACCTGTTGATGCGCAAGGATATAATCCGGTGCAATGCACGTCTGGCCGTTATTGATAAACTTGGTAACCGCAATCCGCTGTGCGGCTTCCTTTACATTCGCTGATGGTGTTACAATCGTTGGTGATTTCCCGCCAAGCTCAAGCGTAACGGAAGCAAGGTTTTCAGCAGCCGCTTTCATTACCACCTTGCCGATGGATGGACTGCCCGTAAAAAATATATGATCAAACGGCAGGTTTAGTAATTCCTGCGATGTCTGTGTCCCGCCTTCCATGACGGTTACTTCATTGTCTTTAAAAACTTCTTCGCTCATTCTTTTAATAAGGGCGGAAGTATGGGGAGTCATTTCAGAAGGCTTTATAATGGCTGCGTTGCCCGCTGCAAGTGCAGAAACAAGCGGTCCCGCTGAAAGATTAAACGGATAATTCCACGGAGAAATGATCAGGCAAACTCCCCTCGGCTCGTACATGATACTTGAACGCGTGCCCAGCATAGTGAGCGGGGCATCAATTTTTTTTGGGGATGTCCACTGGCCCAGGTTTTCAAGCGCTTGCTTTATTTCATCCAGAACGGGAAGGATTTCAGTTGTATCAACTTCCGCTGCAGGCTTCCGAAAATCGGCATGCATGGCCTGACGAATCGCCTCGCGGTTGGCCTTTATCCAGCTTCGGAGCTTGCTGAGGCGGGTTTTTCTTTCTCTCACGGACTCAAGTTTCAGCTTTTTAAAAGCTGTCTTCTTCTCCTGGAAAACCCTCAAAACATCTTCAGAAACCATGTTTTTTGAAAGTACCGTCATGATCAACGGTAAGGTAGCAAAATACGGCCAACCCGTTCCAATGTTAAGTTTTTGCCTGCCCTATTGACTCATGTTACCCGTGTGTTAAATTTGTTAACACTAAGGTAACATTGAGGTAACATTGAGGAGGGGAATTTTTATAGCGCTGATTTTCTTACTGCCGGTACTTGCATTTGCAAATGACGGTGCGGCTGAAAAATTTTCTGTTGAGTCTACCCTAAAAGCCTTTCTTTCTGCCGGCAATTACAAAGCACAATCCGTAAAGTCATTTGAATCGTTTCTGCATAAGCTTGATAAAAAAAATGCTTCCGTTAAACGTGAACGTGCTTTTATTCGCCACATTTTTGAAAAAACACATAACCGGTTTTTAAAAAACTACGAAGCATATGCCTCATTGGATGAAACGTTTGATAACGGATCATACAATTGCCTGACGGGTACTATTTTATTTTCGCTGCTTCTTCATCATTACGCCATCGAGCATCAGGTAATTGAAACGAACTATCACATCTTTATCCTGGCAGAAACTGCCGAAGGGCAAATTTTATTAGAAGCTACCGATCCGCTGAATGGATTTGTAACTTCCTCGAAAGAAATTGAAGCCCGGATTACACGCTACCGGCAAAACCAGATTCAGGATCAGCAGCAGGATAAGTCTTATTACAAATTCCGATTTGAACTTTACAACACGGTTTCGCTGGATGAACTTCGCGGATTAACGTACTACAACAATGCGGTTGAGTCTTTCAATCAGAAGAATCTGGAGATTGCGGTTCAAAATCTTGTAAAAGCCAATGAGCTTTACTTTTCTTATCGCATTGAAGAATTTTCACAAATCCTGCTGTTGTCTTTACAGCAAAGTGACCTTGATCTGAAAACAAAAGAGAATTGCATGAATACAATTCTCTTTTTACGGCAAAAATCTTTGCCTGTTATTGCTTCCAATTAATTCTCAAGAATCCGCAATTCAACCCTGCGGTTCATGCGATGGGCTTCCGGAGTATCATCCCTGGACACCGGATCAGTTCCGCCAAAAGCTTTGGTTTTTATTCTGCTCTTGTGTATTTTTTTTGACGTAAGATAATCTTTCACGGCATCAACACGTTCCTGCGAAAGCTTCATGAGCTTGTCAGGATTGCCAATGAAGTCGGTATGACCTTCCAACTGAACTATCATGTGGGGGTTTTCCCGCATCATGTTTACTACAATATCCAGTTCAGAATAGGATTCCGGACTGATCTTGTTTTTGTTCACCTCGAAGATCAGGTTGTTTAACAACATCACATTACCTGCTTCATGCTTTTTCTTGGCATGGGAATCTCCGTGTGTGAGCTCAATGTCTTTTACCAAACTCAGGTTACTGGCTTCAGCCGGATCAAGCATGAATTTAGCCGGAACAAACCCCGGGGCATCCACCGAAATGGAGTAACGCTCATGGTCAAACATAGGAAACGAATAGGTGCTGTTATTAATAACTCCCATTTTATTTCCGTAAGGAAGGCTTTGATAGGTAATCCTGGCCGTAACAGGTTCTCCCGTTTCCGCGTTAATGATCTTGCCCTGAGCGACAATGATGCTGTCCGCAGCTTGTGCAAGCACCGGTAACGAACTGCCAACTACAAGAAAGAGCGCAATAATCCTTTTCAGCATGCTGCGTTAAGGTTTACGGTTTTACAATTCTGAACTCCACCCTGCGATTCTTACGTCTGCCTTCTTTAGTTGCGTTGGATTCTACAGGCTTGCTTTCTCCGAAGAAGGCAATGCTCACCCTGGATTGATCAACGCCTTTTCCGGTAATATATTTTTGTACTGCGGCCGCTCTTCGTCTGGACAGATCAAGATTATATTGTTCTGTTCCGGTTGCATCCGCATGGCCTTCAATGGTTACGGTCATGGTTGCGCGTTCGCCCATCAGCTTAACAAGCCTGTTCAATTCCGAAAAGGATTCTGGCTTCAGTGTTACCTTGTCAAAGTCGAAGAAAATATTATTCAGGGTTATGGCAACATTCTCGCCAATCGGTGTAACTGAAATCGGATCGAGCGTGAAGTCATAGTTGATCACCGTATCCTGGGCAATATTCCGCAAATCAATGTTTTGACTTTCTGAGATGTAATCTTTTGCTTCTGCCCGTATCCCGTATAAATGACCGATTGGCAATTTGATTTCGTAATCCCCCTTAGTCGGATCGGATTGATTTATTCCCACATCTGTTCCATCCGGCAGGCGTTCATAAACAATTTTCGCGCCTATTGGTTGCCCGCTCTTTGCATCCAGAAGTTTCCCCTTAATAGTTGCCCAGCGATCAGGATTTCTCAGGATCGGCAGACTGATCCGGAAGATGTCCGAATTATTGGGTGAAACTTCACGCGAATAATAGGCAAACTTACTGTCGGAAGGAATATTGAAGAAGTCTTCGTCCAGCGTTGTGTTGATATCCGGCCCCAGATTTTCTGGCTCGGACCAGTTTGTCCAGGTGTCATCCAGTCGTTTACTTACGTAAATATCGGTTCCGCCATAGCCGCTAAAGCCGTTAGAGGCGAAGTACAACGTTTTGTCATCCAGTGCGAGGAACGGTGAGGACTCTTCGCCCGCTGTATTCAAAACAGATCCCAGACTTAAGGGTTCTGTCCATACGCTGTCATCCTGCATGAAAGAAACATACAGATCGCGGTCACCTTTTGAATCTTCGCGTTGCACCGACATGATCAGTGTCTTGCGATTATTGGCGAGAAAATAATTCGCTTTCTCGTGAAAGTTATATTCATTTTTTATGTTCAATGGCACCGGCTTTGTCCAGCCTCCGCCTACATTGGAGCTAATCGAAACGCCAGCCTGCATTTTCTTTCCGTCATTCAAATACTTGTTACCCAAAACCATGACAACGGATTTGCCATCGGGTGTAATTGCACTGACCGAATTAATAAAGTTCGGATACTCATTATTAAACTGACTCATGTTTTTTGCCAACTGCCACTTCCCATCAGAACCCAGTTCAGAATACCAGATGTCTTCCTTGTCTTTTGCGCCTCCTTTGTTTTCCGGGTGATTGCTGCGGCTGAAGTAGAGTGTTTTGCCATCGGGCGACAGGATTGGATTTAGTTCGTTTACATCACTGTTTACATTTTTGTCAAGCACTTCGGTTACAATGCCCGATGAGAGAAGCTCAGGGGTTGGTATAAACGCCACAATCGGATAGCTGGAATCCGATATGGCAACTGCATCAATCGCATAATAATCCGGAACTGCAGCGCCATCAAACTCCAGCTTAACGGCCGCAACTTTATAGGCAGTTGGTTCCAGGAAGAAGTTCATCATCCGGCCCTTCATCGGAATAGCCATCGGGTTAAAAGTGCTCAGCTCGTATTCTTTGCCTGCTTCATCGTATACAAGAATTCTATACAGCGCAGAGGGGCTAAACGATTCCGCTACCGCAATCTGTTTAATGCTGATGGGCTTATCAAAGCCGAGCTTTAAGAACTCTTTCCGGTTTGGCTTATCCGGCATCCAGGCGTTCGGATTATCACCTCCTGCCGGCATTACATTAGGTTTGCCTAATGCCTGCTGGGCGGAATACTGAGCGTGTGTCAGTTCGGACGAAAAATCCAATACTTTGGAGGCCCATTGCACTACCTGTGCAGAAGCTCCATAAGACATTGCGAATAGGATGATGATTGCGGGTAATAGTCTCTTCATGGGTCTCCTGACAGTTAATTTCTGAACAATAAACTTAGGCAAAAATTTAAATTTGAACGAAAATAATACATTGTCGCGTCAAAAATAAGTTTCTAAATCCAGGGAATAATGGGGCAAAAATTCCTCGTTACTCGAGGATATGGTTCTTAAAGAGCAAAAAACCTACATGGAGGAGAACGCCAACCTTGTTCTCGGGATCGTCATAATAATTGACACTGAGCGCCACCGGGCCCACCGGTGAGTGAAAAACAACACTTCCAGTGGCCGCAAGAGAAACTTTGGTAAACTCTGCCTGCTCAACAGCTTCCTGGTTGTCGTTTTGGACTATATGCTCAAACGGTTTAAAGGCATAGCCTTCCAGCCGGAAGTCGAGCTTGTTTTTAATTGTAAAAACGTTCCGGACACCAAAAGCCACATAGTTGTATGCTCTGAAGTTTTCAAGGATAAGTGTACGGCTATCCTGTAACGGAAAGAAAGCAGGTGTATTAATAATTGTTCCGAAATAATTGCTGAATACCTTTTGGTTTGAAAAGACGGCCTCTGCGTAAATACCGGGTCGATACCACCATTCGCGGATAAAGTAATGCTCAGCGGTGGCTTTTAATCTGAACCACGTGTGGGAAGCCGTATTTTCACCCTGACTTTCATCTGCCGTATTTCCGGGTGTATATTTTTCCTTCACATTAAAGAAATGTCCGCTGATCGAATAGGCTTTTCCATACGATGCGTATTGCTTTCTGTTCAGGTCGTTCATGGAAAATGTCAGTCCGGTTTTAAAGCCCTCAAGTTTAAGCTGATCAAGCGTATCCGAACTGACGAATACTTTTTCATTCGAATAATAATCATCGTTGTTAAATCCTTCCATGCTCAGGTCAACCTTGAATTGGTTGCCAATCGATTTGCCAATATGAACTCCCAGTCTCCGGTCAAACCGTCTGAGCACAGTAGGTATATTCTTCTCTTTCAGAATATCAACGCCTTCGGTATAGTCCCAACTGTTAAACATGGCCTCGGGTTGAACATAAAACCGGTCGAGAAAGGGAACGTCAATACGCGTACGCACAATAGCAGATTTATAAAAGCTGCCGGTTTGAAAACCCGCATATGCGTGCGTTAACATGTTATTGAAGTAATAATAGTTAAGGCCTAACGCGATATTACTAATATCACGTGTTGCGATTACACCGCCAAAGTCAACCTGAAAGTTCTTTTGCGCCCGCCTGGTTAATTGCAGTACAAATTTGTTTGCTTCATGATTGAAAAGGATAGAAGGATATACATTTGAAAAGTATGGCTCGGCCGCAAGCTTATAGTATCCATTACGGATATCGCGATAGTATAAGGTAGGCTGCTTCTTTGAGTTCACCTTAAAAATTCTCCGGATGTATTTTCGCTGATGAGAATTAAACGATTTGAAGGTAATTTTCTCAAAAATCCAGGGCTTGTTTTGATCGTTGAATGCATTTCGCCTGGTAACAACTTCTTCGCAGGTTTGCCGCGCTGCTATTTTCTGCTTCAGTTCGGGCATTTGCCGCATCGTTTGTGCGTAACCGCTATCGATTAGTGCGCGTGCATACTTAAACTCAAGCGAACTGTAGCCTTCCAGGTTTGGCTGAATGTAAACTCCGTTTTCCGGAATCGCAGAAGGATCGGATTTATCCAGCAGCATGTACAGCAATGAGTTGGCAATCAGTTTATCATCTTTATCGTACGGATATTCATTGTAAACTTTCGAAGAAACATTAGATCCTATAATAACATCCGGCTCGAATTCGTGCTGGATAATATCGACCGGAAAATTATTATAAACACCGCCATCAAATAAATAACGTCCGTCTACCCGGATCGGGTTATAAAAAAACGGAACCGTTTGCGTAGCCCGAAGTGCATCACTCAACGAGCCTTTGGAAAGAATTACTTCCGACTGTGTAAACACATCCGCTGCCACAACCCGAAACGGTATGAACAGGCTGTCGAAATTATTATTTGAAATTGCTGCTGCCTGAGCCATTTTTTCAGCCAGCGCAAAGTTCAATGAAACATCGCTGGCCAGGCTGGAATTGAGTTGAAATGAAAACGTTGAATCAAGCGAAAGGTTGAGCTTGAGGAAATACGGTCCGTCTTCTGTGCGGGAGTAATGATAATTGACCTTACTCTCCGGATAACCATTAACCCACCGCAAAAAATCTTCGGATAAAACCATACGCTCAATGGCATCGGGACTCATACCGGCAGCATAACAGCCGCCAATAATCCCGCCCATAGAGGTTCCCACGATATAGTCAACGGGGATCTCATTCTCCTCAAGCGCTTTCAGCACGCCAATGTGCGCAATGCCTTTGGCACCTCCTCCGCTGAGCACCAGCCCGACTTTTTGAGCAAAAGTCTGGGTGATGCTGCACGTCATTACAATAAGTAAAAGTTTCTTAAGCACGGTATTAATACGACACTGCCCGACTAAAGGTAATCCGCCAGCAGAAAATAAATAAAGTAATCGTTAAAAATAACGAATGCCGCGAGCTTAAAAGTTTTTAAGCGCTATAAAACTTTTGCAAAGGATTGCTGCGCAGGAGAGGCGATTCCGTCAAGCTTCATCATTACTGCTGCTTTTGCTTCTTCGTATGCGTCCTGATACTCAGCTTTGATAGGTTCTGACGCAGGAAGCTCTACGCGCAGCGCATCAACCTGTACACCGTTTTTCCAGAAGCGGTAGCAAAGGTGAGGGCCGGTGGCAAGGCCGGTGCTGCCAACATACCCGATAACCTGGCCCTGCCGGACACGGGTTCCGGCTCTTACCGAGCCGTCAATCCGCGACATGTGCAGGTACTGTGTGGTGTACGTTCCGTTATGACGGACCTTAACATAGTTACCGTTATTCGATTTATACTGCGCTTCTTCAACAAGTCCATCGCCTACTGAACGAATGGGTGTGCCTTGCGGAGCAGCGAAATCTGTTCCCAGGTGTGCCTTGAATATCTTTTGAACCGGGTGAAATCTACTTCCCGTGTACCGTGAACTGATGCGGGTAAATTCAATCGGATATTTCAACAATGCTTTGCGAAGGCTCTTCCCTTCCTGATCGAAATAATCAAGACCATAGCCCTGATCGAACGGCACTGCATAGTAACCGCTTCCAAAATGTTCGAAATAAATTCCATTGATGTTCCGCACACCAATCGCGCGGCCTTCTACCTGAACTTCTTCGTAAACGAGTTTAAACACATCTCCTTTTTGCAGGCGCGCAAAATCAACCTGCCAGGCGAATATATCTACGAACTTGTTCGTAAGCTCATTCGAAATCCCCATCTCGTTAATGGTTTGTGATAACGATGATTGTATAATTCCGGAGATGCTTTTCTCTTCAACGGTTACCTCGCGCTGGCAAACATCCACCCGTAATGATTCATCAAAAGTAAAAACAACGTAGTCAATCGGGTTGGGTTCGTATACAAAAGCCTTTGCGGTTTTCGATGAATCCGGTGAGCAGAACAGTGTGTACTTTTTATTCGGAGCAATTTTTCTTACATCGAACACATTGCGCGGAATAGCCGACAATTGGTTAATGAGCTTTACCGGCACGTTGTAGGCTTGCAGAATATCGGCCAGGAATTCGTTTTTCTTAACTTTTTCCTCAATTATAATATGATTGTTGACATTCAGGCCATACAACAAAACAGGCTGATCCAGATCAAAATCAACATCGTCCAGCGTATAGCCTCCGCTGATATCTTTTGTTTCGGGGTAAGGATTAAACATGTTAACTGCCGCAGCACTTAACAAAATCAATACAACAGAAAAAAGCCTCCTTAAATGTCTCTTCATCGCCTCAATATTATCTCTGCCCAAAAACCGGAGGGCAAATATACCAGTTTAAAAAATTTCCGAGCGGTAAAAAACAGTGCGTTTTCAATAAAAATATGACATTAACCGGGATTATCCAAAAGTCGGCAATCTGTACTCCTGTTAAGTTAACTACTGATAAAGCTCTTTGTACTTAGCCTTACCGCGTTCCAAAAAATTAACAAAGCTTTCTACATCACGATCATAGGCATACGGCCACGCAAGTACTTTTTCATCCGGCCCGATGAGTACATAGAATGGTTGCGCGTTGTTGTTCAGGTTTGCAATCTGGATATCGGCATTCTTCTTACCAATAGTCTTCTTAACCTTACCATCATATCCTGATGTGATCCACTCTGCTTCGGGTAATTCTGTTTTATCATCTACGTATAGCGCTACGATTACAAAATCATCTTTTAATCTTTTTAAAACAGAAGGATCGCTCCATACAACAGCCTCCATTTCACGGCAATTCGTGCAGCCATGGCCGGTGAAGTCGATGAACACCGGTTTGTTTTGCTGGCGTGCGCAGGCAAGCGCCTGTTCATAATCAAAGTATCCGGCTAATCCGTGCGGCAAATGCAGGAAATCAGCATATTTAGGCTCTTCACATTCACTGTTCTGCTTTCCTTTTATAACCGCGGTAAGATCAAAATCATGTGTATGCTGGGGCGGAAGATAACCTGCCAATGCTTTCAACGGTGCGCCCCATAACCCGGGAACGAGGTAAACAACGAACGTGAAGACACCAATGGCTAATAACAACCTGGACACCGATACTTTTTCAATCGGACTGTCATTCGGAAGACGTAGTTTGCCAAGCAGGTATAATCCCAGCAATCCAAAGATCACAATCCACAAGGCAATGTTTAAATCACGATCTAATAGTCCCCAGTGATACGCCTGGTCAGCTATGCTGAAGAACTTAAGGGCAAGCGCCAGTTCAAGAAAGCCTAAGGTTACTTTAACGGCATTCAGCCAGCCGCCTGACTTCGGCATGCTTTTAATTACTTCCGGGAAAAAGGCGAAGAATGCAAAGGGTAATGCAAACGCTAATGAGTACGAGAACATCATCAGGATAGGCTTGAGAATTTGCCCGCCTGCAGAAAGTGCAAGCACACTCCCGACAATGGGCACCGTGCAACTGAATGAAATCAATACAAGTGTAAACGCCATGAAGAAAATTCCCGTGAGTCCGCCCTTTTCGGCTTGCTGATCAATTTTATTGACAAGCTTATAGGGGGCATTGATTTCAAATAATCCAAAGAATGACAGCGCGAAAATCAGGAACACGAAAAAGATGAAGAGGTTTAACGCCCAGTTAGTCGCTAATGCATTTAGCCCTTCCGGGCCAAGCAATACCGCAAAGAATGTTCCCGCTGAAGAGTACAGAATAATAATCGATAACCCGAAGATGATTGCTTTCTTAATTCCTTCGCGCTTCGTTTGCGTATCTTTTAAAAAGAAGGTTACCGTCATGGGTATCATCGGAAACACACACGGTGTAATTAAGGATGTGAGGCCCGCGATAAATGCCAGTACCAGCAAAGTCCAAAAAGAATCATTGCC
>CAZIGG010000077.1:0-7251 GCA_964538575.1 uncultured Roseivirgaceae bacterium
TTCCTGTGGCCGCCATACCATGCCTCCTGAAGCTTGTGAAACTGATCGTGCAGTGATGTTAGTGACTCCCCGATTTTTGCTGAGTCACCCTCCTGCACAAGCTGGATAAAGGAATTTGCATCGTTCTTAAGCTGATTCAGGTTTGCCTTTGTTTCATCGTTATCAACCTTTTCAGGAAGCGGTGCATTCGCCCACTTTTCCGCAACTTTCGCGATCTCAGCTGCATTGGCTTTTGCCGGTTCAAGGTCAGCCGACTCTATAAAGGGATGAAAGCTATCCGCCATTACATTGTGGAACTCGTCCATCTCCGGCCATATATCATTGGTTGCCACATTATCATTCTTCTTGTTACCGCACGCAACTGCAAGCAAGGTCACAAAAATTACAAATGCATATAACGTTACTTTTTTCATGTGCTTTTTGTTTGTGTACAAAACTAAAAATTTCTCAGTTTTTTTCGCGCTTGCGGTATTTTTTATGCTCAAAAAGCTTAATAAACTTTTTAAGCAAATCGAAATAAAGCGTAATAAAAAGTACAACCGTCATTGACCATATAACGGTGATATTGAAATAGACCGTATCGAATGTAGCGCCAAGCAAATGCTTAGTGGGCTGGAACAGGTTTGCTGAGAAGTCAATTCCGTATGCTGGTTTGTGGTCATCGAAATAAATCGGGTAAATTTTCTGGATTAACCTTCCATCGTATTCAACCACGCGATCCAGCGTAGCGGTATTCTTCACCGCACTTGAAACCATTTTATTCTGGTAACGATCCCGGTC
The DNA here is from genome assembly GCA_964538575.1 of uncultured Roseivirgaceae bacterium. Lineage (GTDB taxonomy): Bacteria > Bacteroidota > Bacteroidia > Cytophagales > Cyclobacteriaceae > UBA2336. The sequence goes on from CAZIGG010000077.1 coordinate 781, forward strand.
CTCAGCAAACTTAGCTGCTTTCTGCGGTGTGTCGGTAAGCGCAGCGATCAATGCTTCTTTCTCCTGCATGGCACGCGCCTGTTTCTTAGCATAATATATCTTTAGCGTGGAAAGAAATTTCATTGACTTCGTATAAATCGTTGAATCAAACTTTCCAATGGCCAGCCGGTCAGCTTCCGGAAAGTTATCGGCTCCCACCTGATCAAGTTCATACTTGATTTCATTCTTTACGAGCGCCAGGGATGCCGTTAATTTCTCATGCCGCGGGTTGCGCCAGTTGGGCCGGTTGCCTAAGCAATACGCAAGCTCTGTTTCGAGCTTCGGGATATAGTAGATTTTTTTATAATCCGATTCGGCTATCGTACGGTCGAGTTCATAAAATTGTTTTTCAAATTTGTTATCGCGGAATTGCGTAACCATAAAGGCTTCAAATGCCCACCGGGAAGCCATCATTTCACCCACCACGGGAACGCCAACAGGCTTGCTGACCTTTGGGTTAAACTTGTCGAAATTGATCACCACACCGCTGAGCAAAAGCTGCGGAATGATCAGTAAGGGAATCAGGATGTAAATGGTAACGGCCGAGTTAAAGGAGGAAGAAATATTCAATCCCAGCATATTGGCAAAACACGCACAACTGAACAAAATAAACCAATACCGCATTTCGGTAACCGGTATTTCCAATACGAAATTTCCGACCGTCATAAACAGAATGGTTTGAACAGCCGAAATAAAGAACATCACAAAAACTTTGGAGAACAGGTAGCTTCCCCTGCTTAAATGAAGAAATTGCTCGCGTTTTAAAATCTTCCGGTCCCGGAATATTTCTTCCGCGCTTACGGTTAATCCGAAAAAGAGCGCAACCACCACACACATGAAAAAATAAACCGGGATGTTGTCATTCTCCGCAAAGCTGTAAACCGGGTTTTCCTGATTGAGTATTTTATAATACCGCACCATGAAGCTGATGAAGAAAGCTAAAACAGGCGCTTCCAGCAGGTTGATGTACAAATACTGCTTGTTCGCGAGCTTCGAAAGAACATCGCGTGTGACGAAAGTTTTAAATTGATTTATTCTTCCGGGAATTTCCTGCGTGACGTTAAGCCTGTCGCGCGCGTGCTCAAGCTTGGGTACTTTTATTTTCTGCTTAAAATATTGATACCACTGCCCGGCCGATATCTTTCGCGTATTCGTTAAGCGGCCGTATTCATTAACCACTTTCGTTTCAATGATATTAAACACCTGCTCCGGGTTGATGTTACCGCATTCCGGACAGGCGCCCTGCGTTTTATTTGCAGCATTAACAATATCCCTGAAGTACAGAACGGATTCGATCGGGTTACCGTAATAAATCTGGAATCCGCCTACATCCAGGATGATCAGCGTATCGAACATCTTGAAGATATCCGAAGACGGCTGGTGAATAACCACAAACACCATCTTGCCGCGAAGGGATAGCTCTTTCAGCAAATCCATGATGTTTTCCGAATCGCGTGATGAAAGCCCGGACGTTGGCTCATCCACGAAAAGAATGGTTGGTTCGCGTAGCAATTCCAAACCAATGTTTACGCGCTTTCGCTGTCCACCGCTGATAGTTTTATCTAAGGGCGACCCGACTTTAAGATTCTTGATCTCATTAAGACCCAACTGAGCAATGATGCGCTCCACAAGTTCCGTTATTTCTTCCTTTGTGTGCTGTCCGAAACATAGCTGGGCGGCATAATAAAGATTTTCAAACACGGTAAGGTCCTCCATCAGCAGGTCGTCCTGCGGAATGTAGCCCACAACGCCTTCTACTTTTTCCGGATGCTGATGAATATCAATGCCGTTAATCATCACCCGTCCGCTGGACGGGTGCTCAGCTCCGTTCAATACGCTTAGCAACGTTGATTTTCCGGAACCACTGGCGCCCATCACGCCAATCAACTTACCGCCCTGTTCAGCAATGTTAACATTTTGCAACGCAGCCTTGCCGGTTTTAAAATGGTAGAATAAATGATCGGCTGTAAACGTGATTTTGCTCTCGCGCTCTCCTACCAAAAACTTGCTGATGACATCGCTGTAGTATATGGATTCTATCTTATCCCCGCGAATCGTGCTGCCGGTCGGGAATATGTCTGTTCTGCGCCTGGCCAGCGGAATACTATTGAGATAGATAATTGAGATACCGAGATACTTTATAAAGTATGTATCGGACAGTTTAAGTACGGCAATTAAACCGGTCAGATTCTTTTCAACAATATGCGGCCCGGGATAGGGTTTATCACCTGAACCCTCATCGATAATGAGCACGTTTTTGGATGCAAGCTCATCCGCGTCCTGGCCGGTAACAAAATCCTTTAATGCCTTAACATCATGCTGATCTATTTTTAATGCCTGGCCGATGTAAAAGATGAGGTTGCCCTGGCGCTCCGGTATTTCATTGTCAATGAAAACCAGCTCAATAATTTTAACAATTAAAACCTGCTTCTGCTGGGTTGTAAGGGCCTGGTTCACCTTTTTGGTGATCTGCATGATCTTCGCCCAGTCATCAACAAATTGCTGGGTTTCGTAGTCGATCGTTGAAGTTCCCGGTTCCGGCTCAGCTACCCGGTAATTGTTATAGAACTGATCGAATAAATTCAGGTAGTACTTAACAGCATCCCGGTTGAGGTACAGCCCCAGGAAGCTTTTAATGTTGTTGCGCTCATCCTCCGTGATGCGCTCGCGGGTAACAATGGCAAACAGTTGAATTACGGCTTTGAGAAGCTCTTCACTCATGTGGAATAATCCCCCTTAAATTCTCACAAAATAGGAAATAAGCGGCATAGACGAACACGGACGCCCGCGATAAAAGTTTCAATCCAACGCGTAAACTTACATGATAAGCGACAGTCCTCGTTATGCGTCAGCCGATCTTGCTGGTTATCAGATCGCTCAATACCATCAACCCTTCACGAAGGTATTCATCCTCAAGCTGAAGCTGTACGGAAACGGGTTTCCCTTCACCATCCAGTTTCACGTCCATCTTATGATTAGCCGCTTTGCGCTGCTCAGCTTCTTCCATCTCTTTTTTACGGGTTGCTTCATTTAATGATACGCGTTTCTGCTCTATGTTCCTGCGGGCCTCGTTGGTTTCGTTAACAAACTTATTGAGATAAGGGTCCGATTTTAACCGTTCCCTGTACGACCGGTTTAAGCCGGTAAGAACTTTGTCATCCACCATGGGGGTTCGCTGGTACAACGCGCTTTTAATTTCATCCCACGGCAATGCATTCGGGTTAGAACTTTCCCCAAACTGTTCCGGGTTAAGTGCAGATGGCAGCTTGACATCGGGTATAACGCCTTTGTGTTGTGTACTGCTTCCGGTAGCACGATAAAATTTCTGAAGCGTCACTTTCAGGCTTCCGACACCTTCCTCCTGAACATACTTATCAAGCGGAACTACTGATTGAACAGTGCCTTTTCCATAGGTGGATTCTCCTACAATCACGCCCCGATGATAATCCTGGATAGCGCCCGCAAATATTTCAGATGCCGAAGCGCTGAACCGGTTGGTAAGCACCACCAGCGGACCATTGTATGCAATGCTTGGATCATCATCTGTTAAAACTTCTGCGGTTCGGGAAGTTGAGCTTCTCACCTGCACAACAGGGCCATTCTTAATAAACAACCCGGTTAAGCTGATCGCTTCCATCAATGAACCACCGCCATTGTTCCGTAAATCCAGCACGATGCCATCCACGCCTTCAGCCTGAAGTTCGGTCAGTAAACGCTTAACATCACGGGTTGTACTGTTATAATTAGGATCGCCTTTTTGGTATTCTTCAAAGTTCATGCTGAAAGTTGGAATAATGATTGTTCCCAGCTTAAGCTTTTTACCGTTTTGCGTTGTTTCAACGATTTGCTTTTTCGGCTTGGTATCTTCAAGCTTAACTTTGTCGCGTATTATGGAAATTAACACCGGAGGTCCGTTAATACCTGTTGCTGCCGGAAGAATTTGCAACCGAACCTGAGTTCCCTTGGGTCCTTTAATGAGCTTTACAACATCGTCCAGGCGCCAGCCCACAACATCAACAATTTCTCCGGTTGCTCCCTGGCCTACGCCAATAATTCTGTCGTTCGCATGAATGAGATTGCTTTTTTCTGCAGGGCCTCCCGGCAGCACTTCATTCACTTTCGTATAATCTCCGTCCGGCTGCAGCCGCGCTCCGATGCCTTCCAGCGATTGGTTCATGTCCTGTTTAAACAGGTCGGTTGCCCGCGGTGATAAATAATTTGTGTGCGGATCGTACGATTCTGCAATGGCGTTCATATAAATTTCAAACACATCATCGCTGGTCGTTTGATTCATCGACTTGATATATCGGTCGAAACGCTCACGAATGACTTTGCTGATCTCTTCAGGTTTTTTGCCCGATAATTTGAGACTTAATGCCTGATTTTTAATGGATTTAGTCCAGATGTCGTTCAACTCTTGTTGTGACTTAGGCCAGGGAGATTTCTCCCGGTCATAATCGTAGTATTCATCTTGGGTGAAATCAAACTCCTGATCGATCAATTTTGTCATCACAAAATTCATCCGCTCCTGGAAACGCTTCCGGAAGACACGGTAAATTACGAATGCCGGAGATACATTTTCCGTTGCGGTGAGGTTGTCAATCTGGTTCCGGTATTTCTCAAATGAAGCAATATCTGAAGCCAGGAAAAATGACCGGTTATTATCAAGCGCTTTCAGGTACGCTTCAAAAATCGCGGATGACAGGGAGTCGTTCAACTCAAGCTTCTGAAAATGATAATTGGCAAGCAGCAGGGAAATCACCTTAGCCTGTTTTCCGTATACAGGTTTTTCCTGGAGTGTAGTATCTGTAGCAGTATTGGAAAATGCCTGAACGGCCACCACCAGGCAAAATGCCATCAACAACACAAAACGCTTCATAAGCTAATTATTTACTGTTAATACGTAAATGCGGGCAATTTGTATGCCCCTTTTAGGATTTTTCGTAATCGAACTCACTCAGGAATTTCTGCGCCTGCTCAGGGTTCTGGAACTCAAAATGTTTCTTCTCTCCTGAAACCGAGTGAACCTCAATTTTCACCAGGTCAACATCTTTATTCCGCTTAAACTTGAATTTCTCTTTCTTATAATCGTTCGTCTCTTTTGTGGAGATATTGAACGCTGTAGCGCGTACGGATTTACAATAGATGCACTGGTAATTTTTAACGAGTTCACCGGGTTCTTCCGTTGTGGGGGCTTTGCTCACATGCTCTTTGATAACACGCATGGTATAAAAACCGCAATTATTGCACCGTAGTGCCTGAAGCCGGCCTTCATACTTTTCAATCAACACCTCGCTGGTTTTTTCATCGATCCAAACATCGTAATCAATGGAGAATACATTTTCTTCCGCGATCATGCCTTCCTGCAGGTGCACATCTTCTTCTTCTTCACTCAGCAATCTCATTTTGTTACCTGTCTTCGGGTTCGTGCGGGGCATGTATCTCCATTTCTTGAGCTTTCTGTCCAGAATGGTTGGATAATAAAACTGAAGGATCAAATGCGCTACGTACGCTACAATCGTTCCACCCGCGATAGACATAACAAGCCGCATATAGAACCAAAACTCAACCTTCTCCATTTCACTCATCTCGTACAGGTTGATGCCCATAGCCACAGCAACACCAAAACAATAATAAACAAGCTTATAGTTGGCGATTTCCCTGCGGTTGATATAATCGTATTTTAAATGATAATCGGTAATGGCAGAAATCCTGACATGGTGGACCAGGTAAATGATAAGCCCGATAGCAAACAGGAAGATTGCCCCGAGAATCATGCTTTCGTGAAAGGCGATTATAAAAGGAGTTTGTTGATCCATAGTGTCGTTTGTAGTAACTTTTAGTCGTAATGTTAAAGATTTAAAGATACGGATTAATAAATATTGTGATAATACCGCAACTTAATGAACGTTAAAAAGTCACTTTTTAAGATACTCGCCCGAGTGAATAAGATTCTGCTGCCCAGGTACAGCAAACAGGATCTGACCAGGCTGAGCAAACCGGCAAAAGCCATCGTTGCCTTTCGCTACTGGGTAACGATTAATTCTCTGGATTAACAGCACCCCATAAATCATTTAACATCAATTATTTATTGCAGGAAAGAAAGCCATTTCTGAATTATCCAGCTTTATAAAATCAATTTTAGCCTTGTGAATTCGTGCACTTAAAAAATTGCTTATTGAACCAAAAGCGACAATATTTGTGTATTATTACACATCATGTCACCTTACGAAAGACTGAAAACTGAGGAAAAACTGAAGGCATTTGCAGCAATGAACTGCAAAAAACCTTCCTTCTGCAGGAATCCGGATCAGACCCGATTCTACAGTGCAGGGCTTTGCCTGAAGATTCCGGAATACGAAAACCGGTTCAACTATATTCGGCCCCGGGCTTACGGATTACCTGGACAGCATATTGCCCGGCAAAATTCTT
>CAZIGG010000077.1:7351-15276 GCA_964538575.1 uncultured Roseivirgaceae bacterium
ATTCGGCCCCGGGCTTACGGATTACCTGGACAGCATATTGCCCGGCAAAATTCTTCCGGAGAAATACGTACCGGAAAAAGCTCCCACTAAATGCGGTATATCCCCTCTCCGATACCGCTGCGCTACGAATATGTGTATAGTGCGACTGCCAATAAATCGGGCAGGATGCAATATCATAAAATCAAGCCGGGCTTCAGCAAGCTGCGCATCAGCCGGACCGAATTTATTAAGGCATACAACAGTGCACAGATTGTAGCGATGAAACCGGTCCAGGTTCACGGCAACGAAACTGACTTTCAGATAGAGCTCTACGTCTGATTACTTTAATATTCCCTGCAGATTCGCGGGTGAGTAATTAATGGATTTAATTGTTTTGTTATCGGACTTCCGGTACACCAGCCATTTGCCGGCTTCTTCCTTATAATAACACTCGGTACCGTCTTTCTTTTTATAGAACTCAACGGTAGCCTTTGCCTCATCTTCAGAGATACAGGCTTTACTCATGTTTGATCGCTGCACTTCTTCAAACAATGCACTGAATTTTTCGCCCAGCCCGAATTCAAGAATGGCGCCCGACAGCACATATTGAATATCACTCAGCGCATCCGCGATTTCAACAATATCTTTTTCAAGAATAGCAACCTCAAGTTCTTTCAGTTCTTCGGCAATAAGGGCAACACGAAGTTTGCAACGGTCTTCAGAAGGGATTGAGGGTGAAGATAATATCGGGTGTTTAAAGGTCCGGTGAAATTCGGCAACAAGGTTTAACGCATCAGGTTGTTTCATGAAGTGTCTGTTGTTATATGTTTGTTAACAGACACAAAGTTGAAACATTTTCGAAAAAAAGACGTATTTTTGAGTTTCCGATGTACGCATTTCGTAAAAATATCATTGTTCTGTCTATTACCTGCCTGGGTGTTCTGGGCTTGCTGAACGTAAGTGTGCAGTTTGGCCGGATTCTTGACTTTTTTCCCGGAATAAGCATGAGTATGCTTCTCGCAGAAGAAATTCATGAAACAGAAGGTTCTGAAAAAGGCAATGAAGTATTCTCCGGGGTAGAATTATTTTTAGCACACGAAGGACACGTCCTTCATACTATGTTCGTCAACGAGGCAGTTGAAGTTCATCTCCACAGCGTGGAAATCCCTACGCATCCGGCTTTCGAAAAAGTAACTCCCCCTCCAAAAGCTTAAGTTCCCCGGCATTATTTTTTTGCCACATGGATTGAAACCCGTCTTTCAATCCGAATTACATTTTCAGTTTGTCATGCAGCAGTTAACTAATGCTATTGCGTGTATGCCTGAAATAAAGTTTTTACAAATCTTAAGCAGTAAACAAACATGGAAGTATATAATTCACTTTTACAAGGTAATCGTCAATGGGTCAAAGAGACGCTCGATAAAGATCCAAACTTCTTCAGGAAACTCGTTGAAACTCAAACTCCTGAAGTACTCTGGATCGGATGTTCTGACAGTCGTGTTCCCGCCAACGAAATAACCAAGACACAACCCGGTGACATTTTCGTTCACCGCAACATCGCCAACATGGTTGTACACTCGGATATGAATTTGTTAAGCGTGCTGGATTATGCTGTTAATATTTTAAAAGTTAAACATGTGATCGTTTGCGGGCATTACGGATGCGGTGGAGTTAAGGCCGCTATGGGTAATGGTCAGAACGGTTTAGTCGATAACTGGCTGCGCCACATTAAAGATGTTTACAGAATTTACAGCGATGAACTTGAGGCCATTCAGAATGAAGAGGATCGCTTCAAAAGATTTGTTGAATTAAATGTTACCGAACAGGTATTCAATGTTTCGAAGACTTCCATCATACAGAATAACTGGAAAGACAGGAATTATCCGGTCATTCACGGTTGGGTATACAGCCTTGAAACCGGCTTGATCAAAGATTTAAATGTGAGCATTGATAATCAACGTGATTTGCCTCCGATTTTCAGAATGATTAAGGAAAAAGCAATTGTTTAATTTTTAGCAGGGTACAGATTCATGAACGCAGGATTTATTCGGGATATTAAAAGTGATCTCTCCGCAAGCCTTGTTGTATTTTTAGTTGCGCTTCCGCTTTGCCTTGGTATTGGACTGGCCTCCACGGGCCGGCCCGAACTCGTCTTTTCAGGTGTCATTGCCGGAATAATCGGAGGTATTGTGGTAGGCTTCTTCAGCGGCTCTCATTTTGGCGTATCAGGTCCGGCAGCCGGGCTTGTGGTTATTGTGCTGGGCGCCATCAGCACACTTAAAAGTTTTGAAGCCTTATTGCTGGCGGTTTTCCTGGCAGGAGCCATTCAGCTTGTAGCTGGATTTTTAAAAGCCGGTATAATCTCCTATTATTTCCCTTCTTCAGTCATCAAGGGCATGCTGGCTGCGATCGGATTAACGCTTATCCTTAAAGAGATCCCGCATGCCCTCGGTTACGATAAGGATTTTATTGGCGACTTTACCATGTCGCAATCGGATGGACATAATACGTTCAGTGAAATTTATTATGCTTTCATTTATAACAGTCCGGGCGCTGTCGTCATTAGTCTGGTGTCACTTTCGTTACTGATACTATTTGACCGGCCCTTCATGAAACGGTTTGGCTTGTTCAAATTTCTGCCCGGTGCGTTGTTTGTTGTATTGGCCGGCATTCTTTTGAATGCACTCTTCACTGGATTCAATCAATCATGGGTACTGGAGGGCGAACACCTTGTTCAGCTTCCGATTGCGGGCACACTGGGAGAATTTGTGAGCTTTTTCCGCTTACCCGATTTTTCAGCGTTAGCCAATCCGGACGTTTACGTTGTGGCTTTCACCATCGCCATTGTTGCGAGTCTTGAAACATTACTCTGTGTTGAGGCTACCGATAAGCTTGATCCGTTTAAGCGTTCAACCCCCACCAACCGTGAATTGAAGGCCCAGGGGATCGGCAACATGGTGGCCGGTTTAATCGGGGGTTTACCCATCACACAGGTTATTGTAAGAAGCTCCGCCAACATCAACGCAGGTGCAAAAACAAAAACATCCGCCATCATTCATGGAGTGATCTTACTTTTTTCAGCGATTTTCATTCCGAGGTATCTCAACCTGATTCCATTAGCCAGCCTGGCAGCGATTCTCCTGATTGTGGGTTATAAGCTTTCTAAAATTTCTTTATTTAAAGAAATGTACAAGCTGGGCTGGGACCAGTTTATACCCTTTATGGTGACCATTATAGCTATTCTGGCAACGGATCTGCTTAAAGGTATTATCATCGGGATGACATTTGCCATATTCTATATTCTTCGGAAGAATTACCGGCATGCATACCATTACAAAAAGGAAAGCAATGGCGATCGTGATGTAATTACCATACGCCTTTCAGAGGAAGTCACTTTCCTGAACAAGGCAAGTATTCAATTGAGTCTGGATGATCTTCCCAAAAATTCGAAAGTTATTATTGACGGGTCGAACTCCATAGCGATCGATCACGATGTTTTGGAGATCATTAACGATTTTAAGAATATGGCCGCTCCGCAACGCAATATTGATGTCGAAACGATTTCCGTTCCGGATGTGCAATCGGCCGCACACCACTAAATATTTTCCAGCCTGAAAGGGGTTTTGGGTGGATGAGAAAGGGCAGCACACACGTGCTGTCCTCTTCTCAAGTTTTCTATATTTGCGTTTCATTTTTAACGCATGAAGAAGAATTTCATTGAAGAATTGCGGTGGCGCGGCATGTTGCATGATATCATGCCAGGCACAGAAGAGCAACTATTAAAGGAAAGTACCACAGGCTATATAGGATTTGACCCTACGGCCGATTCGCTGCACATTGGAAGCCTTGCGCAGATTATGACCCTGGTTCATTTTCAACAGGCGGGACATAAGCCCATTGCCCTGATTGGCGGAGCTACAGGCATGATTGGGGATCCTTCCGGGAAACGCGAAGAACGCAAGCTTCTTTCTCCGGAGGACATACTACACAATGCAGCCTGTATTAAAAATCAGCTATCAAAATTCCTGGATTTCGACCGGCACGAAAATCCTGCGCTGCTTGTCAATAATGGCGACTGGTTTCAGGGTTTGCCAATGATCTCTTTTTTGCGGGAGGCCGGAAAGTATCTAACCGTAAATTACTTATTGAGTAAAGGTTTTGTAAAAGAAAGACTGGCCCAGGAAGGTGAGCTTTCTTTTACAGAATTTAATTATATACTCATGCAGGCTTATGACTTCATGTATTTGTATCAGCACAAAAACTGCAAATTGCAAATGGGCGGATCAGACCAGTGGGGTAACATAACTGCCGGAAATGAGCTGATTCGCAAAAAGCTTCGCGGAGAAGCCTACGCTCTTACATGCAAACTCATTACGAAAGCCGATGGCTCAAAATTCGGAAAAACGGAAACAGGTAACATCTGGCTGGATGCTCAGAAAACCTCACCCTATAAATTTTATCAGTTTTGGCTGAACAGCTCCGATGAAGATGCACTCCATTACATACGCATATTTACATTAAAAGATAAAGAGGAAATTGAAGCACTTGAACTTGAGCATCAGGCAGCGCCACAGCTCCGCAAGCTTCAGAAAAGCCTGGCGGAAGACATCACGACAAGGGTTCACAGCTTCGGGCAGTTGAAGCGTGCTCAGGAAACAACAGACATTTTGTTTGGATCTTCGTTTGATGCGTTCAGAACCTTAACCGGTGCAGAGATTGAGGATGCATTTGATGAATCGCTCACATTTACTGTTGACAAAAATGTTTTTGAAAACGGGCTTGATCCTGTAAGCCTGTTAGGAGAAAAAACTTCTGTATACACATCCAAAGGAGAAGCGAGGAAAGCAATCCAGGGAAATGGGGTGAGCATTAATAAAGAAAAGATATCGCTTGATAAAAAGCTTTCTGCCTCCGACCTGCTGTATGGTAAATATTTGCTGGCACAAAAAGGCAAGAAGAATTATTACCTGATTGTTGTGCAATAAAAAAGCCCCCCCGATCTTAATCAGGGGGGCGTTTTTTTATGGCTTCTTTTTTAGTTTCCGAATTTGAAAATCTTATAACCCAGTGAGAATTGAAATGTATTGCCTTTTACAGATCCATATGAACTATCTTCACTAACATCTGATAGTCCTATATTATACCGTGCATCAATCACAAGGCCAAAAGGCGCATCCCAGGCAACACCTACGTTAGCTGTCACATCCGATGATTTAAAAGAATCCTTCACATTATCACCATCAAATTCAGCAGAGTTTAAAAAACCAAATTGCGGACCCGCCTGAAGATTAAAGCCACCCGGAAAGTAAAACTTAACCATGACCGGAACAGTCATGTAGCTCATTTTCAAATCACCATCCAGATCATCAATTTTCGATCCTTGCTGTGAAAATAATAACTCTGGCTGAATACCAAGTACGGCAAACTTAAAAAGGCAAAACGCACCTCCGTGAAAAGCTGTAATGCTGCTGGATTCGAATTCATCGGTGTTAAGCTTAGATACATTTACGCCCGCTTTCAACCCTAGAGCCACCTGAACTTGTGCCTGTAAAGCCATAGCCACGCACATTACAAATACAATACATACTAGTTTCTTCATAGTTGGAATTAGTTTAATCAAAGATAGCATTTCTTTTAAAAAAAAAGAAGTAGTAAACCCTGCCCTCTCAAAACCTAGTTCTCTCCAAATAATCGATACCCTACGGAAAACTGCAGGTTATTATTTTTTATTGCCAGGTCTATATCACTTCCGAAGACTGATTCAAGTTCTTTCTGTAAGGCGTCACCTGTTAAATTCGCAAGTCCTATGGAATACCTGACGGATAAGTTAAAATTAACTACTACACCCAGGTTGAATGAAAAATCAATAGTCTTATATGCTTCTTCATCCTTCAATTCATCCGGAGCTGTAGAGAGCAGCACGCCTACCTGCGGTCCGGCCTGAATAATCAACCGATTATTATCACTCCCATAACCAAACATAACAGGCACACTGATATAGTTAAAAGAAAGGTCATCTCCTTCCAGATCAATTTTTAATGAGTTATACAGAAGTTCCGGTTGCATTGAAACAACCTCACTCAGTGAATAATGCAGGTAGCCTCCAATATGAAAGCCTGTACCCTTATAGCTCTCTGACGCTGATTCTCCTTGAAATTTAATTTCCCACTTTTGGCTGGCCAAATTTACCCCGCCCTTAATTCCTCCTGATACTTGCGCGCTTACAAAATTCGCACAGCATACACCTGTTATAACTAGAAAGAGTTTCTTCATGGCTTTTGTTTATTTAAACTTAACTTATAGAATAGACAAAGAAAAAACCGCTTTTAAGAAGGTTTTTTTGAGATATGAGACATAGTTATATGATCCAAAAAAAAGACGGCCTTGATAGCCGTCCTTCTTTCTATAAGAAAATAGAGAAATTATTTACCTCCGAATACATAAGCAATTCTAAACCCAACAGAGTTTGTATCTTCCTCATCTGTTTTGGTAATGAAATAACGTGCGGAGATATCAATGGCGCCTAAGTGATAACCGAGTTGCGGACCAAAAGCAAAATCGGTAGAACTTCCATCATAATCGAAAGCATCAACTTTTACAGAGTTAAAAGCAACACCGGCTTCTACGCCACCGTAGAATCCTGTAAAGCTCTCTGTAAAATAATATTTAAGGCCGCCTAATACAGGGATAGAGGTTACAGTTACAGTAGACTCGTCCTTTTCTCCAAAAGTAAGAAATCCTGCCGTAGCCATCCAACTGAGGTTTGAATTGATGGGAGCTTCATAACGAACGCTTCCACCAAATCCCATGCCTGCTACGTCACCAAAATCTCCCATTGGAAGTGCTAATTCTGCTCCAACTGAAAATCTTCCCTGAGCAAATGATGCCACTGCACAGAAGGCGATAAACATTGTAATAATTACTTTTTTCATTTTTATAAGGGTTTTGTTGTATACGAATATCTGTCTTTTTTGCGAAATAGCAATACTTGAGCTGACCGTTTATTGATTTTTCAAACGATTGCCTACTACGGAAATGGGCAATTTTGGTTACAGTCAATTAAAATTAAATTGAGTGGGAAACGAAACCACCTCCGATACGGAATTGACCTTCAGCTACTCTTATGTTCGGTACATCGGTTCATCATAGCTCATTCAGCAGTCCAGGGTCAACCTGAAACGGCATAATAACGTTCAGCAAGTTATTTTCCTTTAGCACTGACGCCATCGCCTGTAAGGCACCAGAATTCCTTGCCCAGGCTCTCCTGGAAACACCATTCAGCACATCGTAATATAACATACTTCTCAACTTCATAAGAGCGTCATCTGATCCATCAAGGACCAACCCAAAGCCTCCGTTGATAACTTCACCCCATCCTACCCCGCCTCCATTGTGAATCGACACCCAGGTAGCTCCACGGAAAGAGTCACCAATAACATTATGAATAGCCATGTCGGCAGTGAACTTAGAGCCATCATAAATGTTTGATGTTTCGCGATACGGGCTGTCTGTTCCGGATACATCGTGATGATCACGCCCTAAAACAACCGGACCAATTGTACCTTTTCGGATAGCATCGTTGAAGGCTTCTGCAATTTTTATTCTGCCAGTCGCATCCGCATATAAAATCCGGGCTTGTGATCCCACTACAAGTTTATTTTGTTTTGCCTGTTTGATCCAGTTTATATTGTCATCCAACTGACCCTGAATTCCAGCAGGAGCAGTCTTCCTGATTTCCTCCAAAACATGTTGTGCAATCAGGTCGGTCTGATCAAGATCCTCCGGTTTACCCGAAGTACACACCCAGCGGAATGGTCCGAAACCGTAATCAAAACACATCGGCCCCATAATATCCTGCACATAAGACGGGTATTTAAAATTGATTCCGTCCTTTGCCATCACCTCCGCGCCTGCACGCGATGATTCAAGTAAAAACGCGTTACCAT
>CAZIGG010000078.1:0-6253 GCA_964538575.1 uncultured Roseivirgaceae bacterium
GTCAATCTTACAGTCAATATTATGATCTCCGCTGGTAAGTTTGATGTTCTTCACCTTGGTGCCTGCCTTAATCGGTTTAGGTGCACCTTTCACCGGTAAGTCTTTGATCAGTACAACGGTATCGCCATCCTGCAGCACATTGCCGTTGGCATCTTTCACAATGGATGGATCGGTTTCTGCTTCCGCGGGTGCGGTAGCCTCTTCGGGGTTCCACTCATGGCCGCATTCCGGGCACATCATGGAGGTGCCGGTAGGGTATCCGTAGGGTGAGCTGCACTTGGGGCATTTGGTAGATTCAGACATAAGAATAAATTTTCTGCAAGCTATCAATTAATGACGATTAGGGATTTAATTATTCATTCAAAATCAAACCATCAATGTTTCTGCTGGCTAATGCCAGCCCGGCAGTGTTCGATCCGGGCGCGGACAATTACCTCCAAACCCGTACCTTTGCGGCCCTATGAAGAGAATAGTCGCTGCCCGCAAGCTGTTGGGCATAGAAAAAGGGGTAACCTTGCAGGAATTGAAAAACATTTACCGGACTTTCATGAAGGAATGGCACCCGGATAAAATCCAGGATAATCCTGTTGCCAAACAGGAAGCAGAAGAAAAGAGTAAAGGATTTATTGAAGCCTATCACTTGCTGGTGAACGTATCTCCTGAAACCCACGAGTTGCAGCGTGAGCAATATGAGGAAACCCTAAACGCTTCGCGCCTCATCGATTTCCAGTACAAAGGCACCACGTTATGCATCAACTTTGCAGACGGCAGCAGCTACGAGTACTTCGGGTTGCCCAAGAGTGTGTACAATAATCTTATAAATTCAAACACTCCGGACCGGTTTGCCCGCAGGCATATCTATCATAGTTATGTTTACCGGCAGGCAAGCAAGGCCATGGACTTTTCATTTAGTCCCCAATAAAAAAACCTCATTCCAAATTGGAAGAGGTTTTCTGGAAGCATTAAAAGTAGCCCCGGCAGGAATCGAACCTGCATCCTAAGTTCCGGAAACTTATATTCTATCCATTGAACTACGGAGCCGGTTGCCCAAAACGATGGACAAGGGGCACAAAAATAATCCAAATTTTTTAATCCAGTCGCACTACGAATACTGCCCGCAAAAGAAACATCTGTGAGAAGCTCTCAGGATTTGGTTATGCATTATTGTAAAACGCAACTGATTGTCCATTAAGCCAGGAGGGTCGGTATCGGCTGGAAAAAATCATTTTTCTAAGTCCGGCCCTCATGGCTTTAAATTCCCTACTTTTGCGGTTTAAAACTCACTGAGGACCTGACGGGAATGGAAAACATCCGCAATTTTTGCATAATCGCCCACATTGACCACGGAAAAAGCACCCTGGCCGACCGTCTGCTGGAATTTACCGGCACGCTGAACGAGCGCCAGATGGAAGCCCAGGTGCTCGATAACATGGACCTGGAAAAGGAGAAGGGCATTACCATCAAGGCTCATGCGATCCAGATGAACTATACGCTTGCCGGCAAGACGTATGTACTCAACCTGATTGACACCCCCGGTCATGTGGATTTTTCATACGAAGTTTCGCGTGCCATTGCTGCGTGCGAAGGCGCGTTGCTGATTGTGGATGCCAGCCAGGGAATCCAGGCGCAGACTATTTCAAACCTGTATCTGGCCTTAGAGCATGATCTGGAGATCATTCCGGTCATGAATAAAATTGATTTGCCGCACGCCAACCCGGAAGTTGTTGCAGATGAGATCATCGATTTGATCGGTTGCAAGCGTGAGGATATTCTTTCGGTCAGTGCAAAGGAAGGAAAAGGAATAGAAGAAGTGCTGCATGCCATTGTGCATCGCGTAACAGCGCCTAAAGGCGACCCGAAAGCTCCGCTCCAGGCAATGATCTTTGATTCGGTATTTAACTCGTTCCGGGGAATTGAAATTTACTTCCGCGTCTTCAACGGCACGATGAAGAAAGGTGATAAAGTAAAGTTCATCAGCACCGGGCAGGAATATGGTGCCGATGAAATTGGCGTATTGAAATTAGATAAGCATCCGCGGAATGAAATCAGCGCGGGTAACGTAGGCTATCTCATCTCCGGTATAAAAGTAGCCAGCGAAGTTCATGTTGGCGATACGATCACAAATGCCGCTAACCCGGGCGAATCCGTAAAAGGATTTGAAAAGGTTAAGCCCATGGTGTTTGCCGGTATCTATCCGGTGGATACAACTGAATTTGAAGAGCTGCGCGCATCCATGGAAAAGCTTCAGTTGAACGATGCTTCCCTCGTGTGGGAACTTGAAACTTCCGCTGCGTTGGGCTTCGGTTTCCGCTGCGGATTTTTAGGGATGCTGCACATGGAAATCATCCAGGAGCGGTTAGAGCGTGAGTTCAACATGACGGTGATCACCACCGTTCCTTCGGTAGGATTTAAAGCCATCTTAACGGATGGTTCCGAACTCTTTATTAATGCGCCTTCCGAAATGCCCGATCCCACCCGGATGACCAGCATTGAAGAGCCGTACATCAAAGCGCAGATCATTACCAAGTCTGATTACATCGGCCCGATTATCAATTTGTGTATCGAAAAACGCGGCCAGATCTTAAACCAGAATTACCTCACGCAGGATCGCGTGGAGATGTCGTTCGAGATGCCGTTATCGGAAATCGTATTTGACTTCTTTGATAAGCTGAAGTCTATTTCTCGTGGCTATGCTTCATTGGATTATCATTTGATCGGCATGCGCGAGTCCGACATGGTGAAGCTTGACGTCATGCTGAATGGTGAAAAAGTGGACGCATTAAGCGCGATCGTTCACCGTGCCAAAGCGCAGGACTGGGGCCGTAAGCTTTGTGAGAAGTTAAAAGAACTGATCCCGCGCCAGATGTTTGAAATCGCCATCCAGGCAGCCATCGGGCAGAAAATCGTAGCGCGTGAAAACATCAGCGCGATCCGTAAAAACGTTATCGCGAAATGTTATGGCGGGGATATTTCCCGTAAGCGCAAGCTGCTGGAAAAGCAGAAGAAAGGTAAGAAACGCATGCGCCAGGTGGGCAACGTGGAAATCCCGCAGGAAGCATTTATGGCTGTATTGAAAATTGATTAATGCATGACAGAAGCAACAACATACACCCTCATTGACGGCCGCAAGGTCTCGACTGATATTAAGAAAGAGATTGCAGAGAAAGTTGCTGCGCGCAAGCAGGCTGGTAAAAAAGTGCCGCACCTCGCAATCATTTTGGTGGGCGATGATGGCGCCAGCCAGACGTATGTTGATCATAAAGTAAAAGCCTGCAAGGAAGTCGGTTTTCATTACACGATGATGCGCTTTGCCGATACCATCGCAGAAGATAAGCTGATGAAGCACATCGACCAGGTGAACCGCGATGAGGATGTGGATGGCTTTATCGTTCAATTGCCGTTACCGGCAAACATTTCGGTTGAACGCATTACTGAAAAAATCCGCCCGGATAAAGATGTTGACGGATTCACAAACCGGAACTTCGGAAGCATTGTTTCAAAAAATCCATTGCTGCTGCCGGCTACACCCTACGGTGTAATGGAATTGCTGAAGCGTTATAAAATAGAAACCGAAGGAAAGAATTGTGTAGTCATTGGCGCAAGCCGGCTAGTGGGCGCTCCGCTAAGCATGATGCTGGTGGAAGAAGGAAGAGCAACGGTAACCGTTTGCCATAAGTACACAAAGGATATCGCAAGCTTTACTAAACAAGCAGACATATTAATTGTTGCCGTAGGCAAGCCCGGCATTGTTACAGCCGACATGGTGAAAGAAGGCGCTGTAGTGATTGACGTAGGCACAACACGCGTGGAAGGGCCACAATACAAAAATGGTTTTGCCTTAAAGGGCGATGTTGATTTCAAAACTGTCGCTCCGAAAACTTCATTCATAACACCCGTACCCGGTGGCGTTGGCCCGATGACCATTGCCTCATTGTTGCTGAACACATTGCGCGCAACCGAACTAAGAAATCCGTAATCCTGAAAACAGTCATCCCGAGGAACGAGGGATCTTCGAATATAAAGAACCCTAAATAGAATCTCTTGACTTCAAGATCTGAAATCGTAAATCCAAAATCCAAAATCTTCCATCAACTCCCGTTGATGGAAGATTTCTACACCATCCAGGGTGAAGGATTTTACCAGGGTCATGCCGCATACTTTATTCGCCTGGGCGGATGCGATGTCGGCTGCGTGTGGTGCGATGTAAAGGAATCGTGGGATGCCGGTGCACATCCGTTGGTTTCTGTTGATGAGCTGGTTCAGCGTGCGAAGAAAAGCGGTACAAAGCTGGTTGTGATAACGGGCGGTGAGCCTGCCATGTACGATTTATCCATCCTTACAAAATCCCTGCAACAAGCTGGTTTACAGACAAATATTGAGACATCCGGGGCATATCCGCTTACCGGCACCTGGGACTGGATCTGCTTTTCACCCAAAAAATTCAAAGCCCCTGATCCATCCATTTTCAAGCAGGCGAATGAGCTAAAGGTGATCGTCTATAGTAAGAGTGATTTCAACTGGGCGGAAGAATTCGCGGAGAAGGTAAATGCGAGCTGTAAGCTTTTTTTACAGCCCGAATGGTCGAAAGAAAAAGAAATGCTTCCGCTGATCATTGAATACGTGAAAGCCAACCCAACGTGGGAAGTGTCGTTGCAGATTCACAAATACATGAACATACCCTGATGACCCTTCAGGAGTTTAAACAAGCATTGAATAGCTGGGGGAAAGAACGAGTTCCCTTTTTCTTTTGTATTGACTTTGAACTGGAAAAACCTCTCGCGTTAACACTTGACAAGGTTAACGCCAATGAAATACTCTTTGACATAAATGGTTTTTCTAATACACACCGATCCCCTCTCCCCGGGGAGAGGGTCGGGGATTTTAAAAAGTTCCCAGTCTCATTTACTGAATATGAAGTGAAGTTCAGCAAGGTGTTGCAACATCTTGCGTACGGTGATTCATTTCTCACCAATCTGACGATCAAAACGAAAATCGAAACGGAACAATCCCTTCAACAGCTATTTCAGGCAAGCGCTGCAAAATATAAGTTGCTGCTCAACGATCAGTTTCTGGTGTTCTCTCCGGAAACATTCGTTCGAATTAGTAACAATAAGATTTTTTCGTATCCGATGAAAGGTACGATTGATGCTGCCCTTCAGAATGCAGAAGAAATTATTCTTACCGATCAAAAAGAAAAAGCCGAGCACATTACTATCGTAGATCTGATCCGGAATGATTTAAGCCTTGTGGCGGAAAATGTTCATGTATCGCGCTTCCGGTACATCGAAAAAATCAAAACCAGTAATAAAGATCTGCTACAGGTAAGCTCAGAGATAACCGGAACATTGCCCGATGACTGGTTATCACGATTGGGTGATGTTTTAGTTTCGTTGTTACCGGCAGGCTCCATCAGCGGGGCCCCCAAGAAAAAAACACTACAGATCATTGCCGAAGCCGAACTGGAGAAACGTGGCTATTATACCGGAGTGTTTGGTTATTTTGACGGCCGGTCGCTCGACAGCGGTGTGATGATCCGGTTTATTGAGCGAGACAATAATCAATTATATTACCGCAGCGGAGGCGGCATCACTACCCAAAGTGATGCAAAAACCGAATATCAGGAAGCGATCGATAAAGTATATGTCCCGGTTACTTGAATCCATCAGGCTGCAGAACGGAAACTTCCACCGGCTGAGCTATCATCAGCAGCGCATGGACAGGTCGGTGAAAGAATTATTCGGGGAAAAGAATTCCATCAGCCTGTTTGAAAATCTTAAAAAATATAAACTACCGTCAAAGACAGGGTTGTACAAGTGCCGGGTCGTATACGCAAAGCAAATCGAATCGGTTGAATTTATTCCGTACGAAGCTAAGCCGGTTAATAGTTTGAAAGTTGTGTACGATCAGGAGATTGAGTATGCCCATAAATACACCGACCGGAATAAAATCGAAATGCTGTTCAATCAACGACAGTATTGCGATGACATTCTCATCATCAAAAACGGCTTCGTAACCGATTCATCGTACAGCAATATTATTTTTTATGATGGCGTGAACTGGATCACGCCCAGCGCACCTTTATTAAAGGGCACCATGCGGCAATTCCTTCTTGATACAGCCGAAATAAAAACCGGCCCTATCCAGGTAAAGGACATTCCTTCCTTTAAATCGTTCCGCCTCATCAATGCCATGTTGGCATTTGATGGCCCGGAGATTGATGTATCGAAGATTGTTTTATAGTTTTAAAACATGA
>CAZIGG010000078.1:6353-15151 GCA_964538575.1 uncultured Roseivirgaceae bacterium
TTTGATGGCCCGGAGATTGATGTATCGAAGATTGTTTTATAGTTTTAAAACATGATTCGTGCGCTCATTTTAGGCATTCTCCTGCTTCCGGCAATATCATTTGCCCAGGCCGGCCTTGATACCAAATCGAAAAAAGCAACCGAACTTTATATACAGGCTGATAATTTCCGCGTAAGAGGGCAATATGCAGAGGCGATTAACGCCTTAACACAAGCCATTCAGAAAGACAAAAAATTTACAGAAGCCTATTACCGCCTGGGCATCGTCTACCGGTCCATGAAAGACTATCAGCGTGCCATTAATAATTTCAAGTACGCGCTCACACTTACCGAAGACATCCGAAAAAAGAAAATGATCTGGTTTGACCTGGGCGATGCCTATATGGTTTCCGGCCAGTACAAGGATGCCATAGCCGTACTTTCAGAATTTGTAACTGCCGAAACTCAAAACAAGCAGCGGATCGGCAAAGCCAACGGCTGGATTCAGAATGCCCGCTTTGCCCTCGACAATCAGGGTGCAAAAAATCAATATCAGCCCAGAGCCCTGAGCGATACGGTCAATTGTTTTCCGCTCCAGTATTTCCCGACCCTTACGGCCGATCAGCAGGAATTGATCTTCACCCGGAGGCGTGGCTACCGGGATGATGATGATGAAGACCTGGTGATCAGTTATAAAAATGCACAGGGTAGATGGACAACTCCGCAACCAATCTCACCTAATATCAATACTTCTCAAAACGAGGGTACATGCACAATTTCAGCGGATGGCCGGAAACTGATCTTTACGTCCTGTCAAAACGGGTACAGTGGCGATTGCGACCTGTATGAAAGCACAAAAACAGGGAATCAGTGGTCAAAACCGGTGAATTTAGGGCCGAATGTCAATTCTGGCGATTGGGAATCACATCCAACCTTATCTGCGGATGGCCGGACACTCTATTTTGTATCCGACCGGAAGGGCGGGTTTGGCCGCAACGACATCTGGTACACAACCCTGGGCCCCAATGGGAAGTGGGCTAAAGCGCGAAACCTGGGCGGGCAGGTAAACACGCAGTATGATGAGCGTTCCCCCTTTATTCATGTCAATGGCCGTACCCTGTATTTCGCCACGAATGGCCTGGTTGGGTTTGGAGGTTATGACATCTTTTATACCGAGAAAACCGATAATACCTGGTCTGTGCCCGTAAACATGGGCAGCCCGATAAATGACCATGAAAACCAGTACTCCTTGTTTATAACCGCAGACGGGCAAAAGGGTTATTACTCCCACGAAGAAAACCTCCGCAACGGCCATGAAAAATCAGTTATTGTAGAAATACAAATACCTGAAGATCAGGTAATTAAATATAAAAGCAATTATGTTAAAGGTATTGTTACCGATTCAAGAACAGGAGAAAATCTCGAGGCTCAGCTCGAACTTTTTGATATCAATAAAAACGAGATTGTTTCATTCGTAGAGTCCGATTCAATTTCAGGCCGGTACCTGATGGTGTTAACACAGGGTTCTGAGTATGCACTCTATATTAACAAAAAGGGGTACTTATTTAAGAGTCTTAATTTTAACTACTCCGGAGTAGATCATTTCGAACCGCTTGTAATTGATGTGGCCCTTGACAGGGCTGTAAAGGGAGAGGGATCAGTACTCAAGAACATTTTCTTTGATGTGGATAAGTATGAGTTGAAAGAAAAGTCATTTACCGAACTCGAAAAAATTATTCGTTTCCTTACGGAAAACCCGCAAATCAGCATTGAAATAGGGGGTCACACCGACAACACCGGTAATGCTGGCTATAACCAGCAGCTTTCTGAAAAGCGGGCAAAATCAGTTTACAATTACCTAATCTCCAAAGGAATTAGCTCCAAAAGACTGTCTGCCAGAGGTTTTGGTTCCGTAGCCCCTGTTGCTTCAAACGAAACCGACTCCGGCCGCCAGCTTAACCGGAGGATAGAGTTCACGATTCTATAACACCCCTGATCCTTAATAAAATACCCCGTTATTGGGGACAAGAGGGTAAAATCCACAGCTAATTTTAATATACAGACCTTTTTTAGATTAAAATTTTGTTATAAGTTTACAACTCAAGTTATGTTTAACTAACCTAAACCTAAATCTTATGAAGAGACTTTTACTGTCTTGTGTGACGATGGTGCTTATGCTTGCTTCGTTGCAAGTATCAGCACAGGATCGCACAGTCTCTGGTCGCGTAACATCTGCTGAAGATGGCAGTTCGCTTCCCGGAGTAAGCGTTGTTCTGAAAGGAACAGCAATTGGAGCCCAAACTGATGGAGATGGCAACTATTCGCTGTCGATTCCTTCTTCAGGGGGAACTTTAACATTCTCATTTATCAGTCTTAAAACACAGAGTGTTACTGTGACCACCCAGTCAACAGTGGATATTGTGATGGAGGCTGATGTCTCTACGTTGAATGAAGTTGTTGTTACGGCCGGTGGTATAATGGTGCAGAGACGCGAGTTGGGCACACAGGCTTCTACAGTAAATGGAACTGACCTTACACAAGGTAAGGGGTTCAACGTAGCGGCCGGTCTTACGGGTAAAGTACCCGGTTTGTTGGTGAGTGCCGTCAATGGCGGTCTTAACCCCAGCTATCGCCTGGTACTCCGTGGTCAGCGTTCGTTGACCGGTAACAACCAGGCCTTATTAGTGTTGGACGGTGTGATTACTCCCAGCAGCCTTTTGGGTAACATTAACCCTAACGACATTGAAGATATTCAGGTGTTGAACGGTGCGGGTGCAGCGGCTCTTTATGGTTCAGATGCCTCTAATGGTGCGATCATTGTAACCACTAAAAAAGGACAAGCAGGTGCGCCTAAGATAAATTTATCGCACACTACTACTTTTGAAAATGTGAATTTCCTGCCCAAACTTCAAAGAGAGTTTGGTTCTGGTACTACGCCTGATACTCCGCCTGTGTACACTCCTTATGAAAACCAACAGTACGGTCCCCGTTTTGACGGTTCTACTGTAATTATCGGTAAGCCACTTGCGGATGGCTCAATTCAGGAAGTTCCTTATTCAGCTACTGATAAAGATGCCCGTACCGCTTTTTGGGAAACAGGTCGCCAAAACATTACTGACTTCAGCATTTCTTCCGGTGATGACAAATCAACTATATTTTTGGCGGCTCAGTACCTCGATCAAAAATCTACCGTTCCGTGGGATGAATACAAGCGCTACCAGGTAAGGTTAAATTTGGAAAGAAAGGTTACCAATAACTTAATTGCTGCGGTGCGCACCAGTTATATGGCCAACCGTTATGATCAAAGCAGCCAAGTAAGTAATGCCTATAACAATGTATTGATGTCGCCTGCTCATGTGGATATTACCAAATACAAAGATTGGGAAACCGATCCGTTTGCTAACCCCAACGGGTATTATAATGAGTATTACCAGAACCCGTATTTTACGTTGGCCAACAACCGTTCTGAAACGAAAAACGATTATTTACAGGCTACGGTTGAGTTGAAGTGGAATCCGATCCAACCGTTGACCTTTACAGGCCGTGTGGGCTTGAACACCCGCAACGTTTATACTCATGCCTACACAGGTAAATTCACTTACTCCCCTTATACAAGAATTATTTCCCCGTCTAAGAGTAACGTTGCCGGTAGTGTTAGTGAATCATCTGCTTTTTATGATCAGTTGACAACCGACTTGTTTGGTGAATTTAAACCCAAAATTTCAGATGATTTTACCCTGACATTTGTAGCGGGTGTGCAGACCCGTAAAAACAATCAAAAGGAGGAAGGTGTTTCAGGAAGCAATTTGATTGTCAGCGATGTGTATAATGTAGGAAACGTAACTTCTAACCTGAGTGGCTATGGCAATATTGCTCAGGCAAGCCAAATAGGTGTATATGGAGACCTTCGCCTCGGCTTTAAAAACTGGTTATACCTGCATGCTACAGGCCGTAATGACTGGCGTTCAGTATTGGCCAAAGAAAACAGATCGTTCTTCTATCCTGCGGTAGACGTTTCCATCATCCTTTCAGATGCCATCCCACTGTTGAAAGATATGGCATGGTTGGATAATCTTAAATTAAGAGGTGGTTATTCACAAGTAGGTCAGGTAAACATCAATCCGTATGCACTGACAGCAACCTTTAGCCAGGCCTACGGTTATCCGTACAGCGGCAACGGTGGGTTCTCGTTGGGCGATCGCATGGTTAGCCCTAGCCTGAAACCTGAAATGACCAAAGGCTTTGAAGCCGGTTTTGATTTGGATTTGAATCTGTTCGATGCCAGCATTGGTGCTACAGTTTACAAAACCAATACATCTAACCAAACCATTCCGATATCGGTATCTACGGCAACAGGTTACAGCAGTTCACTTACCAACGTGGGTGAAGTAGAAAACAAAGGTCTTGAAACATACCTTCAGGCTACACCAATTAAAATCGGTGATTTTAGCCTCGGTGGTCGCGTAACATACACCCTGAACGTAAACAAGGTGATTTCGCTGTCAGAAGGTGTTAAAGAACTTACGTTGGGTACTGCAGGTACTCTTGCCAGTGTTATTGCTAAAGTAGGAGAACCTTATCCTTACCTTAAAGTGGCGCAATACAACAGAACACCCGATGGGAAAGTTATCGTGGATTATATGACAGGTGTGCCTTCGGTTTCTCCAACCATGGCGGATGTGGGTACAACCTCTCCCCCTCATATCGTAGGGCTAACGCTTGAAGCAAGATACAAAGGCTTCCGTTTGGCGAGTGTGGCTGAATACCGTTATGGCCACTACATCATGAATTCTGTTACAACAGCGTTTGACTTCTCCGGTGCCGGTATCCGCAATACATGGTACGACCGCGCCCGTTTCGTGTTCCCCAATTCAGTATATCAAGATCCTGAAACCGGGGCGTATGTGGAAAACACAAACATTACCACCTACACCGGTGGTGCTGATTTCTGGACAGGCGGGCAGTTCAATACAAGTGTAGGCGAAAACTATACACATTCGGCAGGTTTCTGGAAAATCCGCGAAATTTCGTTGAGTTATGATTTTCCTGCTTCGTGGTTATCGTCAACTAAAGTGATTAAGGCGGCCAGCCTGAGCGTGCAGGGTCGTAACCTGTTTATCTGGACACCTAAAACCAACTTGTACACCGACCCTGAATACAGTGCGCTTGGTGCAGACAGCAATGCTATTGGTTTCACCAGCATTGGCTTGTCGCCTCCGGCACGTTACGTAGGCGGTACAATTTCATTAACATTTTAATTGAGAGAAATGATGAAAAAGATGAAAAATATTAGAGTATGGGCAGGGGCGTTGCTGGTGTTGTTTGCAGCGTCTTCGTGCAGCGACTTTTTGGATATTAACGAAAACCCCAACTTGCCTACAACGGCCGATCCGGAGTTGGTATTGCCTTTGGCTATTGTGGCTACGGCCAGCCGTGCATCAACCTATAACGGTGGTAACTATGGTGCGCACTTTGGCGGGTTTATGGCCAATGCCGGTGGATTTTCAGGCTTTGGCACGTTGCTGAACTACAACTTGGTGCCAGGCGATTACAATGGTTTGTGGACAGGTACCTACACAGGGCCTTTAGCCGACTTGCAATTTGTGATTGATAAAACCGAAGGCGATGCTGTTTATGCATTTTACAATGCCGCGGCCAAGATTATTCAGGTAGTAAACTACCAGCAGTTAGTAGATGCTTTTGGCGATATTCCTTATTCAAAGGCGTTGGACCGGAACAATACTACTCCGGCTTACGATGATGCCGCTGAGGTATATCAAAATTTGATTGCTAAGCTGGATGAAGCCATTGCTCAAATTGATGCCAATCCGGTTGCTCCCGCCATAGCGGTGGCAGCCGATCCGCTTTTTGGTAAATTATATAATACGACCGATGGCGCCAACGTGCAAATGCTGGAATGGAAACGCTATGCCAACACGCTGAAGTTGCGCATGCTTATCCGCAGCAACGGAAGTTTAACCAGTGTTGTAAAAACATTTAAGGAAAAACTGAATGGTGAGGGTGCCGATGTTTCGGCTTTCTTGTCTGACGATGCCGTTGTTAACCCGGGCTACGAATTGAATAAACCCAATCCGGATTGGGCATCCTGGGGGTTAACGACAGCTACCGCACCCACCCCTGTTAACAGGTCGCGCGTACCTACTCACTTTGCTTTTGGCTTCTATGGTGGCACTAAAATTCTGGATAACGGAAGAGGTAAGGTTATGTACTATAACTTCCCGGGCACCCCTCGAAATCAATTGGGCGATGAAGCAAATGAAGGAAACGTAGCAGCTCCTTCGAATGCTTCTGTTTGGGTTACCAATGCTCCAGGTTTTGCCGGCACAGGGGCCTTGAAACGGTATGACGCGGGGCGTCCGCTCATGCTTTTGGCTGAATCTAAATTTTTATTGGCTGAAGCCGCATTGAAAGGAACTGTAGTTGAGGGGGGTTATGAGGCCAACTTCTATGCAGGGGTTACGGCATCGTTCCGTTACCTGTACAAAACCCCGTCAGGGGCGTTGTTGACAGGTGCAGATCCTGATGTGCTGGTGGCGAATTATATAGCTGAAAACGGTGCTAATCCCAATAAACGATTGGTGGTAATTGAAGAAGCTACTTCAGATGCTCAGCGCCTGGAGGCTATCATTACGCAAAAATACATTGCGTTGAACATGACCAACAATGACGAGGCCTGGAATGAGTACCGCAGAACGGGTTATCCGGCTACGGTAAAAGGTGGCACACCAGCTGCGGACATAGCTTCCATTAAGTCATCCATTACCACGAGACCTGACGGGTTGCCTACGCGTGTGATGTACCCTTCGAGTGAGCAGCAGTATAACCCGGCAAACTATCGCGGCATCGATTATCGTTCGGAGCGCATTTTCTGGGATCCTAACTAATTCATCCGTAAAAGCAATTAATTGAAACTTATGAAAAGAAACATAGTAAAAATAATAGGAGTTATGCTGGTCGGATTGGTGATGACGGCATGTCTCGATGATAAAGATTATGCATTGGATCCTTCGGGATATAAAAATGTGATTCAATTTCTGGATCCATCCGTTCCGGTGTCAGCAACAGGGGCAATTTACCCTGCTTATGTGACTGCTTTTGCGGTTTCTGAGCAAGAATCCTTTACGGTACCCATTAGTTTTGCCGGTCCGCAGGACAATGACCAGGATATTCAACTGACACTGGCGGTTGATCCCGCGGCATTGGATATTTACAACGAGCAAATGGTAAATGGCTTGTACGGTGCTGAACCTTTAAAGGGGGGCACTTACGAATTGTTGCCTGAGGAAAACTACACTATCCCTACCTTGACCGTTACCATACCCAAAGGCCAGAAAGAAGTGAGTTTTTCGGTAACCGTTTTTCCTGACAAATATGATTTGTCAAAAACGTATGCTCTCCCTTTTCGGATTGTGTCGGCATCATCGGGTATCTTGAGCGAACACAACAGTGTGCTCATCATGGCTACCGTAGTGAAAAACAAGTACGATGGTGTTTATAATGTAACTGGATCCCTCATTGATGCCAACGGGTTGTACACAGATGATTATCCCCGTGAAATATCGTTGTCAACAGTAAATGCCAATACAGTTCTGTACTATGATATAAGCTGGGATTATCCGAACTATATCGTAGTCAGTATAGCCACTGGCGGTGGAGCCAATACGGGTATCCGGCCGGTTTTTATTTTTGATGAAACAACCAACCAGATTACTGCGATCAAGCGTAACGATACAGGCGCTAACCTGGAGGTGGGCGAAGGCGAGTTTTTTCCGGACGACAGGTCGATTGAAATTCATTGGGTGCAGGGCCGATGGAATGTTACGGAACACTATAAGTTTAAAGAAGAGAGATAAATAAAAAAATAAAGCAAAATGAAAAAAAACAAACTTATAAATAAACTATTGCTTGTATGCGGAATCTCATTAATGTTGCTGGGATGCAGCGATGATGAGGACGAAAGTACCTCTGCGGGCTTTGTAAGCGTTGGCTCTGGATATCGTGAGGCTGATGGCACCGGTACTATTTTTATCCCTTTCAGGGACGGAAGCATATCAGAAAGCGATATTATCGTTGATGGCTCTGCTACGGAAGGAACTGATTATACATTGAGTTTTGGCAATGATGGTATTACCGTAACGGTCATTGACGATGATGCTGCAGAATGGCTTGAAACTGTTAGGTTTACCATTCCGGGAACTGAAGGTTCTGCTAACCGTATGCATACCCTTGTGATCGTTAGCGATGATCCGGGGTTTCTGAGTATTGAGCTTGATTGGCCTGGATCACCAGATATGGATTTGTACTTATTCTATAGATCTTCTCCAGAAGCTACTTGGGAGGAGGTAGACTACTCTGACCCAGGATACCTCGAACTTGATTTCCGAGCACCGGATGGCGAGTACGGACTTGCTTATAATTATTGGAGTGGAACTGCAGACCCGCTAAATTTTACTGTAACATTTGACCCTACTAATAGCGCTGATAACATAACAGTTGATGGGGAATTTGAAGCAATTGCTTTTGAAGCGGCATATACATTGGCAAATGTTAATCGTTTTGGGACAGTTGCTGCAAATGGCCCGCTCCGGATCGTACAGACTTTTACGAAGACTGGCGTGGATTTTCATGATTTCTCTACCATAACTGTACCTGAGAGCGGCAGTAGGCAACCCAGCGCTGAAGTTGTTAGTGTAGGAAATAGGGAAAAGAAAAAAAAATAAGTAGTTTAAGCGCAATCTATTGTGAAAAGAGGCTGTCTCAAAAGTAGAGATGGCCTCTTTCGTTATATTTTTGATAAGT
>CAZIGG010000079.1:0-2139 GCA_964538575.1 uncultured Roseivirgaceae bacterium
CTACTTTTGAAGGCCTGTCTGCCTCCCGATAACTATCGGGATTCAACACCTTACATTGTAATTACTTCAACAAAGTAAGCTAATGACTGCTCTATATTTCAAGTAATTAGGTAAAAAATTAAATATTATTTAATAAATAGCATACAAAATTGATATACATTCAAAAAATAGTATCTGAAATGGCTAAAAATTATGAAATCGATAATACTGATCTCAGAATCCTGGAGATTTTGAGGGATGACGCTAAAAAACCCTTTACCGAAGTTGCACGGAGGGTTAACGTTTCACAAGGAACTGTTCATGTACGGATGACCAAACTTGAGGAAGCCGGGATTGTGGAGAAAACAACCCTGAAACTCAATTACGCAAGACTTGGCTACGACATAACCGCGTTCATCGGTATATTCCTGGAAAAGAGCGCGTTGTACGACAAGGTAGTCGCTAAACTGAAGGAAATCCAGGAGATCACCAGTATCCATTATACTACCGGCAACTACTCAATGTTCGTGAAGATCCATTGTCGGGACACCAATCACCTGAAGGAGGTACTTCATGACAAAATGCAGCAAGTCGATGGTATTGAGCGCACTGAGACCATGATCTCCCTCGAGGAGAGCCTCGACCGGAACCTGAACCTTTCCTAGCCGGAAAGTTGCGGTGCTGAAGAACCAATTTCCGCTGTTTCTGTTGTATATTTACGAGTTATTTAAACTCAGTCTAAAGAAGGCGCATGAGCAAAGACAACCAACTGCTGGAAGAATTAACCTCGAAGGAATACGAGCATGGCTGGAATGTCAGTATGGAGACGGATTCTGCCCCGAAAGGGCTGGATGAGGATACTGTACGATTTATCTCTGCCCGGAAAAATGAACCTGAGTGGATGCTGGAATGGCGTCTTAAAGCCTTCCGTTTGTGGTCCAAGATGGTGGAGCCAAAATGGCCTAACGTTACCTACCCTGCTATCAATTACCAGGACATCATTTATTACTCTGCCCCCAAGCAAAGTGCAAAACCGAAAAACCTCGAAGATGTTGATCCCGAATTGATCAAAACGTTCGAGAAGCTTGGTATTTCATTAACAGAACAAAAGAGATTGACAGGTGTGGCGGTTGATGCTGTGATTGACAGCGTTTCCGTTGCAACCACATTCAAAGAAAAACTTGGTGAGCTTGGAATCATCTTCTGCTCGTTCAGCGAAGCAGTTCGTGAACATCCTGATCTGATTAAAAAATACCTCGGCTCAGTTGTGCCGATGAGCGATAACTATTTCGCAGCATTGAACTCCGCTGTTTTCAGCGATGGTTCATTCTGCTACATTCCAAAAGGCGTTCGTTGCCCGATGGAATTATCAACGTATTTCAGAATTAACGCAGCCAACACCGGCCAGTTCGAAAGAACGTTGATCGTTGCCGATGAAGGCTCGTATGTCAGCTACCTGGAAGGTTGCACCGCTCCCATGCGCGATGAAAATCAATTGCATGCCGCTGTGGTTGAGATCTATGCAATGAAAGATGCACAAGTGAAATACTCAACTGTACAGAACTGGTATCCGGGCGATAAGAACGGAAAAGGCGGGATCTACAACTTCGTTACGAAACGTGCGTTATGTGCCGGAGATAACTCAAAAGTCTCCTGGACGCAGGTTGAAACCGGTTCAGCGATCACGTGGAAATATCCCTCCTGCATTTTGAAGGGTGATAATTCTTCGGGTGAATTTTATTCAGTGGCTGTTACCAACAACTATCAGCAGGCCGATACCGGAACGAAGATGATCCACATCGGCAAAAACACGAAGTCACGCATTGTATCGAAAGGTATCTCGGCAGGACATTCGCAAAACAGTTATCGCGGGCAGGTTCATGTGTTAAAACGTGCTGAGGGTGCGCGCAACTTCTCGCAATGTGATTCATTGCTGATGGGCGACCAGTGTGGCGCGCACACGTTCCCATACATTGATGTTGAGAACAACTCCGCAAAGGTTGAGCACGAAGCAACAACCTCAAAAATCGGTGAAGATCAGATTTTCTACTGCCAGCAACGCGGCATTGATGAAGAATCAGCCGTTGCGTTAATCGTAAACGGTTATGCAAAAGAAGTATTGAGCCAGCTCCCGATGGAGTTTGCAGTAGAAGCACAAAA
>CAZIGG010000079.1:2239-15028 GCA_964538575.1 uncultured Roseivirgaceae bacterium
ATGCAAAAGAAGTATTGAGCCAGCTCCCGATGGAGTTTGCAGTAGAAGCACAAAAATTATTAGCGTTAACTCTCGAAGGAAGCGTAGGCTAATCGAATCTCGAGTTTCGGACTTCGAAGCTCGAAACTCAAATTAAATTTGAACTCAGTAGAAATGTTAAGTATAAAGAATTTACAAGCAAAGATTGGCGACAAGCAGATCCTGAACGGTATCAACTTAGAAGTGAAGCCGGGCGAAGTGCATGCGATTATGGGACCGAACGGTTCCGGTAAGAGCACGCTTGCATCTGTATTGGCCGGGCGTGAAGAATTTGAAGTTACGGAAGGCGAAGCGATTTATAATGGTAAGAACTTATTGGAATTCTCCCCCGAAGATCGGGCGCGTGAAGGTGTCTTCCTGGCGTTTCAATATCCGGTTGAGATTCCGGGGGTAAGCACCATCAACTTCATGAAGACTGCTGTAAATCAGATCAGAAAATACAGGGGTCAGGAAACATTGGATGCGGTTTCTTTCTTAGGCATCATGAAAGAGAAAATGAAGCTGGTTGAAATTGATCAGTCGTTATTGAACCGTTCATTGAATGAAGGTTTCTCGGGCGGTGAAAAGAAACGCAACGAGATTTTCCAGATGGCCATGCTTGAGCCCAGGCTTTCTATTCTCGATGAAACGGATTCCGGTCTCGATATCGATGCGCTGAAAATTGTTGCGAACGGAGTTAATAAGCTCCGCAACAGCAATAACGCAACAATTCTAGTAACGCACTATCAGCGCCTGCTGGAATACATCGTGCCTGATTTTGTTCATGTATTGTACAAAGGCAAGATCGTGAAGTCAGGCGGCAAAGAACTCGCCCTTGAACTTGAGGCAAAGGGTTACGACTGGATTAAAGACGAGGTAGCCGTACTATAACATGAGCGCAGTTACTACCAGCAAAAGCTTTACCGACATCCTGAGCAGCTTTCAGAACGCAAACTTTGGCGAAGCAACTGAAAGCCGTAAGAAAGCAATTGACGTCTTAGAAAGGAAAGGTCTGCCCGGAACCAAGCATGAAGAATACCGCTTCACTCCGCTTACGCGCGCCATCGACAATATCTTTACATGGAAGCATTCGGTTGCTTCTGCTCAACTAAATTCAGTTGAACAATTTCTGATTCCCGGGCTTGATGCCAACATCATTGTCTTCCTTAACGGCCGGTATTCTCAAACTTTCTCAAAGATTGTTAGTCCGGCTGCGGAAGTTAAAATCAAATCTTTAAACGAAGCTTTTCAATCCGAACAAGGGTTGATTGCTGCATACTTTGATAAGCTTGTCAGCGCTGAAGCTGATGCTTTCGCTGCCATCAACTCAGCATTCTGGCAGGAAGGTATTTTCATTCACGTTCCGCAAAACACAACGGTTCAGAAACCCGTGTTGATCCTGCACATTAATGATGCAAGTCAGGAACAGGTAATTGCACACACAAGACTGCTGACAATTGTGGAAAGCGGAAGCAAGCTTAGCATCGTTGAAAAGTTCAATACAATTGGTGAAAATGCTGCGCTGCATACATTCACGGAAGAGATCGTTGTAAAAGAAAATGCAGGTATTGAATACTGTAAAATTCAGAACGATGCCGGAAAATCATACCAGGTAGCCAATACCAACATCCACCAGGCAGATTCAAGCAGAGTCGACACGTTTACATTAACCTTAAACGGACAAATTGTTCGCAACAACTTTACGATCACCATTGCCGGAGAAAATTGCGAATCGCATTTCAACGGCTTGTACATGCTTAACGGAAATACATTGGCTGATAACCACACGGTAGTAGATCACCAGAAGCCAAATTCCTTCAGTAACGAAATGTATAAAGGTGTTCTGGACGGAAACTCAAAAGGTGTTTTTAACGGAAAAATCTTTGTCCGGCCGCATGCCCAAAAAACAAACGCGTTTCAGTCCAACAGAAATATTGCCCTCTCTCCCAGCGCTGCCATCAACACCAAGCCTCAGCTTGAAATCTGGGCTGACGATGTAAAGTGTTCACACGGCTGTACCATTGGCCAACTGGACGAAGAAGCAGTATTTTATTTACAAAGCCGTGGCATTGACAAAGCAACAGCGCAAGGCATGATGCTGTATGCATTCACGGCCGAAACGTTAAAAACCATTTCTAACGAAACATTAAAAGCATACGTTGATTCATTGATCAGCGAACGACTGCATAAAAATTTTTAACTATGAGCGTGGCTGCACAAGCTTCACTTGACATTGAGAAAATCCGGAAGCAATTCCCGGTGCTTCACCAGAAAGTGAACGGTCGTGATTTGATTTACTTTGATAACGCAGCCACCAATCAAAAGCCAGAGGTTGTAATCAACGCGTTAGTCGAATATTACAAGGGCTACAACGCCAACATTCATCGCGGCATTCATACATTAGCTGAGAAGGCAACAAAGGCCTATGAAGAAACCCGCCAGTCAGCTAAAACATTCATCAACGCATCGTCAGAGCAAGAAATCATTTTTGTAAGAGGCGTTACAGAGGCAATTAATCTTGTTGCAGCTTCTTATGGGAAGACATTTATCAAGGAAGGTGATGAGATTATTATCTCCGGACTGGAACATCATTCAAACATCGTTCCCTGGCAGTTTGTTTGTGAAGATAAGGGTGCAATCTTAAAAGTTATTAACGTCACCGACAGCGGTGAACTTGATCTTTCGCATTATAAAACACTTTTATCATCAAAGACTAAGCTGGTAGCTGTTAACCACGCATCCAACAGCCTGGGTACAATTAACCCGATCAAGCAAATCATTGATCTCGCACACGCACATGGCGCTGTAGTGTTGATTGATGGCGCGCAGACTGGCGCTCATTTGGAGATTGATGTTCAGGCATTGAATTGCGATTTCTATTGTTTGTCATCACACAAGATGTTTGGCCCAACGGGTACAGGTATTTTATACGGCAAAAAGGCCTTGCTCGAATTGATGCCGCCTTACCAGGGCGGTGGCGAGATGATAAAAACCGTTACGTTTGAGAAAACAACGTACAACGATCTACCCTACAAGTTTGAAGCAGGAACACCGAACATTGCGGACGTAATCGCGTTTGGTAAAGCCATCGAATTCATCAATGATCTCGGTAAAGACACAATAGCAGCACACGAGCATGAACTGTTAGTGTATGCTACGGAAAAGATAAAAGCACTGCCACATGTGCGTATCGTAGGTGAGGCAAAAGAAAAAGTAGGTGTTCTATCCTTTACCGTTGAAGGTATCCATCCTTTTGATATTGGCCAAATGCTGGATGCACGCGGTATTGCCGTTCGCACTGGACATCACTGTACAGAACCATTAATGGCCAGGTTTGGAATTGAAGGAACTGTACGCGCCTCATTTAGCGTTTATAATACGAAGCAGGAAGTCGATCAGCTTATTGAGGGACTGGATCGGATTATCAAATTCATGAAGTAATAATGGCTAAGTCCATTTCAGAAATACAGGACGAAATTATCAGCGAGTTTTCATTACTCGATAGCGATATGGAAATGACGGTGTTCTATATTATGGAACTCGGTCAAAAGCTGCCGGATATGAACCCTGCGGATAAAACAGAAGTTAATGAAATAAAAGGTTGCCAATCGAAAGTATGGCTAACTGCCAAACTG
The DNA here is from genome assembly GCA_964538575.1 of uncultured Roseivirgaceae bacterium. Classification (GTDB taxonomy): domain Bacteria; phylum Bacteroidota; class Bacteroidia; order Cytophagales; family Cyclobacteriaceae; genus UBA2336. Next base: position 5,893 of record CAZIGG010000079.1, read on the forward strand.
GAAAATGATAAGGTTTCCTTCTCGGCCGACAGCAACACAGCAATCACAAAAGGATTAGTAAGCTTGCTGGTGCGGATTTTTAACGGCCAACCGCCTGAAGCTATCCTGAACGCTGATCTGTACTTTATGCACAAGATCGGCATGGAACGGTTTATCGGCACACAACGTTCTAATGGTTTTGCGGCCATGATCAGGCAAATGAAGCTTTACGCACTGGCGTTTAAAACCCAACAGGAAGTTAAATCATGAGTGAAGAAGTTAAAAATATTGAGCAGCCCGAATCGGAATCATCTGCATCCATGCCTGATTTAAAGGATAAAGTTCTTGCCGCTATCAAGACTGTTTATGATCCTGAAATTCCGGTGGATATTTACGAATTAGGGTTGATTTACGAGATCAGTGTCTATCCCGTTAACAACGTGTTTGTTTTAATGACGCTTACTTCACCCTCCTGCCCTTCAGCAGAATCAATTCCGGGTGAAGTGGAGCAAAAAATAAAGGCCATTGAAGGCGTAAATGACGTGAAGGTGGAGATTACCTTTGACCCGCCTTACACCCAGGAGATGATGAGCGAGGCAGCCCGGCTGGAACTAGGATTTATGTAATTTTGTTTTCTAACTAATAATAACCTTAAAAAATATGTATCCCGAACAATTAGTAGCGCCCATGCGCACGGATTTAACAACAGCAGGTTTCAAGGAACTGAAGACTTCTGCCGATGTTGATGCCACTTTAAAAGACCAGAAAGGAACAACGTTGGTTGTAATCAATTCAGTTTGCGGATGCGCGGCTGGCGCGGCCCGGCCCGGTATAAAATGGGCATTGGAAAACAGTTCTAAAAAACCTGAAAATCTGACTACGGTATTTGCCGGTGTGGATAAAGAAGCTGTTGCAAAAGCCAGGGAATATACACTGCCCTATCCTCCATCTTCGCCTGCGATTGCACTTTTTAAAGACGGGGAATTGGTGCACTTCGTAGAGCGCCATCACATCGAAGGCAGAAATGCCCAGATGATCGGCCAGCACTTAGTTGAAGTGTTTGAAGAGTACTGTTAATTTTGGTATTGAATAAAGCTGAAGGTCCCGCCCACACGCGGGACTTTTTTATTATGTCACTTCCGATGTCTTTACCGGCAGACAGGCGTGCAGTTTGCTCAGCAACGCTAAAAATTGCCTGCGGGAAATGTCAGAAAGTATATCAGGAGATCAAACCCGTTTGGGCATTATAGGAAAATTAAATCCTAATCGTTATTTTTCCTAAATACTTGACCAAGCCCTGCAAGCCGCATGACAAGATTTTACAAGCTTCTTTGTCTATCGATCCTCGCAATTACTGCTGCTGCACCGTTGCATGCCCAGATTGATCCGCTGTACGCGCAATACCTGAATAATCCATTAGTCATTAATCCTGCTTACACCGGGCTCAATAAAGAATTAAACGTATCCGTAAGCTTTCGTAAACAATGGGCAGGCTTCGATGGAAGCCCTACTACCTTTAACGCCACGGCTCATACCAGTTTATTTGATAATCGCATGGGGGCCGGAATTATCCTGGTAAGCGATCAAATCGGTGAGTACACGAACACACTGGCTATGGGAACCTACAGTTATAAGATCCAGATGGACAGAACGTTCATTTCCTTTGGCTTGCAGGCGGGCGTTGCCAACTATCGGGGCGATAATTCCCAACTTAAGATTCGGGATGACGGGGATATTTACTTTGCGGAAAATATAAACACCACGAAACCTGTATTTGGAGCCGGGGTGATTCTGACAAATGACAATTTATTTCTCGGTCTTTCTGTTCCGCGGATGCTGAAAACCAAAGGCACGTACACCAATCCGGCTACCGATGAAACGGTTGAAGGAGATGTTTATACGCAGCACATTTATGCGATGGCTTCTTATATACTTTTCCTTAATGAGCGCCTGCGGTTAAAGCCCGCTGTGCTGTTAAAATACGTGGAATCAAATCCGCTTTCGGTTGATGTGAATGCTGTCTTGAACATTGATGAACGTTACGGTATCGGATTGTTCACCCGTAATTTCGGTACCTATGGCTTCCTCGCACAGGCAAAATTTGGTCAGTCATTCCGCTTTGCTTATGCTTTCGAGTTGCCGACCGACAAGTCAGTAGGTGTAAACTTTACCTCGCATGAGATAACCCTGGGGCTTAGCCTGGCAGTGTTTGATTTCCACGATATTCAACGCGTGAACAGTTTCTAAAAGCTGAACCGGTTAATGAATTCCTGTAACTCCTCTTTTAACGGTTTTTGAGCAGCTATTCCCAGCTTTTCATTCACAAGTTCGTTCCGTTTTACATTGAGCTCATGCAGTGTAAGATGCTGATTGATAAAGATAAACTCCAGGTCAGGAATCAATTGCTTCAGCTCGTCCACAATATCGATGACCTTGATGTTACGCTCTACCAGGTTGTAGGTTCCGCCCGGAAGGTCTGTTTTTAAAACATTCGCTAACGCGGTTGCGACAGCACTGATGTGAATAAACGTTCTTGATTGATTTCCATCACCGTGAACCGTAATCCGTTTTTGAAAATTAGCCTCAAAGACAAACTTGTTAATGACAGCATCGAACCGCATTCCGCGATTATAGCCGTACACATTTCCGCACCGGAAAATGTATGTGCCCTTCCTGTTCATCAGCCGCCTTACATGCTCTTCACCGCGAAGCTTTGAAATGGCATAAAAGGTCTTGGGAGCAGGCTGAAACTGCTCATCTACTGCCTGATCAGAATCACCATAAACACCTGAACTGCTGATGTATATGAATTTTTCAACATTACTTTCTTCAACTGCATACACAAGCTCTGCCGTGCCCCAGTGATTAACCTGCTCATACATATGACCCTCGCCACTCGCAAAGGGTGTTGTTACTTTTGCGGCAAGATGATAAACCACGTCAATGTCTTTGAGAACCAGTTTCAGGTGGCGCGAATCGAGGAGTTCTCCTTTGTAAAACTTTATCTTTTCCGACCCTGCCTTCCGGCCTCCGAGAAATACGCCATAGTTAGGTCTGCTCAGGTTATCATAGATCACAATCTTCTTAACTGCATTATCTGCTGCCAGCCGGGCGACCAGCTCTGTGCCGATGTATCCGGCTCCTCCTGTTATTAATACGTTCATCCTCTATTTGGTCACTAATTCGGTGTGAAGTCCGCACTCTACTTTTTTAAGTCCATACCAGCGGGCTTCACGCTCCTGCATGCCCGGATTGAGCCTTCGGGTACACGGTTCGCAGCCGATGCTTACATAGCCTTTCTCTTCCAATGGATGCTTCGGCAGACTAAATTCTTTTTGATATTGCCAGATCATTTTCGCGTTCCAATCGAGCATCGGATGAAATCGTATCGTATTGTACGGTGCAGGCTGCTCAACTTTCATGGCAGCGCGCACGGAGCTTTGATCTGCCCGCACGCCATTGATCCATACATCAAACGAACGGAGAATGCCATCCATCGGCTGGGTTTTATTCAGGTAGCAGCAATGATCCGGATCGGAAGCAAATAATAACCGGCCTTCAGAATCAACCTGCATGTGTTTGGGCACTTCCGATTTAAGATCGATCGTATTGAGTTTAAAGGATTCTGTTATGAAATCCCTGAATTGAATTGTTTCTGGAAAATGATAACCGGTATTAATGAAATAAACCGGAATAGTATTATCAATCCGGCTGATCATGTGCAGCATCACCAGGCTATGTGACTGAAAGGAGGAACTGGTAAACAACTGCCTGCCTTCAGCGTTATACTTTTCCAACTGAGCTTTTATTTCTTCGAACGTCACGATATCTGGTTTAAGACCACGATTTTACAAACATAAAGTTAGATTTATATAGTTCCATCCTTTATTTCTCTCTAAAGCGTTAAGATTTACAGCCTTTTCTGTGCTTTTTGAACCTTTTCGGATAATCCCTGTTATTTTTACAGCATGAAGGTAAAAGTATCGCGTAAAGAACACTTTAACGCTGCGCACAGGTTGTTTAACGCGGCCTGGACAGACGAAAAAAATCTCGAAGTGTTTGGCAAGTGCAGCTATCCGAATTATCACGGCCATAATTACGAAGTGATTGTGACCCTTACCGGAGAACCGGATAAAAGCACCGGGTATGTGTTTGATATGAAAGTGCTGAGCGATATCATTAAAGAGCATGTGTTGAAAAAATTTGATCATAAGAATCTGAACCTGGATACAGAATATTTCAAAGACCTTAATCCCACTGCCGAGAACATTGTGATGGTTATCTGGAAAATTTTGCGCGATAAAATAGATCCATCACTCGACCTAAACGTTATACTGTATGAAACCGAAAGAAATTTCGTTGAATATCCGGCCGCTTAACCCGGACAACGATCCGGATGATGACCACGTAGGCTCATCGGCAGAGACACCGCTGCGTGCCGATGCCTTTGACATGCCGGATGATGAGAAGGTGAAAAAAATTGAAGGTCACTTTCGGGAAATCATGACGATACTTGGGCTTGATTTAAAAGACGACAGCCTTAATGGAACTCCGCATCGCGTAGCGAAAATGTATGTGAAGGAAGTGTTCAGCGGACTGAATCCCAAGAATCGTCCGAATGCCCGGCTGTTTGATAATAAATACAACTACGACCAGATGCTGGTGGAGAAAGACATCACGTTTTACTCACACTGCGAGCATCACTTTGTTCCGATTTATGGTAAAGCGCACGTTGCCTACTTTTCTTCCGGCAAGGTAATTGGTCTCTCAAAAATCAACCGCATTGTTCAGTACTTTGCAAAACGTCCGCAGGTGCAGGAACGCCTTACCGTCCAAATCGGGAGAGAAATTGAAAGAGTTTTACGAACCGGGGATGTGGCCGTGGTGGTCGATGCCAACCACATGTGCGTGGCCTCGCGGGGTGTGGGCGATACGAACAGCAAAACCGGTACAGCTTATTTCTCGGGTAAGTTCAAGGAAAATGTAAATGTAAAACGTGAATTCCTTAATTATATCAACAGTAAATAGATTCTTTTAATTTGTTATCTTCGCAGGGATGACTACAATTATCAAAAAAAACACCAAGGCTTCAGAGGCCAGAAAATTAATTATTCAGATTAAAAGGAAACCTAAAAAACCCTTTAATCCTGAACCTTATTCCGGAGTAATCAAGTTTACTAAAGACCCCCTGGAACTTCAAAAAGAATGGAGACGTGAGTGGAACCGCATATCTTCTTGATACAAACATAGTTTTATACCTGCTCCGAGGAGATAAAGATATCCCATCGCTGATTAAGGGTTCTGACATTTATGTCTCTTTCATTACGGAAATGGAATTGCTTAGTTTTCCGAGACTATCTTCCCAAGAGCGGTCAAAGATTGATGCTCTTCTAAGGCACGTCCTGATCCTTGAGTTCAATGCAGAAATAAAGAAAACAGCTATCCAGTTACGCTCAAAATATAATCTTGGCTTACCGGATTCGATTATTATGGCTTCTTCGATATTTCTCAATATTCCGCTGTTATCGGCTGATAAGGATATGGCAAAGATTAAAGAAGTAGACTTTGTATTAATAGAGCGATAATCTTTTTTATTACCCTTTTATTCAATCGATCAAAAATTAGTAGCTTAGAACCTTTAAACATAACCCGGCTTATGATCTTTGACTTAGAAATGATTAAGGCAGTGTATAAAAACCTGCCGGCAAAAATTGCTCAGGCGCGCAAAGTAGTGGGCAAACCCCTCACCCTGTCAGAAAAAATACTCTTCTCTCACCTGCACAAAGACCAGCCGGTGGAGAATTTCGGTCGCGGAAAGTCTTATGTAAACTTTTCGCCTGACCGTGTGGCGATGCAGGATGCAACCGCACAAATGGCGTTGCTTCAGTTCATGTCGGCTGGAATGCCGAAAGTTCAGGTTCCGTCTACGGTACATTGCGATCACCTCATCCTGGCGAAGGATGGGGCAAAGAAGGACTTAGCCGATTCAATCACGGCAAGCGGTGAAGTGTTTAATTTCCTTGAATCGGTTTCCAATAAATACGGCATCGGTTTCTGGAAACCAGGCGCAGGTATCATTCACCAGGTGGTGATTGAGAACTACGGCTTCCCGGGCGGGATGATGATCGGTACCGACTCACACACGGTGAATGCCGGTGGTATCGGTATGATCGCCATTGGTGTGGGCGGTGCAGATGCGGTTGACGTGATGGCCGGTATGGCCTGGGAATTAAAATTCCCCAAACTGATCGGTATTAAGCTGACCGGTAAGCTCAGCGGCTGGACATCCTCAAAAGATGTGATCTTAAAAGTTGCCGGTATCCTCACGGTAAAAGGAGGAACCGGAGCCATTGTAGAATATTTCGGGCCGGGTGCAGATTCATTATCGTGCACCGGTAAAGGAACAATCTGTAATATGGGCGCTGAGATTGGCGCAACAACATCAACGTTCGGATATGACGAGAAGATGGCTGCGTATCTGCGCGGAACAGGCCGTAAGGAAGTTGCTGATCTTGCCGATAAGGTAAAAGAACATTTAAAGGGAGACCCTGAAGTATACGCTAATCCGGAAAAGTATTTCGATCAGGTAATTGAAATTGATCTCTCCACGCTGGAACCGCATGTGAACGGACCGTTTACTCCGGACCGTGCCATCCCGATTTCTCAATTCGCCGAAGAGGTTAAGAAAAACAACTGGCCTCAGCGCCTTGAAGTTGGCCTGATCGGTTCATGCACCAACTCATCGTATGAAGATATTTCACGTTCTGCTTCATTGGCACAGCAGGCAATTGATAAAAAATTAAAAGCCAAAGCTGAATTCACCATCACCCCTGGCTCTGAGCAGGTTCGCTACACCGTTGAGCGTGACGGCTTCCTGAGTGTGTTTGATAAAATGGGCGGTGTTGTGCTGGCGAATGCCTGCGGGCCGTGTATCGGTCAGTGGTCACGTCATACAAACGATCCTAACCGCGCGAACTCGATCATCACCTCATTCAACCGGAACTTTGCAAAACGTAACGATGGCAACCCGAACACGCACTCATTTGTTGCATCTCCTGAAATTACAACGGCCTTTGCGATTGCGGGTGATTTAACATTTAATCCTTTAACGGATTCTTTGATGAATGAGAACGGCCAGCTCGTTAAGCTTGACGAGCCGACAGGCCTTGAGCTTCCGCCTAAAGGGTTTTCCGTAAAAGATGCCGGCTACCTCGCTCCCGCCAAAGACGGCAGCAAGGTTCAGGTGAAGATCAAAGCAGATTCAAATCGCTTACAGGCATTGGATCCATTCCCGGCATGGGATGGCAAAAATTTGTTAGGCATGCGCATGCTGATCAAAGCAAAAGGAAAGTGTACTACCGATCACATCTCCATGGCGGGGCCGTGGCTGAGATTCCGCGGTCACCTCGATAATATTGCCAACAACACCTTAACCGGTGCGCTGAACTTCTTTAATGAAAAGACCGACAGTGTTAAGAATCAACTGACCGGTGAATACGGGCCGGTTCCGGCAACGCAACGTGCCTATAAAGCCGCAGGCATTCCAACCATTGTTGTGGGTGACCATAACTACGGTGAAGGTTCATCGCGCGAGCATGCTGCGATGCAGCCACGCCACTTAGGCATCCGCGTAATTTTGGTGAAATCCTTTGCCCGCATCCACGAAACCAACCTGAAAAAGCAGGGTATGCTCGGGCTTACGTTTGCGAATGAAGGCGATTACGACCGATTCCAGGAAGATGATCTGATTGATATTATTGACCTCACCTCGTTTGCTCCTGAAAAGCAATTAACACTCGTGTTACGTCATACAAACGGTACAACCGACACGATTAAGGTTAACCATACCTACAATGCCGGCCAGATCGAATGGTTTAAGGCTGGTTCTGCGCTTAACCTGATGGCAAAAGAGATCGTGAGTACGGCTCCAAAGGCTCCTGCGAAGAAAAGTCTTGGTAAGAAGATCAAAGCGGTAGCCAAGAAGATCAGGAAAGCATTTGCCAAGAAAGCCGCTAAGAAAAAGAGTGTTAAAAAAGCAGCCACCAAGAAGGTTGTGAAGAAGACAGCTAAGCCTGCCCGACCTAAGGGCGGGAAAGCGGTAAAAGCTAAAAAGGCAGCTAAGAAAGTTGTGAAGAAGGCTAAGAAGACTGCGAAGAAGAAAAAGTAATAACGTTCATAATATAAATTATAGAGGCTTTCGGGCCTCTTTTTTTGTACCTTCATATTTATAATCTAAATGAGAGAGTTTCGAAAATTAACGTCCGAAGAAATCTTCTTTATTTTCAAGGAGGAACACAGGCTTTGCAGTCCTCTTGATCCGGAAGCTGATCCTTTTTTTGATTTGCAGCCAACTTCTACCGTTGCTGAATGGCTGGATGCACGTGACTTACTACCATGGATGGAGTTGAGAAAAATCTACAATGAGTGGTTCGGTATTGAAGTACCTATAGAAGAGTGGAGGTTGGCTGCTGGGTTTTCAAATGAAAAAACAATGCAGGGCGTTTTTGATCTTATCGCTACGTATGCAAAAATTGAAGTCATAAAACCTGTAAAACTCCTCGGACAAGCGTGTCTTTCGGCAGCTATCTTTAAATCGATCAAGAAAGGTTTAGAGATAAGAGGCATAAACACAGCAACCTTATCACCTTCTTCAAAGATTGAACCCGTATTGAAGAAAAATTTTAACCAGTTTGTGGCGGATATAAACAAGAATTTTACTGGAGTGATGCCGGAGATAAGGAAAACCGAAACAATTTTAAGCAGGCTTGTAGGATTTGCCGGATTAGTATCAATTCTTTCCCTTGTTCTTGCAATGTCCTGGTATAACCTTCTATTTGTTTCAGGAGTTAGCTTCATGGTAGCAGTTATTCTTGCCTTTATTGAAAATAAAAAGTTTAATAAACAGGAAGGGATGCTAACCATACCGGGAATTGTGACTTTCAGAGATCTTGTTAATCGAATTATTGAATCAAAACAGAGCGAAGCAAGGATCTAAATCCTAAGAGCATAAAAAAAGCCACCCTCCCGGATGGCTTTCCACCAGATCATATCTGATTATTAAACGGCTTCCTGCGTAAGCAATTCCTTCTCACGCTTAACTAAATACCGATCTAACACAAACGTCCCAAACGGGATCAGCGATGCTGCCCACGCAATC
>CAZIGG010000080.1:0-10846 GCA_964538575.1 uncultured Roseivirgaceae bacterium
AAGGCCGTGAGATCATCGCGGTTATTGTGAAAAGTGAAATGATTAATCCTTTGTATTCCGCTCCGCCCAGGCTGGTCAGGTAAGCCGGCAGCTTGGGAATGATCATGTTAAAGCTCGCAAAGAATAAAAGCGAGCTTGCGCAGAGCAACCAGAATTGCGGGGTATAGATTTTAGTCTTCACGCTTTTCCGCCAGTAAGCGTTCAAAATCTTTCTCTAGATCCGGATCGCTGGGGGCTTTGGCGTTGCGATCAACAAAATTTCCGTTCCGGTCAACTAAAATATAACGTGGTATGTTTTTGATTTCGAATATAATGGCTGCATCAGAATTCGTACCTATTCTGAAATGATGTCGCATTACTGAATCCTGAAGTTTAAGCAACCTCATCGAATTTCTCCAAGCCTCCTCGTAAGCATCAATCGATAGATAGATGAATGCAACCTTACCGTTATATTTTTGGTTTAATGCTTTCGATGCAGGTATTTGTGAAATACACGGTCCGCACCAGCTTGCCCAAAAATCAATATAAACCGGAGTTCCCTTTAACTGTGTAAGAATCTCATTGAATTTCTTCTCATGTACCCCTGGGCTTAAACGTTTTGCTCGTTCAGCAGAATCAAATTTTACAAACTGATCTTTTAAAGACGCACCGCCTGAAAGATCATTGACGATTTTATCTTCCAGTGGAGTACTTTTTAATACATTATAATCATTCCAAAAGGTTGAATCATAAATTATATCAAACAAATCCCTTTGGGTTGGGTTTTTACCCTTGAATCTCTCAATCTTTTCCGTCCGTATGTCAGTCGTAATAGATTCAATGTGTGACCAATGAGGAAAAAGTGTTTTGTTGTCAACAGTAGTAAGCTGAGTAGCCTCCTTAATTGCATGGTATAGGTAGTATTTGCCTTTGTGCTTTTTATACAACACCGTAATGCTTGTTGTATCCCGCGCAGATTCACGCAACGTTTCAACCTTCACAAAAGCATAATCCTTTGTATTGATGAATAGCTTCCCCGTAAACCGGGTCAGGTCTTTTACCCGTGCTGAATCGCGGGGAGTAATCCGGTAGTGAATTTCATAAACCTGCTGGCCATCGAATTCAGTAATACCTTCCAACGTGAATCTGGTTTGCTTGAAATAAGCCTTAACCAGGCTTACATCCTGCGGGATAAAGAGATTTAACACCGAAACAATTTTTGTCTGAAATCCGACAAAGTCAGCTGCCAGGATGGGATAAACACCAATCGGCATGTGCGTACTATTGACTTTCGTTTTGTCCAGACTTCTGCGAAGCTGCGTTACACGAACTTCATCTTTATAGCCGGGCTGCGGCTGCTGCAGTTTGTATCCCTTTCGTTTGTAAACTTCCGTAGCTGCCTCAATCAGTCGTCCGTACGCAGTGTCTTCCTTGCAGTAATGGCGGTAGAAATTTTTATAAACGAATGGTTTTGTGTTGTAGTTCTTCTTGATTTTCGAAAAAGCCTTCTTGGCAATCCCGGTTGGAGTAAGGTCGCTTCCGAATACGATAGCCTCCCGGAGCACCGTAGCTGATGGCTTCATCAAGATATGCTGCGCGCCCAGCGGATTGATTAACGTTACATTCTCATATCCGATGCTGGAAATTTTAATCCGAAGCTTATCATTGTTAAGATTGACTGGAACTTTCAGGTTGAAAAAGCCTTCCGCATTTGAACTTGTACCTAAATAAGATCCTTCAATGCCAATTGTTGCAAAAGCAATGGGCTCTTTGGTTTGTGCGTCAATCAAATCTCCTTCTACAATCCGGATCGCTCCGTTTTGTGCCTGCGCAACAAACGAAATAATCCAGCATATAAGAAAAACGTTACGCTTGAGCATTTGAGGTAGCTTCCTGTGCACCCAATAAAAAAGCTTTTATAAAATCGTCCAGATCGCCATCCAGCACATTTTGTGCATCCGTGCGTTCAACTCCGGTGCGGGCATCTTTTACAAGCTTGTACGGATGCAGCACGTAGTTCCGGATCTGCGAACCAAAATCAATTTTCATTTTGCCCGCTTCGATCTTATCACGTTCGGCATGGCGTTTCTCCATTTCCAGTTGGAACAATTTTGATTTCAGCATTTGCATGGCGCGTTCACGGTTGGCATGCTGCGAACGCTCCACCTGGCAAACAATTACAATTCCGGTGGGCTTATGCGTAAGCTGAACTTTCGTTTCAACCTTGTTTACGTTTTGCCCGCCTGCACCGCCTGAACGCGAGGTTTGAATTTCAATATCAGCCGGATTGATCTCGATGTTGATGGTATCATCCACTTTGGGATACACAAAGATTGAAGCAAAAGAGGTATGCCGTCTTCCGTTCGAATCAAACGGAGAGATGCGCACCAGCCGGTGCACACCAATTTCCGATTTTAACTTTCCATACGCGAACTCACCATCGATCTCCAGCGTGGCAGATTTTATTCCGGCCACTTCACCGGCCTGGTAGTTCAACTGCGAAACTGTGTATCCGCTCTTCTCGCCCCACATGATGTACATCCGGTTGAGCATGTCGGCCCAGTCGTTACTTTCCGTACCGCCCGCCCCCGGATTAATCTCAATGATCGCGCTTAGCTGATCCTCCTCGCGGCTCAGCATTTTTTTGAACTCAAGCTCTTCTACTGATTTTTCGGTTCGCGTGTATTCGCGGTCTACCTCTTCATCGCTTACATCGCCCGCTTCGTGGAATTCATTGAGCACTTCCAGGTCTTCGATGAGCTTGTTTACGCTTTCAAACGCATCTGTCCATATTTTTTTTGTACGGATATTTTTGAGCGAAGCTTCGGCTTGCCTGGGATTGTTCCAGAAATCGGCTTGCTGGGTAATAAGCTCTTCGTCTTTTACTTCAACGATTTTACGATCGTAGTCAAAGATACCGCCTGAGGGCGGCAACTCTTGTTTTAAGGTCCTTTAATTGTTCAGTGGTCATGGCATTAATTATCCCGCAAATATAACAAAAGGTCAAAAAAGGGTAAATGTCGACAGATACCTCAATAATTATTCTTTCTTGCCTGCATATAGTTCATACTCCAGTAAGCGGCAATCAATTTTGGCAGTGTAAAACTCATATCTTCTGCTGGCACGTAAGCCGATTTTTTTAGCGAGGTCAAGATTTCCCGTAAAGATATAACCGGTGTAACCCTGACATTTCTGTTTCATAAAATCCCCGATGCGTTTATACGTAGCTTCAAGCTTATCAAACTCGCCCAACCGTTCACCGTACTCCGGGTTAAAATATACAACTCCGGGTTGCGCTGGCACATTTGTCTTTTCAAAATCACACACTTCAAATTCAATGTATTGCTCAACGCCTGCTATGCCGGCATTGATGCGGGAAACGTTAACCGCATCGTCACTGATGTCGGTTGCAATAACTTTTAATCCGGGTACATCTTTTACTTTCCGGTTCAGCAGTTCAAGCTGTTCCTGGTATTCCTGGTCATCATACTCCAGCACATGCATGAAGGAGTAGTTTTTTCGGAGAAGTCCCGGTCTGCGGTTAGTGGCCATCAGCACGGCCTCAATGGCTACGGTACCCGATCCGCACATCGGGTTAACAAATGGCGACTGGTAATCCCACTTCGAAGCAAGGATCGTTGCCGATGCCAATGCTTCCAGCATAGGCGCTTTGCCCGGCACTTTACGATACCCATGCTTGGATAATGTTTCTCCTGAAGTATCCAGGAAAACTTCGGCATCCAGTTCCCACCAGTATAAATTAATGACCGCGCCATCCATGGCAGAGCCTGAATCCGGCCGTCTTGCCGTTTCCCTTCGGATCTTATCGGCAATGGCATCTTTCACTTTTACATTTGTGAACATGGTATTGTTCACGCTCGGATGATCAACATGGCTGGTCACTGAAAAGTACCCGTCATTGGAAATGATCTTTTCCCACGGATAAGTCATCAGTTTTTTATAAAGCTCATCCGGGCCATTGCAGCGAAACTCAAATAATGAATAGAGTACCTGGCTTGCGCAGCGTAAATTCAGGTTGAGCCGGATACAGTCGTTCACCGTGCCTTTCAGCTCCACACCTGTAGCAAAGGTGTCAACTACCGAAAAGCCCAATTCTTCCACTTCTAATTTCAGCCAGGGAGCAAGACGCTTATTACAGGTAATGATGATACGGCTTGGTGTAGTGAAGATGCTCATGAGGTGAATAAGCAGCAAAGATGCCTGAATAAATTCAGCAGGACAATTAAAATTTACGAAGCCTCTCTACGCTAATTTCGGGGGAGGTAGGGATTAACCGGCCCTGACGGGGCAGTATCTTTATAAAAAGGTGAACCCTTTTTCACAATCAATATCCGGTTCTGTCGCCCCGGTTTGAAGTAAGGCTTTTTAATAAGCACCAGCGCTGCACCCCCTACTAATAACACGCCCGATGCAATCGCAACACCTTCATCAACCGAGGCTCCCTGTTTTTGAATAATCCCGGTATTAACAAGTTCAGCGATCGGTAAAATAATTCCGGCTGCAATCATGTATGCGCCTAAGCGCTGCCCGAAGGTGCTTGATTTTCTTCCGCGGATGTCCAGTTTCTTAATCCGGAAGTACGATACGGAATCCAGGTTCATCATGATAAGTGTATCGTTGAGGTCAAGGATTTTTTCCTCAAGAATTTTCCTGTCACCTTCCCGGGCAAAAGAAATCACATCGCCCACCTTGTACCGGGCCAAAACGGTTTCGTTTTTAAGCACAACAACCTGACGCGGCTGAGCATGTGCGCAAAAAAACATGAGCAGAAAAAATAAAACCAGGATTACATTTTTGTTATCCATCCGAATGGATCGGGCAGGTTGCCGCGTTTAATACCTTCAAGTTCTTCATAAACCCTGTTGGAGAACTTGCGCTCTGCAACAGGCGGAAGGTAATAATCTTTATCCTCATATCCGATCAGTTCGATGTGTGCGATGGTGGCTGCTGTGCCCGCGCCAAACGCTTCTTTTAACCGACCGCTTTGTGCCGCTTCAATTACTTCGTTTACCGATATTCTTCGCTCCTCCACCTTTACGTTCCATTTTCTCGCGAGCTTCAGCACGCTGTCGCGCGTGATGCCTGCCAGAATTGAATCGCTTAATGCCGGTGTGATCAGTGTATCATCCATCACAAACATTACATTCATCGTTCCCGATTCTTCAATGTATTGATGTGTTTTTCCGTCCGTCCATAAAAGCTGATGATATCCCTGATCCTGCGCCAGCTTGGCCGGGAATATGGCTCCGCCATAATTTCCGCCTGCTTTTGCATAGCCGGTTCCGCCTTCCGTTGCGCGTGTATAATGCGACTCAATCTTAACTTTTACCGGGGTCGAGTAGTACGGTCCGACCGGGGAAAGAATGATCATGAACGTAAAGTCCTCTGATGGCCGGATACCAATGTATTCGTCAGCAGAAAAAAGAAACGGCCTGATGTACAACGATGAGCCCGCTGCTTTTGGCACCCAGCTTTGATCCAATGCAATCAATGTACTCAATCCTTCCATGAATAATTCTTCCGGCACATGCGGCATGCACATACGCTCGCCCGAAATATTCAACCGCATCCAGTTATCGGCTGCCCGGAAAATAAGCACCTCGCCCGAAGGTGATTTCATCGCTTTCATGCCTTCAAAAATGGATTGACCGTAATGAAGAGCCGGTGTTGCCGGGCTTATCGAAATATGGCCGAAGGGAACAATTCTGAAATTTTTCCATTCCCCGTTACGATAATCTGCTATGAACATGTGATCCGTATAAATCTTGCCGAACGGCAGATCAGCAAAATCAACCTGGCTGATCCGTGAATACTTTACCCGCTCGACCTGAATGCTTTCTGTAGCTACCATACCCTCAATGTTTATGGCGGAAAGATAAAACGATTTTAGCAAGTAGACTAACGATTGTTAGGAATCTTAGGCCTGTAAAAACCTTCACATTCGCGGCTTCCAGGGCATCTCTTCAGCATTCAGCTCGGCTGACATTTTTCGCGAAAGCATGAAAAGATAGTCGGATAACCGGTTAAGATATTGAATAACAAGGGCATCGATTTTTTCCTGCGCATCAAGCGCAATCACCAACCGCTCAGCTCTCCTGCAAACAGTTCGGGCTACATGACAAAACGAAACCGACTGATGACCGCCCGGCAGCACGAAAGATTTCATGGGAGGAAGTGAGGCATCCATCGCATCAATTTCTTTTTCAAGAACCGTTATGTCTTCCGGTATAAGAAAAGGGATTCTAACTTTTGTATTTCCCGGTTCTGTGGCGAGGATAGATCCGATCGTAAACAGCCGGTCCTGAATCTCAACTAAAATGTTTTTCCGGTTTTGATTGGTCGGCTGGTCGCGAACCAATCCGACATACGAATTTAATTCATCGACTGTGCCGTAGGTTTCAATGCGAAGATCAGCTTTGGAAACACGTTTGCCACCGAATAGTGCAGTCGTGCCTTTATCGCCTGTTTTTGTATAGATCTTCATTCTTTAAAGATAAAGAATTTTGACCGTACTTCAGAGAGAGGGTTAATGCGCGGCAACCGCGTGTGCGCGGTTCACGCTTTCATTCGGGCGATCCCACTCTACCAAACCGTCCCGCAACCGAACGATGCGGTGTGCATAGTGCGCAATGTCATCTTCGTGCGTTACCATGATAATGGTATTGCCTTTATCATGGAGTTCCTGAAACAGGTTCATGATATCGTACGATGTTTTTGTATCGAGGTTACCGGTAGGTTCATCGGCAAGAATAATGGAAGGATTGTTTACCAATGCGCGCGCAATGGCAACACGCTGGCGCTGACCGCCCGAAAGCTCATTCGGTTTGTGATGATAACGATCACCCAGGCTCACACTTTCCAATGCAGCCATGGCAATTTCTTCGCGCTCTGCTTTTCCGTAGCCTGCATAAATAAGCGGAAGCGCTACGTTTTCTAATGCAGATGCTCTGGGCAACAGGTTAAACGTTTGGAATACAAATCCGATTTCTTTATTCCGAACCTCTGCGAGTTCATTCTCTGTCATCTCGCTTACCAGGTGATTATTGAGCGAATACGTGCCCGATGTAGGAGTATCGAGGCAGCCCACGATATTCATCAGGGTTGATTTTCCGGAACCAGAAGGGCCCATAAACGCAACATATTCACCTTTCTGAATGGTGATGGAAACAGACTGAAGTGCGTTCACTTCGGTGGAGCCCATGATGTAGCGCCTGGAAATATTGTGTGTCTCAATAATGTTCATGTGTTCGGATTATACGGTTTACGATGCGGAGGTTCTCAGAAAAGTTGAATGCTATAACGTATACTGGTCTTCGGGATTTAAGTTTCCAATAAGCGCTAAACAATTACCTAAACGTTAAAACCTGCTCAATTAGTCAATTTCCACGGCTTTAAATTACAGATTTACCGGATTTCCTTATTAATCCTTCAAATTTCACGGTTCTGACGAATGCGAGCGGATAAATGTTACAACCTCCCGGATTACTTCATTATCCCGGAGAATGCGCGTATGCCCCAGCCCCGAGGTTCTGTAAAGTTCCGCCCGGGGGAAAATTTTAATCAGTTCGTTCGGATGATCCATGCTTACTTCCTGATCATTCTCATCGTGCACAATCAGCAGACTGAAATCATCTGGCACATGCCTGATAAAAGCCAGTGAAGAGAATTCCTGGAACGGCTTACCGTATTTCCGCAAAATAAACTCTTTAAAAGCCTGACCGGTTTTTGCCGACCCGCCTACTGCCTTGAGATACGTATTGATGATCTCATCGGCAATTGTTGGACTTGCTATCGTAACAACATTCCGTACCGGAAGCCTTTCTGCAACCGCATAAAGACTCGCAACCCCGCCAAATGAATGGGCTACAATGCCGGCAATATTTTTGAACCGGCTTTCGAGCGCCTGAATAACTTTTAGGAACTCATTTAAATTCGTGCTTCTGCCGGTAGATTTTCCATGGGCCGGGCCGTCAAATCCCACAACCTGGTATCCCTCATTAATAAAAGGTTTAACAAACCTTCTGAATTGTGTAGCCCTGCCGGCCCAGCCATGTACCGCCAAAACCGTTTTTGTGCCCTTTCCCCACCGGTAGCACTGAATTCGCATCCCTTCTATTGACAGGACGAATTTTTCAGCAAAATTCTCTGATTTAAGCTCTTTTTCAGGGGTTGGATAGCCAACGGGGGTAAAAAACAGGTAGGCAAAAAATCGGTTTGCAACAGCCGGGGATAACCTTTCTATCCAGGGAAATACGGATGGAATAATCCGTAATGCAAAAGGGGTTTTTGATTTCTTTTTCAAGGGTTGGCAATTTAAAGAAGCCCGGGTTGTTACCCCCAACCTGTTGTCTGAATTAATACCCTTGTAAGGCAGAATTTGTCGCATAAAAGTTTATACTTTTGTAGTTAAGGCAAAGTCTAATGTCTTCTAAAACAGTTGGTTATCATTTGATCTGCGTATGAAAAAATATCTACAGGCTCTCTTTATTATTCTAATGGCCGGATTCACCGGTAGTCTCTCTGCTCAGAACCGTTATTGGGTTGCAGCATCTCCAGGCAACTGGAGTGACCCTGCCAACTGGTCAACTGGCTCCGGGGGAGCAGGCGGAGCTTCAGTGCCCGTTGTGGGTAACACAGCCATTTTCAATGATCTTGGTTCAGGTGATTGCATCTTAGATGTTTCGCCAAACCTTAATGCCATAACAATCAACACTACGTTTACCGGTACTATTGACCTTCCCGGAAACCGAACCCTCACAACAGGAACCAACACTTTTGCCGGAGGAATTATAAATTCAGGAGCAGGTGCAACATTAACCCTCAATGTCTCCGGAACAACTATTTTCAGCGGAACCCAATTCGATGTTCCGGTTGATGGCAGCACAGCAGGCTTAAATTTCAACGGCTCAACTTTTAATGGGGCTGTAAACATTACCAAAACAGACAACAATAATTATAACGGGCAGGGCGGCAACACCTTCAATAATACATTAACCGTAACCACATTGGGTGGAGGTGAGTTGCGCTTTGCAGTAATCAATCCCGATACTTTTTCGGATGTGATCCTCAACATCAACGGAACAGGGAGCATTGCTTTAGCGCGTGATGCTGCCGGTACACAATTCAACGGCAACATTACGATCAACTATAAAAGTACGGGCAATGCCCTGTTCGGTTCCAATGGCGGCACATCTACCTTAGCCGATACACGGACAATTTCTGTTACGTGCGGGGCATCGGGCTGCCGAAACCTCACCCTTTCCAATTTTACCCAGGATGGCGCCACACCTCAAACCCTCACACTTTCAGGAAACCCTAATGCTACCCTGACACTTGGACCAAACAGTACCCTTAACGGATCATTAGCATTCACATCAGAAGCGATAGTTTTTAACAGCAGCGCCTTTAATGCTGCCTGCGTTTTCACACAAACAGGTTCAGGCTCCATCGGGTCGCGCGGGGGAAATTCTTTCCAGGCGGTAACGTTTAATAACGCTGGCGCTGGCGATATTCATTTGGGAAACAATGGCGCTGATGCCGGGGATATTTTTAATGCCGATGCCGTTTTTAATAATACTGGCGGTGGACGGATACGGATCGGCAGCAGTACAGCTGGTAATATTTTTCACGGAAACCTGACGCTGAATAATACATCGGTTGTTGATATACAAAGTCGCATTCAGATCAGCCGATACCCAGGAGCATCAACCACAATAAACGGAACAACAACTGTTAATAACCTTGGAGAAGCAAGCGATATACAAATCAGCTTTGAAGCAGGCTCATTAACAACATTTAACGGCAATGTCATTATTAACAACGCACCCACCTCTCCCTGCGATTTTTTTTGGGGTAATGATGGGGACGTGGTTATGAACGGGGACTTGGCGATCAGCAACACGGTTTCAAACAGTAACCTGCAGTTTAGCACAGGCAACGGAAGCGTAACCTTTGGAAATGGCGTCATAAGCATTGGTGCAGGTGGTTTTGATATTGGTCAACTCCGTTTTCGAAACTTCACGCAAACCGGTACATCGGCCGTAAACCTTACCCTGACAGGAACTTCCGCCTTGCTGCAAATCGGCCCGGCAACAACCTTTGGCGGTGATGTTGATCTGCGCGCTTCACAACTTTTCTTGAACGGTGTTACCGTTGATGGAGCCGCATACCTTGAAAAAACAGGCGCTGTAAACAATAACAGTACAGGCGGAAATATTTTTAACGGAGTTACGACAATAACCAATAGCGGGTCTGGCCAACTTATGCTTGGCAACGGAACAGCAGACCAATTCAACGCTTCAACCACATTTAATAATACGGGGAGCTATCGCTTCGTAATTGCGAATAACCACAACGGCCAAACAACTTCGTTCGGTGGTGATGTTACATTCAATACGAATAAATCGGGAGGAACAGATGCCTGGTCATTTTTGGTTGGCGAATCTGCAGATACTCACTTGTCCTTCGGTGGAAATGTTACCATCAACTGTGCAGGGTCACTTCAAAGCAATCACAGGTTTTTGAACGGAGCCGGCACTACAGCTGCGTATGCCGGAGTCTTAACCGTCAATGTAACAAACACGCACGCATCAACTTCCATAGCCATGGGTGTCAGCGGAACCTCAACGTACAATCAAAACATTGTAGTGAGCAACAGCGGAGGAGCTAGCGGAATCAATTTTAACACAGCAGCCAGCTCGGGTTCATCGCTGGCAGCACTCCGTACCATTACCATTGGAGCAGGTGGTTTTGCAAGCGGTACACTTAGCTTATTGCGCTTTACTCAGCTCGGAACGACTGCGCAAACACTGAATACTTTTTCAGGAACGGCAAGTTTAATAATAGG
>CAZIGG010000080.1:10946-15015 GCA_964538575.1 uncultured Roseivirgaceae bacterium
ACCGAATTTGCCTCGGATCTGACCCTGAACTCAAACAAATCCGGTGGATCGGATCAGTGGTCGTACCTGGTAGGTAATAGCGCCAACACCAACCTGTCGGTAGGCGGTACGCTTACCATCAACAGCGGGGGAACATTACGAAGCGACTATCGCTTTCTTGAAGGCACAGGCTCGCAGGCCACCTTCGGCCCGGTGATTATTAACTTGTCCAACAGTCATCCTTCGTCTCTCGTTACCATGGGGAGTAACGGTACTTCTACCTATGATGGAGACATCTCCGTATCCAATAGTGGTGGTACCGCAGGTGTTACATTTAACTCCGGTGCCTCCGCAAGTTCCGTACTTAACGGATCTATTTCAACGGGTATATTTTCAAGCGGTTCATTAAATCTTTATCGCTTCAGGCAAGTGGGCGCAACAGACCAATTGATAGAGCTTACCGGAACGGGAATCCTCAGGCTGGGGCCTTCTTCCGAATTTGACGGAGATGCTATATTCACTTCACCCAGGCTGCTACTGAATGGAGCTACCTACAACGGCACAGCTTATCTCGAAAAAACCAGCGTTGGAAATGATGATGGCACAGGCGGTAATATTTTTAATGCTCTTGCTACTATTGCCAATTCGGGCGATAACTATCTTCTTACCGGAAATACTAATCCGGATATTTTCAATTCCACACTGGTGATTATCAACTCGGGAGCATCTACCATCCGTATGGCTAATAACGCTGCCGGCAATGAGTTCAATGGAAACATTGAACTAAACTCCACGTTTGGCGGAGGGATATGGTTTGGACAGGGGACCAGTTCCACGTCAACGCTTGCTGACGGGTATACCATAGGTGTTGGAGGGTTGGGAGTGATCAGCGGGGATGTCCGTCTTATACGGTTCACCCAGGTTGGCCCCACTGCACAAACCCTTGCGCTTACCGGCATAGCGATATTGACCCTCGGCCCATCTTCTTCGTTTGGCGGGGACATTGATTTCAAGGCCCCTCAATTGCTATTGAATGGCGTTACTGTGGATGGAACAGCCCTGCTTGAAAAAACAGGAGCCGGAAATAATGAGAGCAGTGGCGGCAACATATTTAATGGCCCCACAACATTGACTAACTCGGGCAGTGGTTATTTTTATTCGGCACAGAGCGCACCCGATATATTTAATAACGACTTGACACTTACAAACACCGGATCGAACATTATTTCCATTGCCCGCAACGTACCCGGTAATGAGTTTCACGGAGATATTATTTTCAACGCTACTCTGGGCAGCGCAGGCATTTATATTGCCGCTCAGGCAGGCTCGTCAGCTACTATGGCTGCCGGTGGATCGCTTCTTACCGGAGGCCTGGGTTACAACAGCGGGTATTTAAGCCTGCGAAGGTTTACACAACTTGGGGCTGAACCTCAAACCTTATTGTTAACCGGTACGGCCTTACTCCAATTAGGCCCGGCAGCTACCTTCAATGGCGATCTGGATTTCCGCTCACCACAATTTGAATTGAATGGCGCAACGTTTAATGGCATAACGTACTTAGAGAAAACAGGTGCAACCGCGAATAACAGTAGTGGAGGTAATACATTTAACGGCCCAACGACCATTGCCAATTCCGGCAGCGGTATTTTCAGGTTTGCCAACACAGCATTGGATACCTTTATTGGCGACCTTACCTTAACCAACACGGGGTCGTCCAGCATACGCATGGCCGACAACATTCCCGGAACTGTATTCAACGGAAACATCATTGTCAATTCAACATTTGGTGGGGGCATCTACTTCTGCGAAGGCAACGCTGTGGCAACAGCCATATTAGCCTCCGGTAAGACTATTTCGGTAGGAGGCACTGGTTTTACAGCAGGAGATTTGGTTTTAAGACGGTTCACGCAGCTTGGCACAAGCTTGCAATCACTTCTACTTACCGGGAATTCAAGGCTTATCCTGGGAGTCAATGTAATCTTTAACGGTCCGGTTGATTTCAGGGCACCACAGGTTTTCCTCCAGGGTGGCACATACAATAATACTGCACACATTCAAAAAACAGGCGCTACCGATAACACCTGCACCGGGGGTAATACATTCAACGGAATTACAACCATCGCAAATTCAGGTGCGGGCCAGTTCATACTGGCCGGTACCAACCCGGATATTTTTAATGACGCGCTAAATGCAACGGCCACCGGTACAAATTGGTTACGGTTCGCGGACAACTCAGCAGGGAATCAGTTTAACGGACCGGTTACCTTTACCAATACTGCCGGTAACGGTATCATCATCGGAAACTCAGCAGGCGGTTTTGCCACATTAGCTGCCGGGCACACATTCAACATTACATCTTTTACAACAGGCGAACTGCGTTTCAGGCGGGTAACACAGCTTGGCGCAACACCTCAAACCATGACACTTACGGGAACGGCATTACTCACAATAGGGGCAGCTACAACCTTTAATGGCGATGTAACGTTTGCCTCACCCCAGGTTTCCCTGGAAGGCGGAATATTCAATGGCAGCGCTTCCATTACAAAAACCGGTGCAACTACAAATAACAACGCAGGCGGGAACACATTCAATGGTATAACCACACTTACCAACAGCAGCGCTGCACAATGGCTGCTCTCGAACACTACCCCCGATACGTTTAACGGGGCAGTTGCTTTTGTTCGAACTTCAACGGGTGCATTCTTTCCTGCCTACAACCAAATCAATGTTTTCACAAATGATGTATCCACCAACAGCGCAACAGCAATAACATTTAACGCGGGAACCGGTGTATCCGAATTCTCAGGCTCTAATCCCCAGGTTATCGGCAAAGGACCCGGAACGGCATCGCCTGTGTTCAGAAGGATTACCCTTAACAAACCGACCGGAACGGTAACGCTCAATACCGATATAACCGTAAGCGTAGACGCTATATTCACGTCTGGAATATTGAATACCGATGCCGTAAACTACCTGAACTTTGCAGTCAACGCCACGGCAACAGGCGCTAATAATTTAAGCTTTGTTGATGGCCCGGTGCGCAAAACCGGTAATAATGCGTTCACCTTCCCGATAGGGGATGGCACGTTTTACCGGCCTGCTGCAATTTCTGCCCCGACAGCTGCTGCGCATTACTTTATAGCACAATACTTTAATGCCGATCATGGTTTAGGCTCTGCCGGAGATCTTTCCTTTACCAGCATAAGCAAATGTGAATACTGGACTATAGACCGCAACCCGGGAGTTCCACCTGCTGCTTCCAATGTACTCGTCACCCTAAGCTGGCAGGAAGCAGCATGCGTGCCCGGCTACATCACTGATCCGTCAACGTTACGCGTTGCGCGCTGGAACGGAGCAAGCTGGGCTAACCATGGAAATGGCGGAACAACAGGTACCGCAACAAACGGAACAATTGTTACATCGGGTGCGGTTACTTCTTTTAGCCCGTTCACACTTGCTTCTGCGTCACTCGCTAATCCCCTGCCGGTTGAGCTGACCTGGTTCAGGGCCTCCATTACAAATTCCGGTACAGGATTGCTGCAATGGCACACAGAATCAGAACTGAACAATGACCGTTTCGAAATAGAACGATCCGTAAACGGGGTTGACTTCATTTCTATCGGCAGCGTTGAGGGCGCGGGAACCTCAAACCAGGCACATGATTATCAGTTTGAGGATAAAGCTCCGATACTCAGTTTAGTCTATTACAGACTGAAACAGGTGGACTTTGATGGCGAATTTGAATATTCACGCATTGTTTCACTTGACTACACAAGCATTGAAATGGGTTCGGAGCGTCTGTCGGTATTTCCAAACCCGGTTAACAGCGGATCTTTTGCAAGCTTTGGGTCGGGAACCAAAACAATCAGGCAAACCGTAACGGTTTTCAACAGCCTTAACCAGGAGGTTCGCCACTATTCAAATGTTGAAGGCTTTAGTACGGACGGACTTCCTCCCGGAATCTATATTGTGAAAAACAAAGCCGGTGAAATTTTCAGACTGGTCGTTAAATAATTAAATAACCACCGATACATTAAAAAGCCTTCCGGGAATCCCGGAAGGCTTTTTGATTTTCAACTATTGGATTTCG
>CAZIGG010000081.1:0-11123 GCA_964538575.1 uncultured Roseivirgaceae bacterium
TCCTGGAACGATTACGAACTCATCGACTCCGGTGACGGCCAAAAGCTTGAACGCTTCGGCAAGTTTGTACTGAGCCGGCCGGAACCCCAGGCGATCTGGAGTAAAGTTTTGCCCGAGAAAGAATGGGCTGCAGCGCACGCCAGCTTTAACCGCGAGCAGAAAGATAAATTCCGCCACAGCGATGAGGTAAATGGCGGCTGGACACGCGCTAAAGGAATGCCTGAAAGCTGGAACATTCAATATCAATACAACAATCTTTCGCTAACACTGCGCCTGGCATTAACCAGCTTCGGGCACGTAGGTGTTTTTCCTGAGCAGGGTGAGAACTGGAATTTTATTTACGACACCATTAAAAGCTGGAACGCACAAAAACCACGTGTGCTGAATCTCTTTGCGTATACAGGGGCGGCTTCCATTGCCGCAAAATCAGCCGGAGCGGATGTTACGCACGTAGACGCTTCGCGGCCCGGCATTAACTGGGCAAATGAAAACATGCGGCTGAATAATCTCACCGACATCCGCTGGGTGTATGAAGATGCGTTCAAGTTTGTAAGGCGTGAAGTGAAACGCGGCAACAAATACAACGGCATCATCATGGACCCGCCACCGTATGGCCGCGGACCGGAAGGCGAAAAGTGGACGTTACAGGAACAACTCAATGAGTTGATCGCGATGAGCAGTGAACTGCTGGAAAAGCAAAATTCATTTTTTATCCTCAGTATGTACGCGGTCGGGCTTTCACCGTTGGTGGGACTGAACGTTGCCAAAAGTCATTTCAATATCGCTGATCCGCAGTGCGGGGAGTTTTTTCTCAAATCAAAAAACAACCGCGACCTGCCCATGGGAACCTTTTTGCGTTTCGCTATGTAACAGGATGCGAAAATTTTCGTAAATTCACATTATGGATTCCAGAATTATAGATCTTTTAAGCGAAGAAATCAGGGAAACGAAAAACCTGACACTGGCGGTTAAAGAAGAAACTGTTGAGCTGAGAAAATTAGCCCAGGCCGCAGAGCGGAAAGCCGAAGCTGCGTGGGAACTGGTGATCATGATCCGCGAAGAAATGAAAAAGTCTTTCTGGAAACGCTTATTTCGTTAGATCTTTTACACCCTCCCCACTCTTTACAAGAAGTCAGCTCAAAAATAAACTGGCTGTCAGACCGGGCCCGCAGGCAAACTCAGGCTGGTACAATATTTCAAACATTATAAGTGTTATTAAGATTCACACTCAGACAGCATGTGTCCTCAAAATTCTACACTTGGATTTTCCAGCGGCTGATTTTAGCTGGAAACGAATGCTTCACTCTGGTTTGATTTTTGAAATCTTCATCCAAATTAAAATCAAACATTATGAAAAGCCTTGCAGGAAAACGTGTCGCAATTTTAACGGAGAATGGATTTGAGGAATCGGAGCTGACAAGCCCGCTGGAAGCATTACGCAAAGCAGGCGCTGATGTACACATTGTGTCACCGCGGGAAGGTAAAGTGAAGGGATGGAAAGACGGCAACTGGTCGATCGAATTGCCGGTTGATGTTCTGGTGGCCGATGCCGATCCGGAAGAATACGATGCGCTCGTGATCCCGGGCGGAGTGATCAACCCGGATTTAATGAGACGTGATCCGGACTGCATCGAGTTCGCCAAAGAATTTTTGCAGGAAGGCAAACCGGTCGCTGCCATTTGCCATGGCCCACAATTGCTGATTGAAACCGGTATGCTCGAAGGAAAAAGGATGACATCGTTTCATTCCATAAAAACCGATTTGATCAATGCCGGAGTGCGTTGGGAAGATAAAGAAGTTGTAGTAGACAATGGCTTGGTTACGAGCCGCAGTCCGAAAGACCTGGAGGCATTCAATAAAAAAATGATTGAGGAAATTGCTGAAGGTGTTCACCAGTCAGCGGATTAATCTTCCGAGATACAGAATCAATGGGGTATTCGCGGCCGGGTGCCGCGATCCTTTTTCAGCGCTCCGCTGGGGGATGCCGGGACAGGCCCGGCAAGGCACATCTTAATTATTTATATTTTTACAGGCACATGAGCCTGAGAGATGAATCAAATGTTACGTTTTCGCTTGCCGCTGATTTTATTAATCATACTTCAAAATCTGTTTTCCTGACCGGTAAAGCCGGAACGGGAAAAACCACGTTTCTAAAATACATCTCCGGGAATACCCACAAGAACTTTGTTGTGGCAGCCCCAACCGGAGTTGCGGCCATTAACGCAGGCGGAGTTACGCTGCACTCATTGTTCCAGTTGCCGTTCGGGATTTATTTGCCGCTGCATCACACGCCTGAACCGTATTCAAGTGTTCAGGTCACAACCCGAAGCACGCTGTTTAAAAACCTTCAGCTCAGCAAAAGTAAACGCGACCTGCTCCAGGAACTTGAGCTGTTGATTATAGACGAGGTAAGCATGGTTCGTTGCGATATGCTGGATGCTGTTGACGTAATCTTAAAAACAGTGCGAAAAAACCAGCGGCCTTTTGGCGGGGTACAAGTGTTATTTATTGGTGACCTGTACCAGCTTTCACCTGTCGCAAAAGGCGAGGAGTGGAGGATGCTTCAGGAATATTATCAAAGTCCTTACTTTTTTGATGCGAAGGTGGTCCTTGAAAATCCTCCACTCTGCATCGAGCTTAAAAAGATTTACCGGCAGAATGAACAGGTTTTTATTGATCTCCTGAATAATGTCAGGAATAATATTGCGACCGCGCAGGACTTAACGCTGCTTAATTCAAGATTAACATCCGATGAAAATACAGAAGGATTTGTTACGCTAACTACCCACAACGATAAAGCGAATACTATCAATGCCCGCGAGCTTGGCAGGCTGCCGGGAGAAGGCCACGAATTTCCGGCAACTATTCAGCATGAATTTTCCGACAAGAGCTATCCTACCGACCCGGAATTGATCCTGAAAAAAGGTGCGCGTGTGATGTTCATTAAGAATGACACGAGTGAAGAAAAGAAGTACTACAACGGGAAGATTGCAACCGTTACCGATATTGATGGAGATACGGTTACCGTTGAATTTGATCAGGGCGGAGTATTTGAGCTTACCCGGGAAACCTGGCGCAACATCCGGTATCGCTATAATAACGATACCGATGAGATTGACGAGGAAGAGCTTGGTTCGTTTACGCAGTTCCCGGTCCGGTTAGCCTGGGCGATTACCATTCACAAAAGCCAGGGACTTACATTTCAGAATGCTGTTATTGACGCAGGAAGCTCCTTTGCAACGGGTCAGGTGTATGTGGCGTTAAGCCGATGCACATCGCTGGAAGGTTTGGTTCTTCAAACACCGATCACGCAACAACAGATAAGCACGGATCCAAAAGTAATCGCGTATGCCAATGAATTAAAAGATGAACTTATTTTATCCGGTCTGCTCCAGCGGGAAAGAGAAGTTTTTGAAAAGCATCATTTTGTAAAGCTGTTCGATTTCAATAAAGTCACCCGAACAATCTCCGACTGGCAGGAAACATTAACAGCCAAAAAGAACGATGCCTTAAAAGATACCATCCGGCTAAGTCATGAGCTTGTTCGGGATGGAATTACGCTTGACGAGGTATCGGTAAAAACACAGCTTTGGATTGAACGCAATTTTGATGATGCGCTTCAGCATGGCAATTACGATAAGCTTGTGGAAGGATTGAAAAAATCCGTAGCACATTTTAATTCTCTGCTGCACGATAACTTTTTTGTCAAGCTTCAGCAGCACCATACAAAAATTAAATCGAAAGCAAAGGTTAAAAAGCATGTTAGGGCGTTGGAAGCTGTAGCATTCCTGGTGGCGGCAAAGACGCTAAAGCTGAGACAGGCCAGGTGGCGTGACGAAGCATTATTTACCGGAAACGAAGAACAATATGCGAACACACTAACTAAAACTCCAAAAGAAAAAGTCAGCAGCGCTGCTGAAACATTTGCCTTATACAACCGCGAGGGTGACATTGAAAAAGTTGCCCAGATTCGCGGTCTTGCCATCTCTACCATTGAATCCCATTTAACGGGGTTTGTGAAAACGGGAGAGTTGGCGGTTGAACGTGTGGTCGATCCTGAAAAGATAAAGGCGATCACTCAAATGATCGAAAAAACAGACGCTGTTTCTTCATCCATTTTAAAAAACGCTTTGGGTGATAATTATTCTTACAACGAAATCCGCGCAGTGCTGTATCACCTCGAACGATTGAAATCAGCGGTCTGATTGTGGCAGGTGTTTTTAGGTATTAATTAGGTATTAATATCGGCAAAGAATAAATCCCACAATCCGGAAATCAGTTAATCCTGATTATCTTTGCGCCCTCAAACAGTAAAAAACACAGAATAAACGAGGATTTTGAGGTTATGGAAGCATCGAAGATCAGGAACATCGCCATTATTGCCCACGTTGACCACGGTAAGACTACCCTGGTTGACAAACTTTTACACGCGGGTCACTTATTTAAAGACCACGAGAACCCTGGCGAGCTGATCATGGATAGCAACGACCTCGAACGCGAACGCGGAATCACGATCCTCGCGAAAAATGTTTCGGTACGCTATAAAGACTACAAGATCAATGTAATTGATACCCCCGGCCACAGCGATTTTGGCGGTGAGGTAGAGCGCGTGTTGAACATGGCCGATGGCTGTCTGCTGTTAGTGGATGCCTTTGAAGGCCCGATGCCGCAGACCCGCTTTGTGTTACAAAAAGCATTGCAGCTTGGCCTGAAGCCAATCGTGGTTATTAACAAAGTGGATAAAAAGAACTGTACGCCTGACGAAGTGCATGAGATGGTATTCGAGCTCATGTTCTCATTGGATGCTACCGAAGATCAGTTGGATTTCCCTACATTCTATGGTTCAGCTAAAAACGGCTGGATGAGCACCGACTGGAAAAAAGAAACTACCGACATCACTCCCTTATTGGATGGAATTATCGAGTTCATCCCCGAGCCAAAGATCGATCAGGGCCTTACGCAAATGATGATCACTTCATTGGAATACTCTTCTTATATCGGTCGTGTGGCGATTGGCCGTGTACAGCGTGGCGTGGTAAAGCCAGGTCAGCCAATTGCACTCGTAAAGCGTGACGGAAAGATCAATAAAACAAAAATTAAAGAAGTTTACGTATTCGAAGGCTTCGATAAAAAGAAAGTAGAAGAAGTTAAGGCCGGAGAAATTTGTGCGTTGGTAGGATTGGAAGGTTTTGAAATCGGTGATACGGTTACCGATGTTGAGAAGCCGGAAGCATTGAAGGCTATCTCGATTGACGAGCCGACCATGAGCATGTTGTTTACCATTAACAACTCCCCGTTCTACGCAAAGGAAGGGAAGTTCGTGACCTCTCGTCACATTAAAGATCGTTTGGAGAAAGAGCTGGAGAAAAACCTGGCGCTTCGCCTTGGCGAAACAGGTTCTGCCGACAGCTTCATGGTGTTTGGCCGCGGGGTGCTTCACTTGTCGGTATTAATCGAAACCATGCGCAGGGAAGGCTATGAATTACAGATCGGCCAGCCGCAGGTTATCTTCAAGGAAATTGACGGTGTTAAATGCGAGCCGGTGGAAGAATTAACCATCGACTTGCCGGAAACGGTTGCCGGTAAAGCCATTGAAACGGTATCGCAACGCAAAGGTGAAATGCTGAACATGGAACCGAAAGCGGATCGGATGATTCTGAAGTTTTTGATTCCTTCAAGAGGGATCATGGGCTTGCGTAACTATTTGTTGAACGTAACTGCGGGTGAAGCGATTGTAACGCACCGCTTTAAGGAATATCAGCCATACAAAGGCGAGATCCCGGGCCGTATCAACGGATCGTTAATCGTAATGGAACAAGGTGAAGCAATCGCGTACAGCTTGCACAACTTGCAGGATCGCGGCAAGTTCTTCATCAACCCGGGCGAAGAGGTTTATGAAGGCCAGGTAATCGGTGAGAATAACCGGAATGGCGACCTCGTAATCAACGTTACAAAAACCAAGAAGCTTACCAACATGCGTGCTTCCGGATCGGATGAAAAGATGAAAATCGCGCCTCCGCTGAAGCACACGCTGGAAGAAGCGCTGGAATACATACAGGCAGATGAATATGTGGAGGTAACTCCAAAATCTATCCGTCTCCGGAAAATTTATCTGAATGAAAACGACCGTAAACGTTTTGGAAAGAACTAATGACCTTTCAGAAATCATAAAATAAAACACGAGCGCGCCTGAAATGGCGCGTTTTTGTTTTTAGCTGACTGATTTTTGAAGGCCGAACAACATAGTATATTTACAGCCATGTCCCAGCAAATTCTCATTCTCGATTTCGGTTCCCAGTACACGCAGCTGATTGCCCGCAGGGTTCGCGAATTAAACGTGTATTGCGAAATCCACCCCTTTAACAAAATACCTGAGCTGACACCGGATATTAAAGGTGTGATCCTGTCCGGCAGCCCGTGTTCTGTTCGGGATGCAGGCTCACCGGATATTGATACAGCGTTGTTTAATGGAAAAGTACC
Source organism: uncultured Roseivirgaceae bacterium (assembly GCA_964538575.1). Taxonomy (GTDB): domain Bacteria; phylum Bacteroidota; class Bacteroidia; order Cytophagales; family Cyclobacteriaceae; genus UBA2336. The sequence continues at coordinate 6,481 of CAZIGG010000081.1, forward strand.
TGTACTGGCTGTTTGTTATGGCGCGCAGTTAATGGCACAAAAAACAGGTGGGAACGTAGTTGCTTCCAAAATCCGGGAATACGGAAGGGCAAAGCTCACCACCGTGGATCACCACAACGAATTGCTGAAAGAAATTTCGTTAGACTCACAGGTGTGGATGTCGCACAGCGACACGATTGATAAAGTCCCGGACAGCGCTCAAATCATTGCCAGCACACCTTCGGTAAAAGTTGCAGCGTTTCAATTGAAAGGCCTGCCCGTTTATGGAATCCAGTTTCATCCCGAAGTAACGCATACAACCGAAGGAAAAAACTTACTGCGAAATTTTGTGGTGCATATCTGTGGCTGTGCGCAGGATTGGACACCCGATCAGTTTGTCGAATCAACCATAACTGACCTGAAAGCAAAGCTTGGTAATGATAAAGTTGTGATGGCGTTATCAGGCGGAGTGGATTCTACCGTAGCGGCTGTCTTAATTCATAAGGCAATTGGTAAAAACCTGCATTGCATTTTTGTAGATAACGGCTTGCTTCGCAAAGATGAATTTGAAAACGTATTGAGATCCTATGAAGGCATGGGATTGAATATTAAAGGCGTTGACGCAAAGGAATTGTTCTATTCATCCTTAAAAGGATTAACAGAACCGGAAGCAAAACGCAAAGCCATCGGTAAATCATTCATCGATGTGTTTGATCAGGAATCACACAAGATCAACGATGTGAAATGGCTTGGCCAGGGAACAATCTACCCGGATATTATTGAATCGGTGTCTGTGAAAGGTCCGTCAGTTACCATTAAATCACATCACAATGTTGGCGGACTTCCGGCCAAGATGAAGCTGAAAGTAGTTGAGCCTCTGAATACCTTGTTTAAGGATGAAGTACGGATTGTAGGGAAGGCGCTGGGCATTGACCCGAACATCCTGGGCCGGCATCCGTTCCCGGGACCGGGCCTTGGCATTCGTATATTAAGTGATATTACAGCCGAAAAAGTGCGCATATTGCAGGAAGTCGACTCCATCTTCATTGGCGGCTTGCGGCAGCATAACTTGTACAACACCGTGTGGCAGGCCGGAGCGATGCTTTTGCCGGTTCAATCGGTAGGGGTGATGGGCGATGAGCGCACGTATGAGAATGTAGTGGCGTTGCGTGCCGTAACCAGCACCGATGGCATGACAGCCGACTGGGCACATTTACCATACGAGTTCCTGGCAGAAGTGTCGGGCGATATTATTAATAAAGTAAAAGGTGTAAACCGGGTGGTGTACGACATCAGCTCCAAGCCACCGGCAACGATAGAATGGGAATAAATAATTGAATCTGGAATGCATAGCGTTATACGAAATCTGGTTGTAATAATTATTGTCAATTGCACATTGTCAATTGTTAATTATTCTTTCGCGCAAACAGATTACAACCAGCTTTACACTATTTCAAAAAAACTCTATACCGAGGGCAAGTACAACCTGGCCATGGAGAGCTTTAAAAAGCTGATTCCATACGATCAGAACAATCCGTATCGCGAGTATGCGTCTTTTTATTATGCGTTGAGTGCGTACCATCAAAACTTCAAAGCCGTTGCAAAAGATATGTTCGGTCAGATCAAAACATTGTATCCAATGTGGGATAAGATGGATGAGGTAAACATCTGGCTGGCGAAAATCCATTTTGATAACAAAGATTATTTCCAGGGATTGAAACTGTTGAGCGAGCTGAAGAGTGAAAAAAATCAGCAGTCAGTTTCTGAAATGAAGAAACATGCGATCAGTTCTGTTCACGATATTGAAACGCTGAAAATGATGCTTGAGAAGTATCCAAAGGATGCCGTGATCGGAGAGCGGTTAGCCCGCGAGCTTTCTAAAAACAAAACACAGCCGGAAGATCAGAAATTGCTCGAATCACTGATCAGCAGGTTTGACCTGAAAAAGACGGATTATATAATTGAAACACCGGAGACCATCCATAAGGACGTTTACACAGTATCGGTATTGTTTCCTTTTGTGGTGAGCACCATTGATGCTTCACCCAGCCGCAAACGAAACCAGTTTGTGCTGGATTTGTATGAAGGAATGATGCTGGCCGTGGATACGCTTGCGAAACAAGGGATAAAGATCAGCCTTCGGGCGTACGACACGGAGCGTAGCCCCGAACGAATCAAAAGCCTGCTGCTCATGCGCGAATTGAAAAGCAGCGACATGATCGTGGGCCCGTTATATGCTGAGGAAAATGCCGCGATACAGGAGTTTTCACAGGCTAACCAGATTAACCTTTTCAATCCTATCTCGAATAATTATGAGCTGGTGAAGAATAATTTTTACGGATTCCTCTTCCAGCCAGCGTATGAAACGATTGGCAGCCAGTCGGCAGAATATCTTGCTGCTGTGAAATGGAACAAAAAATGCATGGTATTTTACGGTGAGAGTAAACGCGACTCAACACTGGCGGCAAGTTTTGTTGAGAAAGCGCAGCAATCAGGCCTGAAGATTTTACAAACTGAAAGAGTAACAAAAGAAACCTCCCGCAAGATTCTCGACATCCTGGCAACGCCAACCGAGTTTGACGAATTCAAATATCCCAAGCAATTCACGTTGCCGAAGGATAGCCTCGGTTCCGTATTCGTGGCTTCCGATGATCCGTTGATCTACACGAAGGTGATCAGTGCTGTGGAAACCCGTAAGGATTCGGTAACGATTGTCGGGTCGGAGAACTGGCTTGATCAGGCAGCGGTGGATTATTCAAAATATGAAACGTTAAAAATAATCCTGTACGGCCCCAATTTTTCGGCTGATAACAATCCGGCATACCAGGCCTTTCAGCGAAAGTTTATTAAAGAACATGGCCGGAACTCAAGCGCGTCTTCCTACACAAACTATGCGAAGATCGGGTACGATTTCATGCTGTTTGCCGGGCACACGTTAAAGAAGCACGGTGTATATTTTCAGGATGCACTCAGTAAAAACAGGCAGGTTCCCGGATACCTCACCGGGGGTTATGATTTTACAATAAGCAGAACAAATCAGTATGTTCCGTTTATTGAATTTAAAAATGGTAAGCTGGTAGAGATCACCAAAAGATTTTAAATTCTGAATGATAACCCGAAGTACAGCCGGGAAGGCGCCTCATCCACCAGGCCCAGATTTGTCGCTACGTCAATCTTTACATTGTCGGTAACATTGTAGATCAACCCGCCATTGGCGGAATAGATATGCCCGTCAGCCGAAAAAACTCCCTGTCCTTCAACATAAAAATCCAGCTTACCGGCAAGCTTTCCTCCCAACACTACCGTTTGCAGATAAATCAACTTATGCCCTCTTTTTGAATCAGGCACAAAATCAAATTGAAACTGTGCCCCCGCATCAAACACATCATTGATGGTATATGAAAATGGAAACCCAACTCCATAAAGAATTTCTGTGTCCAATGGGGATGTTGGCAGTACAACGTAAGGAATCATACCAAGGGCAGTACGCGTATCGCCATCATTTCCCCAAAAGTTATGCTTAAGCCGGAGGGTAGTATTGCCATATCCTTTTTCTAAGGTCTTTCCTTCGCTGTCCTGATAAATATTGTAGAGCTCGAGGCCGATATGAATATCCCAGGAGCCGGATAATCCCATTTTATAGAGACCATTTACAATGTTAAAGACACGGTAGTCCTGGTTTACTTTTATTACTTTGAAAAGATCGCCCTCGAACTGAAAATGTCCGGCATCTACCGTCATGGGCGATTCGGTAACATCGGGCCTGTCAATGCTGAACTCACGCATTTCACTTTTCGGAACCGGCCTGAACAGGCTGTATGACTTTTTATTTTCAGCTTCATTTTCCTGTGCGCTGACCGCAAATCCCGCGAGACAAAAGAAAGAAATCAAATGCACCTGGAGGTGTTTCATGGGGTCAATATTATAGAAATTTAGACATATCTAAAAATTTATTTTTATAAGCCTTACTACCCGTTTTCAGCAAAATGCGGGAATCTATTACATGGAAGCTCCGAAGGGGTTATCAGGGTCTGTTTATCAGTATATATTTATTATTTTTACATGTTATCGCACCCCATATGGCGTCATTTTACAGGTTTTTAGTCTTCTTTTTATTGCTGGCACTTCCCGGATGGGTGATCGCCCAGGGTGACCGCCCGGATAAAACCGCTGTTACGTTTGAGGAAATCTATGACGAGCCGTATAATATAAACAAGCTGTTCGTACACCTTCAGCCGCTGTACGGAGAAATCTTTGCTACCAATGTTAATGCAGGTTTTGGGCTCCAGGCAGAGTATACCATTAAAAACAAGGTTGATCTTAAAGCAAATTTCCGGTCTACCTACGGAAGTAAATTTTTTGACCTGAACCGTGAGCAGGGTAAGCAGACCAGTGAAGTGGATAACATCCTGAAGCCGTTTACCTATTTTGAACTTGGCGGCACCTACCATATTAAAGATTTTGAAAAGAGTTCAAACACAAAAATTGTACTGTATAAGAAAAGCTATAGCGGTAATAAATGGGCTTCGCGGGTACCATTAAATGCGGAAGTTCCCTGCAAGGTCCGGCAGGTTTATGGTGCCAGGTTAGGGGTAACGGTTTGGCAAAGTACCATCGATGTTAACAACATCATGAAAAAGCAGGACTTAACTGCTGCTGATTTT
>CAZIGG010000081.1:11223-14771 GCA_964538575.1 uncultured Roseivirgaceae bacterium
TATGACATCAGCCCGCTAAGCACAAAGAAGATTGGTTTCCGTGCCGGCATTGAAGGAAAGTTTAACCGTAACCTGAGTTGGGCCTATGGCGGAGAGATCGGCTATCGCCCGGGCATTGACGGCCGTATGTTTTATGCATTGGTGAAGATCAGTTTCCCCGTGTTTGGCAGCAACCTCGATTACAAGACAGAGGCTTTTGAAAAAAGCAAATAGTATCCCCGTGACCTGGGATATTCTCATACGCAACATAAAAGGATTAGTTCAAACGCGCGATCAGGTTTTCGGGCCGGTCAGGGGAAGCGCGATGGCGCAGTTGCCTGTTCTGGAAAATGCTTACCTCGCAATTCATAATGGCCTCATTGAACAATTCGGAAGCATGTCAGAACTTCCGGCTGCAGCAAAAGGCAAGACTGAGCTTGACGCAACGGGCCGTTTTGTTTTTCCTTCGTTTGTTGATTCCCATACGCATTTGATTTTCGCGGCAAGCCGTGAGGAAGAGTTTGTGATGAAGATCAAGGGTGCCACGTATGAAGAGATTGCGGTCAGCGGAGGCGGAATTCTCAACTCGGCAAAAAAACTTCAGCAAACCTCAGAGGATGAATTGTTTGAGCGTGCCATGACCCGGGTTCATGAAATCATTAAAACCGGAACCGGTGCCGTGGAAATTAAAAGCGGATACGGACTCACCACGAAGGATGAGGTTAAAATGCTGCGCGTGGCCAGGCGCATCGGGAAAGAAAGTCCGCTTACGGTTAAAACAACTTTTTTAGGAGCACATGCGGTTCCGAAAGACAAAACGAAAGCTCAATACATTGAGCTGATCCTGAACGAGATGATCCCGGCCATCGCGGAAGAAAAACTGGCCGATTACATTGACGTGTTTTGCGAACAGGGATTTTTCTCACAGGAAGAAACCGAACGGATTGTAACAGAAGGCAGGAAGTTTAGCATGAAGCCGCGTATTCACGCAAACCAGCTTCACCGGTCGGGTGGGGTACAGGCGGGTGTCAATACCGGGGCATTGAGCGTTGATCATTTGGAAAATATTGGCGATGAAGAAATTGAATACCTGAAAAATTCAGCCGTTATGCCGACTGCCTTACCCGGAGCAGCATTTTTTCTGGGCTTGCCTTTTCCGCCAGCGCGGAAGATGATAGAAGCAGGCCTTCCGCTGGCGATTGCTTCAGACTACAATCCCGGCAGCGCCCCAAGCGGAAATATGCAGTTGATGATTTCATTGGCCTGCATCAGGATGAAAATGACCCCCGAAGAAGCCATTAATGCAGCAACGATCAATACAGCAATTGCGCTTGAACTGGATAAAACACATGGGAGCATTACGAAAGGAAAAGTGGGAAATGTTTTTATAACCAAACCTATACCATCGATTGCTTATCTGCCATATGCATACGGAACGAACTGTGTTGAAACGGTTATTCTAAGAGGGGCATTGGTCTGAATTAATTGAAAATTCATCCTATACTTAATTTTCACTGCAGATAGGTAATTTTTATATCTCAATTTACTTCTTAATTTGAACGATTATCGTTCGTGAATGAGTTTAGAAACCAGAATTAAAAGCGTTATCCGGGATGTGCCCGATTTTCCAAAGCCCGGAATCCTGTTTAAAGATATTACCCCCATGCTGGCTGACCATAAGCTTGTTAAAGATGTGATTTCGGCCATTGCCGCTCAATTTAAGAATCAGAAGATTGATGCCATTGCTGCGGTAGAGGCACGGGGTTTTATTTTCGGTTCCATCCTGGCGCAGGAACTTCAATGTGCGTTTATCCCGATGCGCAAGTCAGGTAAGCTTCCCTATAAAACGGTTTCGCAGGAGTATGCACTGGAATATGGAACGGCATCGGTAGAAGTTCATGAAGATGCGATTCAAAAAGACTGGAATGTACTCGTGCACGATGATTTACTGGCCACCGGGGGCACGGCAAGTGCGGCTGGCTGGTTAGTGCAGCAACTTGGCGGGTCGATAGCAGGCTTTTCTTTTTTGATCAATCTTTCCTTTTTACCCGGTGAAGAAAAACTTTCGAAAGAATTTAGCGTTCAGCCAAAATACATTTTAAAGTACTAACCGCGCAGCCAGATGGCCAACACGATACCGATGTTTCCCCTCACAATTCTTCCGCTTCCGGGTGAACTGGTGCCGTTGCATATTTTTGAGCCCCGCTACCGCCAACTGCTGGCCGATGCAGAGGCCGGTGACATAAAATTCGGAATATATTTTAACCACGCCATCAATACCGGGCGAATCGGTTCACTGATGAAGCTCGAAAGTGTTATTAAAAAACATGAAGGCGGTGAGTCCGATATTATTGTAAAATGCTACGATGCTTTTACGATGGATAAAATGTACCGCAGCTACCGGTCGAAACAATATCAGGCCGGGGATGTTAACCTTTGGCGCACCAACCAGCATGAACCCATAGGCCCTAAGCTGGAGGATTTTTTCAAAGAGTATCAGATGAAACGGAATATTCTCCGGCCGGAATCTTTCTTCAGTCCTTATTCCGTGGCGATTGAATTAAATCTTGACCTCAGTGACCGTTATGATTTTCTATTAACAGATGATAAAAGCCGGGAAGCATTTTTGATCCAGCGCATCCGGTACCAATTGCATCTGCTCAACCAGGAAGAGCGAAGCCGGGATGTATTTCACCTGAATTAAAAGTAAAAGTCCCTCGGTAAAATCCCTCGAAAGACTCCTGGTTACATACCGGTACACTGCCGTTTACCCCCTCCCATAGGTGTTTTTTATCAACGTATTGCTTTTCCGGGCGGATTGAAAGTATCCGGTTTTGATACACCTGCTGTTCATTCATGTACAGAAAAATGTTACAGCGCATGTGAAATTTATTATTCTGCCTTTTATCAAAAAAGGATGATCGTTTTTTGTTACTGTGCGTTAAAGCCGATCTTTCCCTGTATGTGCAGGTTACTGCAGTGTTAACAATAGTTAACAATACTTTCGTATAAATCAGGCAACTTTATAATGGTGCATGACGTCTTTAGAGATGTAAATCAAAAACTACCATGAAAAAGTTATTCGTAATGTTCGGAGTGCTAATGCTCATTAGCAGAGTCGCGTTCGCAGGTGAAGTAACTAACCCCAAAGCCACCCATACATCGGTAAGCGTGAAGGGTGAAATTGTAAAGATCTTCTATCGTTCTGAAAATTCAGACAGAGTTAAAGTCACGATCTATGATGCAGCTTCTAAGGCTGTGTTCACAGAAGAGATAAAAAGAAAGTCAAGCTTTATTCGTCCGTATAACCTCGAAAATCTTCCATACGGTGAATACACGATTTCGCTGGAAGATAAAAATGGCAGAACAGAGGAAAAAGTAATGTTCGCGAAGGAAGCAGTAAGTGTGCAGGCTTCCATCATTCACAAAAAAGAGAGCCGCAAAGCAATGGTAGCACTGTTCAGTACAGGCGAAACAGAAGTAACCTATACTGTTCTGGACATCAACGATAATGTGCTGTACACCAAAAGTGAATCGGTAAATGGCCAGGCCGCCAAATCGTTCAACCT
>CAZIGG010000082.1:0-14512 GCA_964538575.1 uncultured Roseivirgaceae bacterium
TGCTGTACACCAAAAGTGAATCGGTAAATGGCCAGGCCGCCAAATCGTTCAACCTAGAAAAAATAAAAGGCGCGGTTACCATACAGGTTGCTGACAGCAAAGGATTATTGAAGTACAAGACTCTTTAAGAATTGCTTATCCTTGCGGATAATAAAAAGCCCCGAATGACCCGGGGTTTTTTACTTGTAGTTAAACCGTCATTCTTCTCCCGACTTGTACCTACATATTCCTTCTATACTGACCGCCTACTTCAAACAACGCCTTTGTTATTTCGCCCAATGAACAAACCTTACAGGCTTCCATCAGTTCTGCAAAAATATTTTTATTCTGAATGGCTGCTTCCTGTACCCGGGTCAGATGTTGTGCGGCTGTTACTTTTTGATGCTCGTGCAGATTCTTGAGCATTACGATCTGGTATTCCTTTTCATCCGTTGTTGCCCGGATCACTTCCTGCGGGATGATTGTTGGAGAACCCTTTGAGCTTAAGAATGTATTCACGCCAATAATCGGGTATTCTCCCGTGTGCTTCAACGTTTCATAGTAAAGACTTTCTTCCTGGATTTTTCCGCGCTGGTACATTGTTTCCATGGCGCCTAACACGCCACCACGTTCCGTAATGCGGTCAAATTCGGTAAGCACGGCTTCTTCCACCAGATCCGTAAGCTCTTCAATGATAAATGATCCCTGCAACGGATTTTCATTTTTGGCTAAGCCCAACTCTTTATTTATGATTAGTTGAATGGCCATCGCCCTGCGAACACTTTCTTCTGTAGGCGTGGTGATGGCTTCATCGTAGGCATTGGTGTGCAGTGAATTACAGTTATCGTAGATCGCGTACAGGGCTTGTAACGTTGTCCGGATATCGTTGAAATCAATTTCCTGTGCGTGCAGGGAGCGGCCGGAGGTTTGAATGTGATACTTCAGCATCTGGCTGCGGCTGTTGGCGTTGTACTTGTTTTTCATCGCCTTGGCCCAGATTCTGCGAGCTACCCGACCGATTACCGCATACTCCGGATCAATACCGTTCGAGAAGAAGAACGACAGGTTTGGGGCAAATTCATTGATATCCATCCCGCGACTCAAGTAATACTCAACGTATGTAAATCCGTTTGCGAGGGTGAACGCCAGTTGCGTAATTGGATTCGCGCCAGCTTCTGCAATGTGATATCCTGAAATAGAAACAGAGTAAAAATTCCGGACGGCTTTATCAATAAAATACTGCTGCACATCGCCCATTAAACGCAGCGCAAACTCAGTTGAGAAGATACACGTGTTCTGTGCCTGGTCTTCTTTTAGAATATCAGCCTGAACCGTACCCCGCACCTGGGATAACGTTTCGGCTTTTATCTTTTCGTAAACATCTTTCGGCAGAACCTGATCGCCTGTAACGCCTAACAGCATTAATCCCAGTCCATCATTTCCTTTCGGAAGCGGCCCCTGGTAAGCTGGCTTTTGATTTTCCTTTCCTTTATAAAGCGCTGCTATTTTTTGCTCAACTTCTTTTTCGAGGCTGTTCTTTTTAATGTAAAGCTCGCATTGCTGATCGATGGCTGCATTCATAAAGTAGCCGAGCAGCATAGGCGCAGGGCCGTTGATCGTCATCGACACGGAAGTCTTCGGATCGGCTAGGTTAAAACCGCTGTAAAGTTTCTTCGCATCATCCAGGCAGCAGATGCTCACGCCCGAGTTACCGATCTTACCATAAATATCCGGCCGGTAATCCGGATCGTTGCCGTATAACGTTACCGAATCAAAAGCCGTGGATAAACGCTTGGCCGGCATCGCCATGCTCACATAATGAAATCTTCTGTTGGTACGTTCCGGACCGCCTTCACCGGCAAACATGCGGGTCGGATCTTCACCTTCGCGCTTGAATGGATAGATCCCCGCGGTGTAGGGAAACTCACCTGGAACATTTTCCTGTAAGTTCCATTTCAACAGATCACCCCAGGCTTCGTAGCGCGGCAAAGAAATCTTTGGAATCTGTACATGAGAAAGTGATTCGGAATGTGTTTGAATGCCGATCTCCTTGTCCCGCACTTTAAACTTAAATACTCCGCTTTTATATTGCTTTACTTTTTCGCCCCAGCCTTCAATCAGCTTTAAGTTTTTCGGATCGAGGTTCAGCTTCAGCTTGTCAAGCTCGGCCTGCAATGCTTTTTTGACACTATCGTCTGCAACAGCTTCAATCGTTTTCTGAACAGCATACAGCTTTTGGGCAGTTTCACTTTGTTCGTTCGTCCAGTTATCGAACGCACGGTTAGTTTCTGAAATTTCACTGAGGTAGCGGGTACGGTGTGGAGGAATCACGAAAATCTTCTCCGACATTTCGTGCGTGATCTCAAACGTTGATTTTAGATTCGTGCTTGTCTTTTCGACAATCTTATCGATCAGATGCTTATAAAGCCTGTTTGTCCCCGGATCATTAAACTGTGAAGCGATGGTTCCGAACACCGGCATGTCTTCCGGCTTTTTAGTCCACAACTGGTGATTGCGCTGGTATTGCTTCTTTACATCGCGCAGGGCATCCAGTCCGCCACGCTTATCAAATTTGTTTAATGCGATTACGTCCGCAAAATCAAGCATGTCGATCTTCTCGAGTTGGGTTGCGGCTCCGTATTCAGGAGTCATCACGTACAGGGATACATCGCTGTGATCGAGAATTTCCGTATCGCTTTGCCCGATGCCTGAAGTTTCCAGCACAATCAAATCAAACCCTGCAGCTTTCAGAATTTGTACTGCGTCTTTTACATACTTTGACAGCGCCAGGTTGCTTTGCCGTGTAGCCAGCGAGCGCATGAATACGCGCGGATTGCTGATGGCATTCATGCGAATGCGGTCGCCTAACAATGCTCCACCGGTTTTTCGTTTTGACGGATCAACGGAAACGAGCCCGATCTTCTTATCCTTAAAATCCACGAGGAACCTTCTTACAATTTCATCCACCATGGAAGATTTACCGGCCCCACCGGTTCCGGTAATGCCGAGTACGGGTGCTTTTGAGTGTGCAGCTTTCTTCCCGATATCGGCCAATACATCTTTATGTTCCTCTGCAAAGTTTTCGGCAGCAGAGATCAGTTGTGCGATCTGTAAATAATTATCGGTTGTTAATTCACCTTTACGGATTGTTTTGCCGGTAGGATAATCGCTTCGTTCAATCAAATCGTTAATCATGCCCTGCAACCCCATGGCGCGTCCGTCATCGGGAGAGTAGATCTTCGTGATCCCATACTCCATTAGTTCTTTTATCTCTTCCGGAAGAATAACGCCACCGCCACCGCCAAAAATCTTAATGTGACCCGCGCCTTTCTCCTGCAGCAGATCATACATGTATTTGAAGTATTCAGTATGACCGCCCTGGTAGCTGGTCATGGCAATTGCCTGTGCATCTTCCTGGATGGCTGTGTTCACGACTTCTTCCACGCTTCTGTCGTGACCAAGGTGAATCACTTCAACGCCTGTTGCCTGGATAATCCTGCGCATAATGTTAATGGCTGCATCGTGGCCGTCAAACAAGCTGGCGGCAGTAACGATCCGGACTTTATTTACCGGCTTGTAAGGCGGAGGCGCCTGGTGACCGGCCAGCGTTTGGGTTTGCTTTTCTGCCTTACCGGCAGATAAATCCTTCTTTTGTGCGCTTGCAGCTTCAGTACTCATACGAGGAGATTAGACCTCAAAAATAAGGAGAAGGCGAGCAAGAAGCTAACAGAAGTCAGGCTGCCGGAATAGCGTATTTACAGCACAATTTCTTTCACCAATACTTTTGAAATGGCTTTGGTAAACTCCGCTTGTGTATTGGGCTTGGTAATGTACCGGGCAATCTCAAGCTTTTGAAGCTCGAGCCGGTCTTTTAGCCATTCAGCTGTAGAAAGAATGATCACGGGAACATGCTTGAGTTGTGGACGTTTTTTAATCTCACGCAAACATTCCCAGCCATCCATTTTGGGCATATTAAGGTCGAGGAAAATATAGGTCGGAATAATTTCACTTGTATCCAGCATCTTCAGTCCTTCTTCACCGGATGATGCGGTGAGGTATTCAATTTTTGAATCGATTGAATGCAAGGCTTTTTCAAACGCCTCGCGATCATCCGCATCGTCATCGATCAGGAAACACATAACTCCCTCCATACGCCATTCTTTATCCTATTGATTAACTAAAGATAAAAAGAGTAAGCGGCTGTTTTGCGGATTAAAGTGCTAATCGCCCGGAATTGTCTATCAATGGCAACCGGCAGGGACTAACGAAAAATGCCCTCGTTAAAGGGCATTTCTGGTTGTGATGTAAGATTTATGTCGTGTACGAATTATTTTGGCATATATGCATCACGAATGGCTTTAAATTCAGAGGTAGATTTCCACTGCGGCCAGGTACTTTCCATAGAAATCTTCTTTCCTACATTAAATAAGAGCTTCAGATCATCCAGCGAACCGTCAAGTTTCCAGCGTGTGCTGTCGTATTCATCGGAAGGCTTGTGGTAATATTTTGCTACATATTCATTCTGAATTTGTTTACCGTACTCAGCGCCTTTCTCTACATTATCGATACCATTGTTCGTATATAAGGCCGGAATACCAACCTTTGCAAAGCTGAAGTGATCAGACCTAAAATAATATCCCGCAACCGGGTTGGGCTCGGGTGAAACATAACGTCCCACGCGCCTTGCTTCTTCGTTCAAATAATCTTCCAGGTCAGACTGACCCATGCCCACGAGCACAACATCTTTATTTTTCCCGTATGGATTGATACCATCTATGTTAATGTTGGCTACGGTTTTCTCTTTCGGGTAAACGGGGTTCTGTGCATAATATGCCGAACCCAGCAGACCCTGTTCTTCTGCGGTTACCCATAAGAATACAACGGTTCGGGCGGGTTTGTTTTTTAACGAAAGAAATGCTTTTGCTATTTCAAGCTGACCCGCTGTACCGCTTGCATTGTCTAACGCACCATTATAAATTGTGTCACCGGTTTCATCCGGCTTGCCGATGCCGAGATGATCCCAATGAGTGGAATAAACCAAGTATTCATCTGGCTGTGTGGTGCCTGTGATCTTCGCCACCAGGTTATACGATTTATCATACCTGGCTTTCATATTCATGGAAAGGGACACCGTGAGCTTCATCGATTCTGCGCTGAAGCCCTGCCTGTGCGCACGTGAGATAGCATCTGCGTAATCCATACCGGCCGCAGCAAATATTTTTTTAGCCGCAGGCTGTGAAACCCAGCCAACCGCAGGACACTCGTATTGATCTTTTCCACGCGTATCCAGGTAAAGTTTCGAAGTGTTCCAGCTATTCTGTACTACCCAGAATCCGTAGCCCGCAGGAACATCATCGTGAATAATGATACAGCCCTTTGCGCCCTGGCGGGCAGCTTCTTCAAACTTGTAGGTCCAGCGGCCGTAGTAAGTCATTGTGTTGCCTTTGAAGAACGTTGAATCTCCGACACCAAAGCCCGGATCATTCACAATTACCAGTACAATTTTATCTTTCACATCAATGCCTGCGTAATCATTCCAGTTGTATTCGGGAGCCACCACACCGTAACCGGCAAATACAAGCTCTTCATTTTGTAAATCAATTTTTTCCTGATCGGCTCGCGGAGTCCAGATAACATAATCTTTTAACCCCGATAATTTCAGGAGCTGTTTTTCTCCTTTAACTTTTAGAACCGAATCAGTTTGGGTTGTAATCTCTACCATGGGCACTTCCTGCAAATAAGTTGAACCACTACCGGGCTCAAGGCCAAGCTTCTTTATTTCATCTTCCAGGTAAGCAAGTGTTTTTGTTTCACCTTCCGTAAAGGGCATGCGGCCCATAAATTCATCTGACGAAAGTTTTTTAAGATGATTTTCAAATCCGGCTTCGGTGAAGCTGTCAAGACCGTCCTGCGGATCATACCTGGCTTTTGTCGTACTGCCGGTAACAAGTAGTGCGGTGATTAAAAGGCAGAGAATGTATTTCATATGGCGTGGATTATAGAGCAGGCAAGATGACCAGTAAGTAGCCACTAACCGAACCGTTTATATAAGACAATATAAAAATTTGCACTTTCTTGCGTTATTATCTTTATCCGATAAATGTTTGTCGAAAATTCTATACTTTCTTTTTTGGATAATCAAAAAAAGTGGCCACTCCTTTCTTCCCGTTAGCCTCATCCCACGATTGAATATCAAGTGCGCAAATCACAACACCGCACGTTGGGATATTGGCAATGTCAGCATCGGCAACCAGGTTTACAAAATCCGTCAGCCCGGGATTATGACCAAAGATCCAGACACAGGCATACTTATTATCGAGTCCCTGAATGATCCTTAGAATTTCAGCATCTTCCGCATGGTACAAATTTTTATCTGTTTTAATTTTACCTGACGGATAATGAATTTCTTCTGCAATGATTTTACAGGTAGTAAGCGCACGTTCAGCCGGACTGGAGAGCAAAAGATCGGGAACAACCTGTCGTTGCGCTAATCTTTTACCCATTGCCGGAGCGTCCTTTTTTCCGCGATTATTTAACGGGCGGTCAACATCCGATAAGGTTGGATTGTCCCAGCTTGATTTTGCGTGGCGAATAACGTACAGGGTCTTCATCCACCGAATGTAATACGAACCATCAAGAAATACTATATTGCGCAACATGGCTAAGTCCAGGAAAGTCATAAAAAGAATCAGGCGGAAAGTCCGCTATAATTTAATTTACGCGCTGTTGCGGGTTATGATTTTTATATCAGGCCTGATGTCGCGGACTGCCTGGCTGAAATTTTGCGGGGCGCTGGGACGGTTGTCGTCATTTTTTACCGCGAATTCTCGCAAGCGGGTGGTGAAGCATCTTACGATGGTTTACGGAAAGGAGAAGCCTCTGCCTGAAATTAAGAAACTTTCCAAAAAGGTTTTTGAAATGCTGGGTATGAATGCGGGTGATGTTATCCAAAGTGTCAGGATTTCCGGTCAGGAAGACTTTGAAAAATTTCGCGTGATCAATGGTTTTGAACATGCTGAAGCAGCTTATAAAAAAGGTAAGGGAGTTATCTTCCTTACTGCTCATCTTGGGCCGTTCGAGTATATTGGCACCGAACTGGCCTTCCGGGGATATAAACCGCTTATTGTTGGTACTAAATTAAAAGATAAACGATTGAATGACTTGCTGGCTTCGTCACGGAATAAATTTGGCGCTACGCTGGTGGAGCGGGGAAAGGACACAGTGAAACTTGTCAAGAATTTAAAATCAGGCGGAACGATGATTATCCTGATCGACCAGGACACAAAAGTGAAAAGCCGTTTTGTGAATTTTTTAGGTTTTCCCTGCGCTACACCGATCGGGGCTACACTCATGGCGATTAAAACCGGGGCTGCCGTTGTGCCGATGTTCCTGCACCAGCGGGAGGATTATAAAATCGAGATCAATTGCTACCCTGAAATAGAAATGACCATCACAGGCGATGATGAAACTGATCTTGTGGAGAACACTCAAAAGCTAAGCGATTCCACGGAACGTGAAGTTCGTAAATACCCCGAGCAATGGGTGTGGATGCACGAGCGGTGGAAGACAAAACCGGGGGAGGAGATCCGGTAATTATTTCTTAAAAATAAAATACACCGCCAGTACAAGAAACACAAACCCGATCAGGTGATTGAGCCTGAACGTTTCATTCTTAAAAAAGATCAGTGAAAAAATCACAAACACAACCAGCGTAATCACTTCCTGGATAACTTTCAGTTGCACCAGCGAAAACGGTCCGCCATATTCCGCATAGCCAATCCGGTTAGCCGGAACTTGTAAAGCATATTCAAACAAGGCAACGCCCCAACTGATAAAAATGATGGCAACCAACCCCAGGTTTTGGCTCCAGCTCATTTCCTTAAACTTCAGGTGCCCGTACCAGGCGAATGTCATGAAGGTGTTGGAGAGAACGAGCAGGGAGATTGTGTAGAGGATTCTCATATATTGAAAAGCAGGCAGTTGGCAGGTAGTTTGAGATTACTTTTTGCCAACTGCCTATTGCCTACTGATTTTTACTTCACAAGCTTCTTATACTTGATCCGGTGCGGCTGGTCGTCACCTAACCGTTTGCGTCTGTTCTCTTCGTATTCGCTGAATGTTCCTTCAAACCAGAAGACCTGCGAGTCGCCTTCGAAGGCAAGGATATGCGTGCATACGCGGTCGAGGAACCAGCGGTCGTGAGAAATGATAACGGCACAGCCGGCAAAGTTCTCAAGACCTTCCTCCAGCGCGCGAAGTGTGTTTACATCCAGGTCGTTGGTTGGTTCATCCAATAACAACAAGTTACCGCCTTGCTTGAGTGCGATTGCTAAATGCGCACGGTTACGCATACCACCCGAAAGTTCTTTTACTTTTTTCTGCTGATCGTTTCCGCCAAAGTTGAACTTGCTTACGTAGGCGCGCGAGTTCATTTCCTTTCCGCCCAGCATGATCAATTCATTGCCTCCGGTGATGGCCTGCCATACGGTATCTTCAGGTTTCAGATCATCGTGTTCCTGATCGACATACGCAATCTGAACGGTTTCACCAACGGAGAATGTTCCGGCATCCGGCTTTTCTTTTCCGGTGATCATTTTAAACAAGGTTGTTTTACCCGCACCGTTCGGCCCGATGATGCCGACAATCCCCGCAGGCGGCAACGTGAAGTTCAGATTTTCATAAAGCAGCTTATCGCCATATCCTTTGGCAACACCTGTAGCTTCAATGACTTTATTTCCCAACCGCGGTCCCGGTGGAATGAAGAGTTCCAGCTTTTCTTCTTTCTCTCTTCCTTCCTGGCCTAATAATTTTTCGTACGCGCTCAACCGGGCCTTACCTTTTGCATGCCGGCCTTTCGGGCTCATGCGCACCCATTCAAGTTCACGCTCCAATGCTTTCTGACGTTTCGATTCCGTTTTCTCTTCCTGCATCAAACGCTTTTGTTTCTGATCAAGCCAGGATGAATAATTTCCTTTCCACGGAATGCCTTCACCGCGATCTAATTCAAGAATCCACCCCGCAACATTATCGAGGAAGTAACGGTCGTGCGTTACCGCGATAACCGTTCCCTTGTATTGCTTTAAATGTTGTTCCAGCCAGTAAACCGATTCAGCATCTAAGTGGTTGGTTGGTTCATCCAGCAACAAAACGTCAGGCTCTTGTAAAAGAAGCCTGCAAAGCGCTACGCGTCTTTTCTCACCACCGGAAAGGTGCTCAACCTTGGCATCGGAAGGCGGGCAGCGCAAGGCATCCATGGCGCGTTCTAATTTATTGTCAAGTTCCCACGCATTAACGGCATCTAATTTTTCCTGGATCTCGCCCTGTTTGGCAATAAGCTTATCCATCGCCTCCGGGGTTAATTCCGGATCGGCAAACTTTTCGTTGATGGCTTCAAATTCCTTTAAAAGCTTTACCACATCGGCAACGCCTTCTTCCACGATTTCTTTGACCGTTTTGGTCTTGTCAAGCTGGGGTTCCTGTTCCAGCAGCCCGACTGAAAAGCTTAAATCCGATACAACTTCGCCCTGGAATTCCTTATCAATACCCGCAATGATGCGCAGGAGGGAGGATTTACCGGAGCCATTTAAGCCCAGGACTCCAATCTTGGCCCCGTAGAAGAACGACAGGTAGATATTTTTTAAAACTTGTTTCGAGGGCGGGTAGATCTTGTTGACCCCCGTCATCGAGAAAATTATTTTTTCGTCAGCCATGGGTAATTGTTCGAATAAGCGGCAAATATGGGTGTTTTAGTCGATAGTCCATAGCTAATAGCCGACAGTTGGAGGGGTTACTTTTATTAGTTTTCCCCGATCGGCTGCCGACTATTGACTATGGTCTAATTAATTCTATTTTTGCGGGAAATTATAAAGGGAGAATTTAAAAATATGTACTGGACACTCGAACTTGCCTCATACCTGGAAGACGCGCCCTGGCCGGCTACTAAGGACGAATTAATCGATTATTCAATCCGTTCCGGTGCCCCGTTGGAAGTGGTGGAGAACCTTCAGGAACTGGAAGATGACGGACAGCCGTATGAGAGCATTGAGGAGATCTGGCCGGATTACCCGACCAAGGAGGATTTCTTCTTTAATGAGGACGAATATTAGCCAATTTGATAATTAATCAATTTGAAAATGGCTGCGCTCATGCGTGGCCATTTTATTTTCTGGCATGCAGTAACGCCTGAGCTATTATCAGATCTTCTTGGGTTGTGATTTTGATGTTTTCATAGCTGCCTTCAAATAAAGAGATTGTGTTTCCTGCACGTTCGGCTACGCTGGCATCATCGGTGAGGGTTGGATCATCTTTTGTTTGGTACGCTTTTTTGATCAGTGTAACGTCAAAAGTTTGCGGGGTTTGGATAAGCCTGAACTTTGAACGGTCAACCGATTTGGTATTATCCTGATCCGTCATGCGCAGGGATTCTTTTAACCGCACGGCAGCAACCGCAGTTTTGTGAACAGCGGCCAGACGAAAAGAGGCTCCAATAATATCCTCACTTACCAGCGGTCGAACGCCATCATGGATGGCAACCAAACCATCACCTTCAATTTTTTCAAGGCCGTTCTTAACAGATTGAAAACGGGTGTCACCGCCTTTTTGGAGAATCAGCTTTGCCGTGAAATTATGTTTGGTGCACAGCGACTGCCAGGTTTCAAAATCATCTTCCGGCAGCACCAGAATTACACTTATATTTTTTGAATAGCGCTGGAAGGCATTAATCGTGTGCATGAGAATGGGCAAGCCATTCAGTTCGAGGAACTGCTTGGGCAGTGCGCTTTTGATGCGGGTTCCCTTTCCGCCTGCTACGATAATGGCATATTCCGCTGTGTTCAAAATTCTGATTGAATTTTAAGAATGACATCCCTGAGTTGCGGAATGTGAACAGAAACGATTCTCCAAACAATTAAAAAATCAACTACTTCATAGTCATGTGCGATAATGTTTCGGCTCCGTACAATTTTATTCCATTCTATTTCGGGATATTGCAGTTTCAACTGATCGGGTAATCGATTAACTGTTTCGCCTATCACCAATAGCTTTAGCGAAATAGCTGCTTTTGTTTTCTTGTCGTTCAGAAAGTCATCATAAGACATTCCCGCAACGAACTCACCAATGTCGTCAATGTGCCTGAGAATATCTTCGATAAGCATTTCAGATTTAGACATAAATCAGGTCTTTACTGAAATATTTCCATTTATATGGTTGGATACCGTTCTTACTGATGAGGTCAACTTTTTTCTCCGGAAACAGCTTTTCTATATCTTCTAAAAGGTCTATAAAATCCCAGCCCATAGGTGCTTTTAATTCCACCATTACGTCAACATCACTGCTGTCAGTTTGTTCTCCACGAGCAAAAGAACCAAATAACGCCAAACTAGCCAGCGGATACTTTTTTTCAAGTTCCGGCTTATGCTTCCGTAAGGTTTCCAGCACTTCTTCGCGCGTCTTCATAGCTTAAAATTAAGCAAAATCAGGAGTTTATGGGAGATTCCTGAGATTGCATACTTTTACAAAAATACTTTTTACATGATCATTCTGCGATTTCTGGTACTGGCTTTCAATGTGGCTGCGGTCACCTTTCTCATCTACAGCCTGTTTGAAGTTATCCGGCAGCCGTTGCCCAAACAAAAAAAGGCCGTGATCATCACGGCCGGTATTATTTTGTTGATTCTTCCTTTCGCGTTTTTTATCCGCATCATTCCGCCTTCGATGCTCTATTTTCTGATCTATCCGGTAGCGGTATCGTTGTTTGTGTACCTGATCCGGAGAACGGACTAGATAATCAGCATCGCATCGCCATACGTCAGGAACTTATACTTTTCCTTCTTGGCAACTTTATAAGCTTCCATTACAAGATCAAATCCTCCAAACGCAGCAGCCATCATCAATAACGTTGATTCAGGCATGTGGAAGTTTGTGATCATCGCATTACAGATTTTGAATTCGTATGGCGGGAAAATAAACTTGTCGGTCCAGCCTTCTTTTACTTTCAGCCTGTTCCCTGCCGATACGGATGATTCAAGTGCGCGCATAGATGTTGTGCCAATCGCACACACGCGGTTTTTATTGTCAAGCGCCTTGTTTACTTTTTCTACGACTTCCGGCCCAACGATGAAATTCTCAGAATCCATCTTGTGCTTGGTTAAATCTTCAACATCCACCTGGCGGAATGTACCCAGCCCGATATGAAGTGTGATGAATGACATATCAATACCTTTTATCTGGAGGCGTTTCACCAACTGTTTGGTAAAATGAAGTCCGGCAGTAGGCGCTGAAACCGCGCCTTTGTTTTTTGCAAAGATTGTCTGGAAACGGTCTTTATCTTCCGCCTCAATTTTGCGCTTGATGTATTTCGGCAGCGGAGTTTCGCCCAGTGTTTCAATTACTTTATTGAAAGCATCCGCATCGCCATCAAACAGGAAACGGATTGTTCTTCCGCGGGAAGTAGTGTTGTCGATAACTTCGGCAACCAGGTCGCCATTGCCAAAATAAAGCTTGTTGCCTACGCGGATCTTGCGGGCCGGGTCTACCAGCACATCCCACAGGTGCATTTCTGCATTAAGTTCGCGCAGCAAAAACACCTCGATCTTGGCACCGGTCTTTTCCTTACGGCCATATAAGCGTGCCGGGAATACCATCGTATCGTTGCCGACCATGATATCGCCTTCTTCAAAATAGTTTACAACGTCCTTAAAAACTTTGTGCTCGATTTTGCCGGAGTCCTTATGGAGTACCATCAGACGGGATTCGTCACGATTTTCAGCAGGACGGAGCGCAATGAGATTGTTGGGAATTTCGAACTTAAACTCGGATAGCTTCATGTGTTATTGTTTACTTAGCTGCCGCTTACGGGCGACAGATCCGTTTTTTGAAAGCAAAGTATGCCCAATGAAGGGTAATTTTTTTTAAGGCTGCAAAAATACGTCAATAGTTGAGATTTGCGAAGATACACCTGCTATTTTAGCGGCTGTAACAAATAAGGGCGGTTTTAAGTCTAAATCCCGTAATTACGGAGTAGTCAGGCCGACTAACCTAAAGCAAATAACCCCGTTAAGAAGTACTGATGTATACCCTGCGCCAGATTTTTGAAAGCCTCCGGTTTGCCGTCCAGGCTCTGAAATCAAACCTTTTACGAACGATTTTGTCGCTTCTGGGGGTCACAGTCGGGATTTTTGCCATCATTTCTGTACTCACCCTGGTGGATTCTCTTGAAAAGAACATCAAGGACAGCCTTAACTTTTTGGGGAGCAGCGTGATTTACGTGGAAAAGTGGCCCTTCATAGCAGACGGAGAATGGAAGTGGTGGGAGTATTTACGAAGGCCGAATGCTTCATACAATGAATTTAAATTCCTCGAAGCCAACCTGAAATACGGAAGCAGCATAGCCATTTTTGCAGGCAGAGGAAATCAGCTGATCAAGCGGAACAGCAACAGCATCGGGCAGGTGAGGCTGATGGGCGGCAGTGAAGGCTATGATAAGATATTTGAAGTAAATGTTGAGAAAGGACGGTACTTTACTGCTGAAGAGCTTGAGGGCGGAAGAAGCGTAGCCATTATCGGGTTTGAGGTCGCCAAAGCGTTATTCCCCAATAACGAGGAACCTATTGGTCAGTATATCAAAATCAAAAACCTGAAGTATATGGTTATTGCCGTAGTGAAACGGGAAGGCCAGAGTTTCATGGGTTTTACCAGCAGCGATTACAACGTCATTGTTCCCTACAACAATTTCAGAAGGCTTTACCAAACGGGCACAGGCGCGTGGAATGAATCGGGTTCCCGCATTGGCATTAAAGGATATGACTATGATGTTGGCCTCGTGGAGCTTGAAAATGAAGTGCGCGGATTTTTAAGAACCCGCAGGGGACTGCGCCCTACGGATAAAGATAACTTCGTGATGAACCGGCCGGAAGCAATTGCCAATGTCATCGGCAGCGTGTTTGATGGGATTGGAATTGGGGGCTGGATCATTGGAGGATTTTCCATGCTGGTAGGCGGTTTTGGAATTGCCAATATCATGTTTGTTTCGGTGAAAGAACGCACCAGCATTATCGGGCTGCAAAAATCGCTGGGTGCAAAAAATTATTTTATTCTCTTTCAGTTTTTGTTTGAAGCGATTTTCTTAAGCCTGATCGGAGGACTGGCCGGATTATTCCTGGTGTACCTGATCACACTGATTCCGATGGGCAATTTGGTGGTTACGCTTACCGTTAAGAACATCGTTCTTGGAATTACGGTATCGAGCATCATCGGGTTGATTGCCGGGATTGTACCCGCTGCGCTGGCCGCAAGGCTTGACCCGGTGGCTGCGATCCGCGCGACTTAGCCTTCGACAAGCTCAGGCTGACAGGTGTACTTATTGATGAGATAATAAAAAAGCACCGGATTGCTCCGATGCTTTTTCACTAATTACATATTATATACTTACCTAAACGAAGTGCGGAGTCGAAGCGCTAAACTTTCTCTTTTACTTTTTCAGCCTTTTCAGCTTTCTCGGCACGCTCGGCTTTGCGTTCGTCTGCAGCAATTTCAA
>CAZIGG010000083.1:0-8793 GCA_964538575.1 uncultured Roseivirgaceae bacterium
AAGATCCCTCGTTCCTCGGGATGACCGCATTATGAGTATTTTTGAGATGACTTGTTAGTTAATAATGATTCCCCGTGCGGGTATCAATTATCCTGTTCCTTGGGTACTTTTTTTCCTCTCCCGATCGGGATTCCCATATAGAAGTACAGTGAGCGGTTGTATTGATCCGGTCCGGTGTCATCTAATGTGATATCTACCAGGCCCAGATAATAACGAATCCCCAGGTTCATTCCACTTCCCTTCAATAGTTTATACCCAACTCCGGCCATAAGTCCGGCATCAATGGGATGATAATCATCCCGGATTTTTACAGTATAGGTGAGGTCGTCTTTATCTTTTACTTCTTGTGTGAACACATCGGTTGATTTATTCATTAACCCCAGCATCGGGCCAGCCTCTACCGAAAAATTATTTTTGAATTTATACTTCATCATGATGGGTACGTTGAAGTAGCTTAACCGTCTCTCCACTTTCCCGCCTTCAAAGGCAGCGTCCAGGGCAGCATCATTCAGACTATACACGGGTAGGTTTCTAGCACCCATAGTCCCCTTCACAATAACACCGGTATGAATCATCCACGATGGATTTTTCAATAGAAAATCAAAATAAAATCCAATGTTAAACCTGCTTGCAAGGTCAGTGTCATTCAGACCTTGAATGTCCGATAAATTCAGACCGCCATCCAACCCGAATTCAACTTTACCGGAATTGAGCTTATCGCCTAACAAAATGGAAATAAGCACTTGCGATTTCGCGGTTATCCCGATGAACAAGAGCGCAGCGATAAGGAATGGTCTTTTCATTACGGAATGTGTTGGATGGCTTTACCAAAGATGAGAATTCTTCCGGAAACGAAAAGGCGCGATTACAGACCAAACCGGTACTGAATCCCTGCAAAGCAATGGTTACGAGACCCTAAAAAGCCATATTCTCCGCGTACCATCCAATGTTTGTTGAATTGAAACTGCCCGCCCACCATGAAATTCCATTTAAGTTTAGGCTGTTTGTCTAACGAATACTGAACGCTGCCACTTTCTCCAGAATTCAACGCTGCATCAAACGCGCTCAAAAAATCCCCGGCAGCTGTTAATACCCGGTTTGCTGTTTCGTACTTCCATATATTTAGGTGTTTCTCCTGCTCTTCGGGAGGGAGGGCATCCCACTTGGCATCCACCTGGGCCTGTGCATTTCCAACTTTTTCAAGCCCCTGGTCTATCTTTCCTTCAAGTTCGTCCGTATTGAATACTTCATCAAGCGGGAGGGAACCCTTTGTGCCACTATTGATGCTCCAGCGGAATCCACCCACCCAGAACGCGATATTTTGTTCTGGTTTTTTGAGCCTGAACGATTTTCCAAAACGCGGATCGAAGATGAAGGAGAATGCCGGCTTATCTAATGCAGACACGTCCGTCCAGGTAAAGTTCATATCAAGGGCAATGAAACCACCGGCCACACCAATGGTTGGTGTTAACCCGAAGCCAACCGAGAAGGCGTCAAACTCGGCTTTCGTGGAGTGAGAAAAGACCTCTTTCCATACATCGGTAGAGTCGGGCACCCACACACCAAAAGCAACTGTAGTGGAGGGCTTTGATTTAGCAAAAATGCCGTATACG
Organism: uncultured Roseivirgaceae bacterium; assembly: GCA_964538575.1. GTDB lineage: Bacteria > Bacteroidota > Bacteroidia > Cytophagales > Cyclobacteriaceae > UBA2336. The sequence continues at coordinate 1,614 of CAZIGG010000083.1, forward strand.
TTGAGGAAAGGTAACACCCAAACGTCAGGCCGGAAATTAATACCGCTGGCCTCGGATATGGAGTTATCAAACCGTATGATCTCATCCACGTTATACATGGGGCCGTTGTTGAATCCCACATTCAGGTTGTTGATTAACAAGTCCTGCCTTTGCCAAAGGTATTGAACGCTAAGTCCTGCTGAATAGGGTAGATCGTAACCAGCTTTAGCTGCTTTTGCCCCCAGGATGGGTAACGAATATGGATACTCTGCTTTTTTGAGGCTGTCAATTCTTGCCGCATTTTTTTTACCGACTGGTTTATTGGTGAACACCTGTGCAAAAGATGTGTGGAGCGCCAATACCATAATTAAAAGGAGGCATATTTTTTTCATGGAAATTTTTACATGTTAAACAAAGAAACGGTGCCTGCAGGCACAACGGTTTCTAATTTACCGGTTTCTGTAGAGTAAATTTAACTATTCCTGCATAAAAAGCATACGTGGGAATTGAGGAATTATATTTCAGTAGGAATAATTTCGTGATCCGGAAATGCGATGATGACAGGATGAATGTTTTTTTAACGCCCGGAAGGGTAATCGGGAATCCTAACCAAATAACCTCTATATTACCCGTGTACAATACATCATATATGAAAAGAAGTCTGTTTATTTCGCTGACCTGCATCAGTGTTTTATGCTCGTTACGGGTTCAGTCGCAATCGGTTACGGCTGATCGCGACACGCAGGTGGATTTTAACAAATTCAAAACGTATGCCTGGCTTGCTCCGGGTGACAGTGTGCTGAACCGGTACAGGCGCGATAAGCTGTACGGAGGATACATTATGTATGCCGCCAACCAGGAACTGAACGCGAGAGGCATGAAAATGGATACCTTAAATCCGGATGCTGTTTTTATGTTCTATACCAGCGTGGACGAGATTACGCAATATTCGCAAAGCGCAACGCTGAGCATCGGGGTTGGCGTGGCCGGGCCTGGATATTATGTGGGTGGTTCTGCGCCAGTCGCGGGAGGCCGTATTACCGCAACTACACTGGAGGACGGAACCTTAAAGTTTATAATGTACGATACGGAAACCGGGAAGATGGCCTGGTCAGGCATGGCCAATAAAAAATTTAAGATGTCGGATGACGTAGAAAAAATCGTGATGGATTACACGGGCAGGATTTTCAAGAAATTTCCGGTAAAAAAAACAAAGAAGTAAAGAATACCGCCCCGGTGTTTACTTCGATTGCTTTGATTTCTTTTTGCTTTGCTGGTATGCCTTTCTGTTTTTCTTCGACATAAGCATGGTTTCTTTTAACCCGGTTAGCAGTGATTTTATAACGATGTTGACAAATCCTTTATTCAGGTCGCGCTTAACCTCGAATTGAACAATGCGCGGTGGCAAATCTGCCTCGGGAGGATTGCTGGAGTCCAATATGGAATTTGCTGCGAATGTTATTACGGCACTTGTCCATTTTGCCCGCTCCTTAAGTTTTAAATCAACGTCCAGGTCGTGATACAAAAACTTCATGGTTCCGGTTGCTTTTGTTTGATCGGCAAGTCCGGAGAATGAAAGTTCATCGAGGATTCCTGAATTGAATCGGGCAGGCGTGTAATCGGTGATAAGCCGATTAATATCGGTTAGCGTAAATCTTTTCACCTTACCCTCGAAATGGAATTGCGGCTTCGTATAATCAAAACGCAAACTTGCTGTAAAGTGAGCCTTACCTTCAAGATACGCATCCGCGTTGAGAACCAGGCTGCCGTTCGAGAGATTGGTAATATTTTTTACTTCCAGCGTTGCCCGTTCAAGGATAGCTTTTGCATATGTACTGTCGGGCTTGCGCTCAACACTGACTAAGTTAACATTCGTTGCTTTCACCCGGTTAATTCTGACCGGCAGCGGAATCCCTTTAATGGTTTGCCCCAGATAAACGGGGAAACGGTTTTTATCCAAGGGTTTTATTTTGTCTTTGAAGACAGAAGCCGAAACACTATCCAGCACGATTGCATCAATCAGGATGTTCCGATGATGAACCAATGAATCAAAATTCACATTCACTAATTCCAGTGAGCCTACCGAACCGGAGAACTGTGCCTGTTGATACGTGAACTTCTTTTGCAATTCGAGTTCACTTACGTTTGGCTTCGCTGTTAATTTCCTGAGGTGGATTGACTTATTCCTGTAGGAAAGATTGAACGATTGCAGGGTAATATGAAAAATGCTGTCCGCTGTTTGTGAATCCAGGTTTCGTAAGCTGACCGTCAGGTCGTCAAATTTGTACATCACCGTGTCAATCGTTTTTGCTATTTCAAGCGAATCAATTTTTAGGGTATAGTCCTTCAGGCTGACCCGGCTAAAAGGCCCCTTTTGAAACTTTCCGCTGAATTCTCCAACCGAAAGGGCAACATGCTTAAAGGAAGTGACACCCTTACCCGGCAGCTGACGGATCAGCAGGTCTTCGAGTGAAATGTTAAATTTCTGAATGCTGAATTGCCGCGCTTTACCGGAATTGGTAACATGAAAGGAAGCATCAACCAGTTGAAATTCTTTCAGGCTGAACGATTCAAGAAATTTCTTATGGGTTTCTTTTGGCTGATCCACAAACGCGGTTGAATCCTTAAAAGGAAAGAGTACCGGGTTGTGTCCGACAAGTGTTAACGTGATGTCGGGTTTTATGATTGAAATCCTTTCCAGGTTAAGTGTGTTTGAATTTAACAGCTCGAAAAGCTGAACATTTATCAGCATGAGTTTTTCTGCTTTAAGCCGAAACGAACTGTTGATGTACGGATAGGAGCGGAGTGGTTTTTCCCGGGGCTGAATCAGCACGTTTGACACGCGGATACTGCCCTCAAAGAAATTGACCTGCAGTTTTTCAAACCTTAGTTCATATACATCGGAAGCAGTATTTGAGTTATAACTCCGGAGCAGCGCCTCAGAAAGCAGCTTGTTAAAATTATGGTACAGGAAAATCCCTGTGATCAGCACAAGTATGAAAATACTCCATGCCACTTTTTTTCCGGTTATCTTCATACTATACCTGGTTGCTGGTTATCGCGTGTTCGCAGAAATAATCATAGATCATCAATGACAACCGGAGGCCTGGTTTACCTACTGCTTTTTCTCCCACAATTTTTTATTGAACGCGATACCCAGCGTCCAGCTATCGTATACCGCCTCCTTGTTTTCATAAACGAGGTTCAGGGCGATCTCAAAGGTTTCAGAGATTTCAAAGCTGTATTCAGTCCCCGCTTTTATCATAAATAAATTCTTATGGCCCTCAACTTCATATCCCGGCCCGGTATAAAATGACCAATGCCGGAGCGTGTGAAAGTGAATAACTACCGCAGCCGCGAAAGGATACGTTCTTTCCAGAACAGTTTCTCCATCATGAACCTCAAAACTTTGAAGCTTCGCATCACCCTGAAAGGCAACCGACCAGCGTGGATGAAAAAAATAATCGACATCAAAACCCCAGGTGGGAATAATGGCGACTTCTTTTCCTCCTTCGGTGGCGTGCGGAACGTGCGAATTCGCCATCATGATGGCGCCCCTGATTTTGGGGCCGTGTTTTTTACTTTCGGATTCCTGGGCAACCGCTGCGTGGGCAAGAGAATAAATTGCCAGCAACAAAATTATTTTCTTCATAGGCCGGGTAACTGAAGCAGTATAAGAATACAAAATTATTTGGTAAAAACAGCGACCTTTACCGGATGACCGGATCCTGGCATTTCCCTCCTCGGCTTTTGCGCGTACTGAAAATCGTGGGAATTATCGGGGTTATCGTTTTTATTGTTATCAGCGCCATATCCTGGGTGGTTGTTAAAAAAAAGAACGACTGGCTGTTAAACCAGATTCAGTCGTACATGGTTGAATCCCAGTCCGGTCACCTGGAAATCGGATCTGTCAATTTTAGAATATTCAGAGATTTTCCGGATGTAACGGTTGAGTTGGATAGCGTCCGGTATTATGAACACCACGATACCTTACGAATACCCGGGGAAAAGCCTATTCTGAATGCGGCACAGCTTTTTGTGGCCATTGACCTTTTATCACTGATCAATGATGAATTGAAGGTATTCGAAATCAGTCTTTCCGATGCCCGGCTTAACATCATTGAATACGAAAACGGGAAACTGAATATTGACCTGGCGCTGGCTAAACCACAACCAGGGACTGTACAGGAAGAGGTTATCGCGAAACTCTCTGACTCCACAAAATCAACAAAAAGCACAAAGTCAGAAACCATAACACCAACACCTCCCGGGGCCGGGGTTCAAATCGACCTTGAGTCAATTTCATTCAACGAGGTTGAGTTAACCTGGAATTCATACAAAAACCGGAGGCCCTCTGTTATTTTCCTGGATGAACTGGAAGTTACTTTATCCGGCAACGAAAAGCTGGTGAATGCTGAACTCTTCACCTCGTGCAAGGTGCAAAGACTAACAATCAACCGTACTGCCATTCCGCCCGGTAAGCTAACGGCAGATCTTGAACTGCAATTCAATCAGCAAACACAGCAGTTGGTAATCCGGCAAAGTGAAATAAACTATAATGAACTTGCCGTTACGCTGCAAGGAACTTACGCTCATCAGGAAAATTTGCTGGATTTGGAAGTAGACGCATCCTCCAACGACCTGGAGTTACTCTCCATATTTATTAAGCGCGAAGTGCTGAAACAAAATCCCGATTTGCTTAAGCAGGCCGATGTATACATAAAAGGGAAAATAGCGGGCGAACTGCAGGCTCCGCAGGTTGACATTTCCTTTGGCCTGCGCGACCTCGACCTGACCTTACCCCGAAACCCGGGAACATTTAAGAATATCGGTTTTGACGGAAGCTTTACATCAGGCGCTTTGCCCGATTATTCCCAGGCAATGCTCGAGATTAAAAATCTTCGCGGACAATTGCCCGGAGGTTTTTTGAAAGGCGAATTCAGCCTGAACAATTTTGCAGAGCCCTACCTGAAATATACCCTGGATGCTCAGCTTACGCTTGACGGATATGACGAAATATTTCAACTGGGCTTCCTCCGGCAGTTGACCGGCTCCGTTTCTCTTCAGGCCGATTTTGACGGACCGCTGAAATATTTCAGGCAGCATACGATGGACAGCAGCCGGTCAAGCACTGTTACGTTAAACGATCTGTCATTTGTGCTCGCTAAAACCAATCAAAAAGTTACGGGCCTATCGGGGAAGATTGAAAACCGGAACAACCTTGCCTCGATACAACATTTGACATTTACGTACGGTGAAAACGATCTGTTGATCGATGGGACTGTTGAAAATCTGATGCATTTTATTTTACTGCGCGATACCGCACTTACTGCGCATGGGAAAGTTCAGTCCGGGCAACTCTACACAAAGGATTTTATTTTTGATACGCTGGGTTCAGCCGAGGTTCAGGACCGGATCACCAACCTCTCATTCGATTTCCAGTCAACAATCACTGCCTATGACACGCTGGAAATGCCCGACATTTCGTTTGCCATTCAAAACCTGTCCGCCAGCTTCGACAAATTGCCTGACCTTAAACAAGTGAGCGGGAGAGGACGATTCAGTAAGCCTGATTCCGTATTCCGGTTTGATCTTTATGAATTCCATGCAACGCTGCCGCAGGGAAAGGTGGATATTACAGGTGACTTAATCATTCCCCAAAAGCGGTTATGGGAATTTAATGCGCGGGTGAGCATGAATAAATTTCCGTGGACGTACGTCAAAGAGCTTGCAGCGGAAATCAGAACGGATCAGGAGCCGGTTGCCAAAAACCTCCCGGTAAAAGAAATGGATCTGGTTACGGGCGACCTGGATGTATCGGCAGTTATCATTACTTATCCGTTCGACTTCAACAAGCTGAGCATTCGTAATAGCAAAATCAGTATTCATACCGCTGATTCAAAAACCTTGTCCGTTAATAAACTCGACATTGCCCTTGCGGGTTTGCGATTTAAGCATCCGCAGAATTCGGGTAGTCTTACCGGACTGAGGTATACACAGGGTACAGTATCCGTGAAGCAACTGAAATTGCCGGGATTAAATGAGCTGGATGTTAACCTGAACGTGACCGGAAAAAATGATTCGCTGGATATTACATTTTCCAGCGCCACGCAGAAAGCGGAAAGTGAAAAAGGAAATCTTTTCATGGACATTTCAAAAGAAGAACGCGCGTACCGATTACAATACACGGTAACCGGAGCCAGCCTGGATTACTTCGTAGAAAAGTTCTATAAAAAGGATTTCATGAAGGGTAAGATCGACTACTCCCTGGATCTTCACGCAACCGGGTCATCCTGGGCAGCACTCAAACAAAAAATGGCGGGTGAAATTACCATCACCGGAGATTCCCTCCATCTTTCCGGGGTGGACATTGACAAGCTGCTGAGAAGATTTGAACGCAGTCAGAATTTTAACCTCACCGATGTTGGAGCCATATTGATCGCGGGGCCGGTCGGGCTGGCCGTTACCAAGGGAACTGATTTTGTGTCGCTCGCCACGATCAACCTGAACCCCAACCATCACACCTTTATAAAAGAGCTGCATACAACCTGGGAATTGGGAGACGGCCAACTGATTACGAAAGATGTTGCCTTTGCCACACTTCAGAATCGTGTAGCCTTTGACGGAAGAATAGATTTCGCACACGATTCGATACCCGGGCTTACCATTGCCGTGGTTGATAAAAACGGATGCAGCCTGATGGATCAGAAGCTCTACGGCAAAACCACGGATTTAAAAACCGGAAAACTGAACATTGCTAAAACGCTGTTTGGATCGGTGATCAATTTTGTGAATGTCATCGTGGGCAAGGATTGTAAACCGGTGTATACCGGAAGCGTACAACCTCCTGTTCAGTAGTTAGTATTGAGTGTTGAGTTGACTATCTACTCAATACTAAAGACTAAGAACTCAATATTCGAATCAAAACTGCGTATTAAATCCAACAAACGTCTGGAACTTCGGCTGTCCGTATCCTTCGGCCATGACGGTGAATTGAGGCTCGTGGAACAGGAAATTAAACCGTAATCAATACGTATTACTTTAACCGGTAGTTCAGACTTCCGCCCAGGTTCCATTGCCAGATGGTTGAGCCGGTAGAGACACCGGTTCCTGAGCCACCGGTGCCAAAATAGAACCCAGCGCCCGCCCACTGCACCGGTGAAAGTAATTGGCCATGAATGCGAAGGCTTACTTTTTCAGA
>CAZIGG010000083.1:8893-14448 GCA_964538575.1 uncultured Roseivirgaceae bacterium
ATCCTGGAACGTGTAACTTTCAAAAGTAAGGAGCGTTATGCCCGGTTGAGCCTGCGCGATGAAACCTGCTAAAACAAGCAAAAGGAAAAGAGACAGAGTTTTCATGTTAGATTTTTGGTTGGGGTGGTTATTTTTTTTACAGAGTTAATGAGATAACAGTTTTGTTCACAATACCGCCAATAACGTGATCAATAACAATATCGTTTAATAAATTTCAACTTTTTTCGGCATGTAATTCCTGCTTGGAAAAACTTTTTGTCCATTCCAAGGTACGAAAATGTTGCGAATTATGTACCTTTCGTCACTTTATGCAGTCGTGACAATTTGTTTAAAAACATGATCTGTACTGGCAGTTTAATCACTTTTAACAACACTTTATTCACTAATTTTTAAATCTCACATGAAAAAAACAAAATCTCTGTTAATCCTGGGCACCCTTGGCCTGATGCTGTTGGGTTGCTACCCGCAGGGTCCTGAGTATGTAGATGATCTGGATCTTGTGTATACCAATCATAACGCTGAGTATGATTTTGCAAGCAAGGGAACATATGCACGTCCGGATGAAATTATAAAAATTACAGGCAAGTTCTTAGATCCGGATGGCCCGGAAGCGCCTGAAACTATTCCGGACGCTGTTGCAGATCAGATATTTGATGCGTTTGATGCTAATATGACTGACCTGGGCTGGGAGAAGGTAGAACTGGATCAGGATCCGGATATTACTATGCTTCCCGCAGTGCTGGAAACTACTACACTCGTGTACTGGTACGACTACTGGTATGGATGGTGGGGCGGTTACCCGGGTTACCCAGGATATTACCCTCCGGGTGGTTACTATCCGGGCTACCCATCGTACCCGGTGGTTTCGTCTTACAGCACCGGCACACTTTTATTCCTGTTGACAGATCCGCATGAAGTAAGCGGATCCGGAAATCTGATAATCCAGTGGTCATTTGCAGGCAATGGAATACTCACCGGTTCGTACAATGTTAATCGCGTTACGAAGGCAATCGACCAGGGCTTTAAACAATCACCTTACCTCAAAACGAACTAAGTCATGAAGAAGATATTTTATATAGTTCTGTTCACGATTCTTACAACTGGCGCGGCCAATGCCCAGCTTGAAACCGGATCGGGTGTCTTTAACGGTTACACTTCCATCACGTATTCTGTAGGATTTGGTACCGGTGATCTCGGAGAGTATATCTCGCAGCCAAGCTGGCGCGGGTTCACACTGGAGTTTGGAAAGTTTGTTACACCGGAAATTTCCATTGGTATTGAGGCAAGCTGGAATACGTTCTTCGAAGAGATGGACTATGCAACCTACACGAAAGATACCTATTCACTAAGCGGTAAGCAGTATAGGTATAATCACCAGTTTCCTATTTTAGCAAGCTTCAACTATACGTTGATGGGAGACGGAAGCCTGAGGCCTTTTGGCGGCTTGGGTATCGGTACCATGTATTCGCAGCGCAATACGGATATGGGCCAGTGGAGAGTGCGTGAGGAAGCCTGGCATTTCGCATTGAGGCCTGAGATTGGTGTTCTCTATGAAGTAGGCTCGGGAACTCACATAAAAGTTTCGGGTAAGTATTACTCCGGTTTTAGCGCAGGTGACCTGGACGCGCAATCCTATTTCGCCCTGAATGTTGGTATCGTAATCATGAAGTAAACATATATGCGTTAAAAACAAATTTTAACTCACTAGACATTAAAAATTAAACACATAACACAATGAAAAAATTACTTATTGCTGCTTTGGTATTCATATCAACTGCAGGTTTTTCACAAAGCAATAAAGAAGACATAGAGTATATCCAATCGATCTACGGCAAAGAGAAAAAAGCTATTGTGGCTGATTTCATTGTACTGGAAGGCGCGCAGAAAGATGCATTCTGGAAACTCTATGATGAATACGAAACGAAGCGCAAGGAATTGGGTCAGCAACGTGTTGCATTTCTTGAAAGGTATGCAGCGGAATATGGCACCATGGATGACGCCACCACCGATAAATTAATGAAAGAGATGACATCGCTGGGCGCTAAAACGGACAAGTTAATTACGACCTACTACGGAAAGATGAAAAAACCCGCAGGTGTAAAGGCAGCAGCGCAGTTTGTGCAGCTTGAAGCCTATTTGCTGAGCGTGATACGCGCGAGCATCATGGAAAGCATCCCGTTTATTGGAGAGCTCGATAAATAAATTTACTTCAACTTAATCCCATGAAAAATTTACTTATTCTTCTGCTGGCGGTCGGAATTGCTTCCTGTAGTTCCGTTAAGGTCAGTTATGATATCGATAAAAGTGTTGACTTCACGAAGTATAAAACATACAACTATAGTGAGGATGCCTTGAAACTTCCGGTTCAGGAGTTAAACAGAAACCGTGTGTTCAATGCGGTTGATAACGAATTAGCATCCAGGGGTCTCAGTAAATCTGACGACCCTGACGTGTTAATTGATCTTCATGTGCGGGCTGAACAAAAAACAGAAGCAACGGCAACCACTACCGGTACCGGAATGTATGGCGGGTATGGCGGACCCTGGAGGTATGGATACGGTGGAGGCTTTTCCACAACGACAATTGATTACGACAATTATATTGAAGGAACCCTGTTTATCAACGTAGTAGATAAGGCCGAGGATAAAATTGTATGGCAGGGCAGGGGAACCAAAACAGTGGACGAAGATGCTTCACCTGAAAAACGGGATGCAAATATTAATAATGGTATTAAGTCGATCTTCGCAACCTACCCGGTAAAACCGATTGAGAAGAAATAATCAGAATTGGGAAATTACAAACTGCATCCTCGCCAACATGGCGGGGATGCTTTTTTTATGGAGAGATTACTTACACTTTTCCGACTTTCCTACAAAATACCGTTCATCATTGCTGTACACCTTCTCATCTCTGATCAGTAACGGAGCTTCAAGCACCGGCAAGTCCTTTTTATCAAACGTAAATTGTATCGTAGTTGCTTCCCCGGTGTTGGTCACCTTCCATTTTCCTGTCTTCCGTCCGCGATATTTTGGGTTTTGATCTTTCAGGATGCCGCTCTTTTTTATAGAGGCGGTGAACGTTCCGTCTGCGCACAAATCAATCATGGTCTCTTTTGATCCGCCCTGTACTGCCGCAAAAGTTGCGACCACTTTATTGGAAAGAAATTCAGTCCAGTCAAAATCTGCATAAGGGGATGCTAAAGAGGGCGCATCAAACGAACTGCTTTCCATGAACCGGATGGCAGTATTTTTAACAGAATCGTAAAATTGAAGCGGAGCAATAATAAGTGTGGTAATACACGGCCCGCTTGGATTGCAACGGCTTATGGCAAAACCCCTCACGCCTTTGTTAATGTATTCTCCTGCTCCTGCTACTTCGGAAGAGAGTACGCCATTTTCCAGGGTTGGATTGGCAGCCACCAGCTTAATGTTTTCGCTTAGATCAAATCCTTTTTTCCAGGCTTCCCGCATAGCATTCAGGTCGCCCTGTTCACGACCGAAAACATAAATTTCACCGTAGGTTGTTGTCGTTGTGGTGAGCAGAAATACTTCGCTGTCGCGGGGTAACTGTCCTTCCCAGCCTTGCGGTACTTTTGCTGTAAAGCCGAAGCGTGGAGCATACAATGTTTCTCCCGCTTTATACATTTTGCCCAGCTGAAGCCGGTTTTTCTTTTTTTGTGCTGTCCCCTGGAACGCTATGCATGTTCCGAGCAGGAAAAGAATGATATACCTCAGTTTTTTCATACGTAATGATATTACAATTTTAATTATACCGTATCAGGCTGGGGGCCCGGACAAACGTTCCGGTATTCTTCACCCGCAGATTTTGCTTAAAGCCGATCACAAATTTGCTTTCGCCATTCCCGTCTTTTGGAATGTAGGTGATCTTCAACTCCATCGTACCGAAGATAAGGTTTTCATTCCGGGTTCTGAAACCCGAACTCAATCCCCAAAATAACTCGTTTTGCTGTTCGCAATCTGCGCAGTTAGCCAGCACCATATCCACAGCAGCAAAGGGAGCAAACCTGAACCCTAAAATTGACCACGGGGTGTACAGGGCGGTCTCGAGATGCGTGGCAAAGCGTACGTCCGCATCGAGGCTGTCAATCTTAAAGCCGGGAATTTCTTTTTTAGTAATATCGAGCCAGTCGGTTATTGTCTGGTTGAACAATTGTGTGTATGTAACCGAAGTATAGGCCCGCATTTTATACCGGTTCATATTCAGCGCCCGCGTAAAGTAAGCAGCGCTTGTTTGCACAACTAAATCTTCCACTTCTCCGCTGCCGAGATAACCACCGCTTTGAAAAAAGAAGCGGTAAAAATTTCCCTTGCGACTGGCTTGTCCATAATTGAATTTAATGGCGCTGTACGACCGGTCAACACTTAGTTGCCTGACGTATCCGCCCGTAAAACCAACAGAGATACCATGCGGCACATCTTCCGTTCTTCCAAACCCGAATACGTAGCGGGTTTTATAATAATTCTGCCTGTAAAAAGTAAATTCCGACAGGGCTCCTACAATATCATTATATTTTCTTGACTCCTCATACTCGGGTTGCTCGGGCTGATCCAGATAGTTTCCGTTGAAATACCGGACTGCAAGAAACTGCCGGTTGCGGTTTGAAATTTCTTTATGTATACCAAAGTTATGCCCTACCCAACTGTCAAAAATTGTGTACCGGTACTTAAGAAAATCAGCTTCAGCCTCGTGGTAAACATTCTTGGACCAATTATTACTTACTTCGATCCCGCCTGCCCATCGGGTGTAGGGCGACACCAACGGACGGTTCAACCGGACATAGACTGCGTATTCAGTTTCTTTACCGTAACTTCTGGCATCATCAAGCTGTGTGTATTCTAATTCCAGATTGGCAAGGCTTCCGAAGATGCTGCTTTTACGATAAAAAAAGGCATACCCGAATTTCGGATAGCGATCCTGATCGATCACTGCATTAAACTCTACCCGCTGGGCGCGGCCCGCAACGTTTGCATCATAAATTCCAAATTCGGGTGCAGTCGGACTGCCGCCAGCCCGGCCACCCAGGCTAAAAACATCGCGCGTCATAACCAGAAGATCAACCGAATCCGACCCATCAACCGGCACTACGACAATCCGGCTGTCTACAATAAAATCCCTGTCGCGAAGGAAACGCTCATTGTCGGCTAATTTATACGGATTTAACGGTGTGTTTTTTTTTAAAAAAAGATGCTGACGAAGTGTTTTTTCGCGGGTGTTGACATGAAGAAAATTGGCAAGACGGGTTACTGATTTCTTTACTTTTTTTGTGCTGTCGTAAATTGACTTCTCAAACCCGATGTGCTGAACATAAATGTTCCGGATAATCTTTCCGGTATATTCTACGTATGCGTTTATGCTTTTCTCATTTTTTACAGTGTCTTTCGGAGTGGTCGAGATGAACTTCATCCCCTCTTTGAAGGCCCGTTTAGTAATGCTTTTCTTTTTTTCTTTTTCTACAGAGTCTTTTTTTACCTGCGCCTGTCCATGGATGGCGCTTAGGCCGATCAAACTAACAATGATGCAGATAAGGGTAATAA
>CAZIGG010000084.1:0-7825 GCA_964538575.1 uncultured Roseivirgaceae bacterium
TCGTGCAGATGGCCTTTAACCAGGATATTTTTCCGCGCGAAAAATTCAGTCTTGCCGAAGTGCAGAGCCAGATCTTCGACCATTTCGTGTTTGGGTTAGTTACTGAAAAAGGAAGAAAACTTTATTTGAAATACAAAGAACACAATCAACAACCATCAACTATTTTATGAAACGAATATATTTTTTGACTGTCCTGGCAGGCTTAATTTTTTCCGGCAGCGTGTATGCGCAGGAAAAGCCTGCTACGGTTTATACACTTGAACAATGCATTCAATATGCCACTGAACATAATCCAAATTTAAGAAGTGCGCACGCTGCAGTGGGTGCATCGGAAGCTAAAGTAGGTGAAGTTATGGCCGTAGGCTTACCTCAAATCAATGCTTCGGCAGATTTAGGAAATAATTATCTTATCCCTACAACCTTTGTTCCGGCAATTATATTTGATCCCAACGCTCCGGAAGGAGCGCTTGCACCCGTGAAGTTCGGAACGCAGTATACCGGCAGGGCATCGATCGATGTCAATCAAATGATTTTTAACGGATCGTATTTTGTAGGCCTTAAGGCTAGTCGCACGTATGCAGAGCTGGCGCGTACAGATCTGATAAGTTCAGAAATTGAATTGGTTGCAGCAATTAAGAAAGCATACTACTCCGTGCTGGTAAACAAAGAAAGGCAGGTTTTAATCGAAATTAATGCGGGCCGGCTCGATTCCCTGCTGCGGGAAACCAAAGCTATGTATAATAACGGGTTTGCTGAAAAAATCGATGTAAGCCGGATTCAGGTTCAGGTTAATAATATTAATAACACAAAGCGTTCATCAGCCATCGGGCTGGAAGTGAGTTATAATCTGCTCAAGTTTCAAATGGGTCTGCCTATGGATGCGCAAGTTACGCTGGCGGACAGCCTGAGTAACATTCAATTAAACGTGTTGGATCCCGACTTTAAAACCGGTTTTAACTATAATGACAGAATTGAATATACCAAGCTTAATGTAAATCACTCTCTCATTGAGTTGGACATTCGTAACACGAAGTCGCAATACTTACCTACGCTTGACTTCTATGGCAATTACGGAGCGAGCTACGGTACTTCTAACTTCAATAATTTTCTGGCCTTCGGTGACAATTGGAAAACGCTGGGCGCTTACGGCATCCGGTTAAATATTCCGGTTTTTGACGGCTTAAGAAAGAGCAAACAAATCCAGCAAAAGCGCATTCAGCTTGGCCAAATTGAAAATTCGCAGGAACTGACACGGAATCAAATAGACATGGAGCAAAACCAGGTCAGCCTCGCATTCCAGAATAATATTGATGCCCTGAACGTGCAGAAGGAAAATATGGAACTGGCCGAAGAAGTATATAGGGTTACTGTAATTAAATATCAGCAGGGTATCGGCTCGAACATAGAAGTACTGAATGCTGACGCATCCTACAAAGAAGCTCAAACCAACTATTACGCAGCGCTCTACGATGCCTTAATTGCCTCGGTAGATTTGGAAAAAGCGTATGGTAAACTGGAAGTCCCTCAAACTAAATAATCAACCAACTTTTGAAATACTTACTCATGAAATCAATTACATACAAACATTACATGTTAGGACTCTCTCTTGCTGCACTGGTGACTGCCTGTGGTGGCGGAGACAAAAAGGCCGAACTGGAGAAGCTTAAAGCCGAACAAACTGAGCTTTCAAAGAAAATTACTGCCCTCGAAAAAGAAATAGGCGCTGCAGGTAAAGACAGTTTGGTTGCAAAAACAAAAGATGTTGCCGTGCTTGAAATAAAAGAGCGAAAGTTTGACCACTATGTTCAAACGCAGGGCCTTATCGAAGCTAAAGATAATATTCAGGTAAGCGCAAAAGGAATGGGTGTTGTTACCCGGGTTTACGTAAGGGAAGGTCAGCATGTATCGAAAGGCCAGACCCTTGCCCAGATTGACAACTCGGTAATTGTCCGGAACATCGAAGGCATGAAATCGCAGTTAGAACTTGCCCGCTCGGTTTATGAGCGTCAGAAGAATCTTTGGGATCAAAAGATTGGTACGGAAGTTCAGTTTCTTCAAAGCAAAACCAACATGGAAAGCCTTGAGAAGCAGCTCGCTGCATTACAGGAGCAAAATGAACAGACAAAAATAAAAAGTCCCATTAATGGTGTTGTTGACGCGGTAAGCGTGAAGGTAGGAGAAAACATTGCGCCCGGCATGCCTGCAGCGCGTGTTATCAACGGCTCTGACTTAAAAGTAATTGCCCGGATATCCGAGCGATATGTAACCAATGTTAAAACCGGTAATACAATCAGCATTACTATTCCTGATTTGAATAAGGACCTGATTGCAAAGGTTACATTCGTAGGGAGGAACATTGACCCGCTTTCCCGTACGTTCCCGGTTGAAGCTAGACTCGTATCGAACAACGATCTGCGCCCAAACATGACAGCATTGATTAAAGTTGTTTATGAATCATTCCCTTCAGTGCTGGTCGTTCCGGTGAATACCGTCCAGGATATTAAGGGTGAAAAAATTGTCTATACGGTTGAAGCAAAAGGAAATCAGGCGGCAGTAAAACGCAATGTGGTTACTGTAAAAGGTGTGTTTGACGGACTCGCCCAGGTTGAAGGGTTAAAGGCTGGTGATAAAGTTATTACTGCCGGGTTTCAGGGCTTAAACGAAGGCCAGTTGGTTACTGTAAAATAAGGCCCGGGTTTTTAATCCATTAAAGCGTATTCTATGCAAGACTTAAATAAAGAATTTAAACCAACCAGTTGGGCGATCGATAATAAGATAAGCATTTATGTGGCTACTGTTATTATTTCGCTGGCAGGTATTATGAGCTATCTGTCAATGCCCAAAGAGCAGTTTCCGGAAGTTGTATTCCCGCAGATTTATGTCGCTACATTCTATCCGGGCCCGCCTGAGGATGTTGAGAACCTGATCACCAAGGAAATTGAAAAAGAAATTAAAGGTGTTGCCGGCATAAAGAAATTGAAAAGCAGCTCGGTGCAGGATTTTTCCTCGATCATCGTAGAGTTCCAAACCGATGTGGAGATTGACAAGGCCAAGCAGGACATTAAGGATGCTGTTGACCGCGCCAAGCAGGAATTGCCAAGTGATCTGGAAAACGATCCGCAGGTAATTGATGTGGATATTTCCGAAATGCCGATTATGAACATCAACATTGCCGGTGATTTCAGCCTTGAAACACTGAAGCAATACGGTGAAGACATGCAGGACCGGATCGAATCCCTTACGGAGATCAGACGCGTGGATATCGTTGGCGCACTTGACCGCGAAATCCAGGTGAATGTTGATATGTACAAACTGGCGCTGGCAGGGGTTAGCCTTGATGATATCCGCAGTGCAATAGGAAGTGAAAATGTAATTATCCCAAGCGGTCAGATTTCGATCGATGGAATGAAGCGTTCCTTAGGGGTTAACGGTGAATTTGCGAATGCTGAACAGTTGGGCGATTTAGTGATTACATCAACCACGGGGGGCAAAGTCCGCTTGCACGATTTAGCAGAAGTGATCGATAGCCATAAGGAGCAGGAAAGCTTTGCACGCCTGGGTGGCAAGAATGTAATTACGCTAAACGTAGTAAAACGAAGCGGCCGTAACCTGATTGATGCTGCGGATAAGATCAATGAAATCGTAGCGGACTTTGAGGCAAACATTTTGCCCGAAAACGTGGACATTACCATTACGGCAGATCAGTCTGAGAACACACGCATGACCCTGCATGATTTGATCAACACAATCATCATCGGCTTTGTGCTTGTAACAATTATCCTGATGTTCTTCATGGGAGTAACCAACGCCATTTTTGTTGGCTTATCCGTTCCCATTTCAAGTTTCATTGCATTTATTGTAATCGATCAGTTCTTCGGCTACACGCTGAACATGATGACACTGTTCTCGTTCCTGCTGGCTCTCGGTATTGTAGTGGACGATGCGATTGTGGTGATTGAAAATACACACCGTATATACGACAATGGTAAGGTGCCGATCAAGAAAGCAGCAAAAATGGCGGCTGGTGAAGTATTCCTTCCGGTATTGTCAGGAACGCTGGTTGTGCTGGCCCCGTTTACTCCGTTACTTTTCTGGCCGGGTATCATGGGCAGCTTTATGATTTATCTTCCTGTTACGCTGATCGTGGCGTTGATAGCTTCATTACTTGTGGCGTATATCATGAACCCGGTGTTTGCCGTGGATTTCATGGGCGAACATAATCACGATCACTCCGGAACCAAGTTTACCCGCGGCTTTAAGATCACTTCTATTGTAATGGCTTCCATTGCGCTGGTATCCTATATCACAGGATTGTTTGGTATGGGTAATTTTGTAGTGTTCATGTACCTTGTTTATGCCTTGTATCACTTTGTGCTGGTTAACGTGATCAGTAATTTTCAAACCAATGGCTGGCCGAAAGTTCAGGAATGGTATAGTAAACGTATCGCCTGGTTATTGGAGGGCTCACGCCCGTTTGGCGTATTGGTTTCAATGGTGGTTTTATTTGCACTCTCCATTTGGTTCTTTAAGGTTCGCAATCCGCCTGTCGGGTTCTTCCCGCAAAGTGATCCGAACTTTATTTTTACCTACGTACGAATGCCAATTGGTACGGATCAGCGCGTTACGGATTCGATAACGCACATCGTTGAAGACCGTATCACGAACGTGATGGGTAAAGATAATAAGCTGGTAAAGTCAATTATTTCGAATGTAGCCATAGGCGCAAGTGAGGATCCGTTTGAAGGTGGCGGAGCACAATCTTTCCCGCACCTGGGCAAAGTAAGCGTGGCGTTTGTTGAATTCGCCAAGCGTGACGGCCAAAGCACAGCGGTTTATATGGATAGCATCCGTTCTGTTGTAAAAGGCATTATTGGCGCTGAAGTAACGGTAGCACAGGAGCAAAACGGACCGCCAACCGGTAAGCCGATCAACATTGAGCTTACATCGGATAATTTTCCTGATCTGGTCCGTACCAGCGAAGGCGTGAATCGATATCTCGATTCACTTCAGATTGGAGGAGTGGAGGAACTTAAATCTGATTTTCAGAGTGATAAGCCTGAAATCATAGTTACCATTGACCGCGAAAAAGCTAACCGAGAAGGCATTTCAACGGGCCAGATTGGTTCGGCTCTACGAACCGCCATCTATGGCGTGGAGGTCTCCAAGTTCAGGGATGAGAACGATGATTACCCGATTCAGCTTCGCGTAGCAGAACATCAGCGTAATGACATTAATGCATTGATGAATCTGCCGATTACATACCGCGATATGAGTTCAGGCGGAGTTGTCCGTCAGGTTCCTTTGTCAGCCATTGCCAGGGTCGAATATTCCAACAGCTTTGCAGGTGTCCGGAGAATCGACCAGAAACGTGTCATAACATTGTCATCGAACGTGTTGAATAATTACAATGCCAACGAAGTTGTAACGGAAATTCTTGACCGGTTGCAGGAATATCAAATGCCTGATGGTGTAACTTATAAAATGACAGGGGAGCAGGAAGAGATGGCTGAAACATCAGCCTTCATGGGCAAAGCGTTTGCGATTGCGTTCATGCTGATGTTTATGATTCTTGTATTGCAGTTCAACTCCACCAGTAAACCGCTGATTGTATTAACCGAGATCATCTTCAGCGTGATTGGTATTCTTATCGGCTTCTCGCTGTTTAAGATGGAGATTTCGGTAGTGATGTCAGGGGTTGGGATGCTGGCGCTTTCCGGTATCATC
Source organism: uncultured Roseivirgaceae bacterium (assembly GCA_964538575.1). Taxonomy (GTDB): domain Bacteria; phylum Bacteroidota; class Bacteroidia; order Cytophagales; family Cyclobacteriaceae; genus UBA2336. Next base: position 5,725 of record CAZIGG010000084.1, read on the forward strand.
GTGCGTAACGGTATTTTGCTGGTTGAGTTTACGGATTTACTGATCGCGCAGGGTGTTGAGCTTAAAGCTGCCGTTATTGAAGCCGCCCGTACACGTATGACTCCGGTATTGTTAACGGCAATGGCTGCAACAGCCGGACTTGTGCCGCTGGCCGTTGGCTTTAATATCGATTTTGTGAAGATGTTCACGGAACTTAATCCGCATATTTTCTTCGGTGGGGATAACGTAGCGTTCTGGGGACCTTTATCGTGGACAATGATCTTCGGTTTGATCTTCGGAACCATTCTTACACTCGTGCTTGTGCCCGTACTGTACCTGTTAATCGCGCGGTTGAAAGCTAAAGTTTTCAAAAACCGCAAACCCAAACACGAAGAAGCAGTGGTTGCTGCGCATTAAATAATTGAACTAAAATTTGAGGAAAGTCGTCTTACATCCTAAGACGACTTTTTTTCTTTTATGAGACCCCGGATTATGACGTTTTTATTTCTCATTATCTTTTTCCTGCTGGTGGATTATTATCTCTACCAGGCAATTTTGGTCTTGAGCAAAGGCTGGAGTCCGATGCCAAAGAATTTGATACGGTACAGCTTCTGGGTACTGACAGCGTTGAGCATTACGGCATTGGTGTGGTGGAATGTGAGCGACCCTTACAAGTATAAACCGGGCATCCGGACGTGGGTAATGGTTAGCCTGGCGGGGATTTACCTGTCGAAGATTTTTGGGGTGCTGGTTGTTTTTGCGGATGACGTGCAACGCGGTGTTCGTTGGATAGCCGGACTGTTCAGCAACGGAACAGAATCACCATCAACCGGAAATGCGATTCCGCGGTCAGCGTTTTTAGCAAAGGCTGCTGTTATTGCAACAGCAGTACCGTTTACCGCTATGGCTTACGGGATTATTTCCGGTGCGCATGATTACCGGGTTCGGAAAAAAACAGTATACCTCCCTAATCTTCCCAAATCGTTTGACGGAATTAAAATCGGCCAGCTATCCGATATTCATTCGGGAAGCTTCTTTAACAAGGTAGCCGTTAAAGGCGGGGTCGAAGAATTTTTAAGAGAAAAACCTGATGTGATTTTCTTCACGGGCGACCTGGTGAATAATGAAGCAGGCGAAGTAAAAGACTACCTGAACATTTTTGATAAGCTCAAAGCGCCCTTAGGTACGTATTCCATAACCGGTAATCATGACTACGGTGACTACAAATCCTGGGCATCACAGCGCGACAAGCAGGAGAATTTTAAAAACCTGGTTCACGCACATAAACAAATGGGTTTTGACATTCTTATGAATGAACATCGTTATCTGGAGCAGGGCGGAGAGAAGATCGCCATTATGGGGATTGAAAACTGGGGCGGTGGAGGATTTGCCAAATACGGCAAGCTTGATCAGGCGTATGCAGGTATCGAAGAAGCAAACGTCAAACTTTTATTGTCGCATGATCCAAGCCATTGGAATGCGCAGGTAACAAAATCATACAAAGACATCGATATGATGTTTGCCGGTCACACGCATGGCTTTCAGTTTGGGGTTGAAATTGGTGACTTTAAATGGAGCCCTTCGCAATATGCGTACAAGCAATGGGCAGGCTTGTACAACGAGGATAATCAGTACCTGTATGTGAACAGGGGTTTTGGTTATATCGGATACCCCGGCAGGATCGGGATTCCTCCGGAACTTACGGTTGTGGAATTGAAGCGGGCCTGATGCGTACAAGAAGATAAAATTCTATATTTATGTATTAAAACGTGAGAGGGTATGGACATCCAGATAGAAAAATTACAATTGCTCGAATGGCTTGCCAAGCTTAATAACCCTATGATTTTAAAGCAATTTATAGCTTTAAAAAAGGAACAGGAAGGTGAAGAAGATTGGTGGGATAAAATTTCTGCAGACGAAGCTGGTGAAATTTTAGATGGACTACAACAGGCTGACCGCGGTGAGGTAGTGCCCCACAGCAAAGTAATGGAGCAATACAAAAAATGGCGTTAACAATCGTTTGGACGAAGCGCGCAATTGCCGGATACAATCAGATTATCCGTTACTTAGAATTACATTGGACAGAAAGGGAGATTAGAAAATTCATACAGGAAAGTGATGA
>CAZIGG010000084.1:7925-14182 GCA_964538575.1 uncultured Roseivirgaceae bacterium
CACAAGCATGTTTACCGTGGTCCATTGAATAAACTCACTATTATTACCTATAGATTTAAGCCTCGAAAACCGCAAATTGAGATAATCAATATCCGCCAGGCCCGACAGAAGCCGGTGAAATAAGTAAATAAAAAAACCCTGACGGTAACCGTCAGGGTTAAGTTTTTCAAGGCTACCTACGACTAATATTCGTTGTTGCTTCTGCGGTTGAATCCGCCACCACCGCCACCGCGGTTAAAGCCACCTCCACCGCCACCACTTCTTGGAGCATCCGTCTTAGGACGGGCCTCGTTTACCACGAGAACTTTGCCCATGAAATCATGACCGTTCAGTGAGTTGATCGCTTGCTGGGCAGCCGAGTCGTCAGCCATTTCAACAAATCCAAAACCGCGGCTACGCTGTGTGAATTTATCTAAGATGATCTTCGCAGAGCTTACTTCGCCATACTCTTCAAATAATCCCTTAAGTTCGTTTTCCGTTGCTTTGAAAGGGATGTTTGCAACATAAATGTTCATTGTAATATTAATAAGTTGAATAATGTACTAAAAATAGGGATAAAATTTCATTTAATGCTGATTCCCACCATTTTAGGCCAAAAGAGCATTGTTTAGTGCGATTTTTCTACTAATAAGCCCGTTCTACCGTTCCTGATCCGTAAACCTTTTTGGTAGCTGATTTCGTGTTGCCCTTGTGCTTGATGGTACCGCTTCCCAGCACCAGCGCCTCAATTGAATTGGCCGCGTTAACCTCGCATTCTCCCGATCCGCTAACCTTCACTTTGGCATTGTCTAATGTGCAATTAAAGGCGTGAAGCGCCCCGCTTCCGCTCACTAAGGCATCAATAGAGGATGCATATCCTTTCAGTGTAATTTTTCCTGAGCCGCTTACTTCCGTTTTCAGGTAATCGCCTTTCAGGTCTAAATCCATGCTTCCGCTTCCGCTTACGGAAAGATTTAAGGCCGGAGCTGACAACGAGTTTTCAGAGATTATCTTACCCGCACCGTTCACCTGCAATTCATTGATGTTTTTAACGCTCACATACACTTTCATGGTCGGGTTAAGCTTGATGTCATCGATCTTTGCCCAAACACTTTTGTTAGGATTGTCCGGCTTGCGGTCGACATTGATCATTAAGATGCCGTTTTCTACAGTTATCGAAGTCAGCGCATAAATATCGCTGAGCGCTTCAACGGCAACTTCCTGTTTATTGGTTTGCTTGAGATATACGGTGTAGTTTGAGTTTACATAGATGGATTTAAACTCACCAAGCTCCAGTGTTTTTTTCGTTACCTGCGCCATGGAACTTATGGAAATCAGCAGTGCTGCGCAGCATACAATTATTTTTTTCATAGGGAATTTTGTTTTACTAACATGCCTGAAAATTAATGCTTTTACAGGATAGTTAAGAACCGTCTGACTGACAAAATCGGGCAATAACCTGCATCTGACGCCCTTGGTCACCTTTTTTTGCGGAAGATCAGCTTCATGATGACGATAAAGGCGATTCCGCCAATGCACATCACCAGCAGAACCTCAGGCGTAATAAGCTTTGTACCGTGCATAGCGTTACTTTTAACTGCAAGTATAGCTTAGAATTTGATTCTTGTCTGGATGCGGATGTCATTTCTTTCGTTGCCTGAAATTGTATCTGCGCCCGACCCCATCTCATCCCGGTCCGTATACCGCGTGTGTGCATAGCGAAACCAGACTGTAAATTTTCTCGTGAAACTGTACTCTGCTACAATATAGCTCCTGACACCTTTCCCGTCATACGCAGGCAGTGAATACATCAGCCAGACATCACGTTCATAAACATATTGCCGGTTGTCATAGTTTTCTGTATCGAAAATCACGTACCGGCCGGTCAGGCTGAGCTTTCCAAGATTAACGCTAATATCCTGAAGGATCATCATGCCTTTGCTGAAAGTTTTCTCAAAATCATACGTACTGAATTGAGCGCGTGTTTTCATTTTAACCTGATCCGAAACCGGGTAGTCGAAGTTGATCCAGTAGTTTCGCTTTGTGCCCTGGAAGATTTCGTAAAAATTTGTCTCGGCATTGCTGCCGTTCCGGGCTTTTGATTCTTCGCGTGCCTGGATAAACATCATAACGTTTTTGGAAGGCTGATAATTAAAACGGACCAGCCACTCATGCCCGTCCGATGGCGCATAGCTTCTGTACCGTAACCAGGGAAACCTGAACAGGTCCATGTATCCGGAAGCGCTGAATTTTTTATTCCAGCGATACTTCCAGCCCCAGTAAATACCCGATTCATTTTGCGGAACGCTGTTTTCAGAAAAGGCATTGGAATACGAACTGTAAAAATTACGCTGGTAGTTTCGAATATGAAACGCCACATCAAATTTGGGTGTTAAACTGCCGAGGAGTCCTGCTGTTATTCCAAAACCTGCATTCAGTGTTTGGGCAGCTTCGCTAAACAATGTGAAGTTATGAAAGGTATAATTCAGGAACGCGCCAGCCTGTGCGAGCTGCGTTCCTTCAAAGGTAAATTGATTGTAGAGCCGCGTATCACGATCAACCGGGATGCTGTAATCCAGGGTATTAAAAATAATGCCGGCATCGACTGCCCCTTTTCTGAAGTTGAGCACTGCGCCATAATTCTGTTCTCTTATTTTATGACGGGTTGCCAGCTCAGTTTCATTTCGGTGGAGCCCTGTTGTCTGAAAAGAAGAGGCAGATGAGTTTTCCAGCGTATCCCGGGCTATGGATGCATCCCGCAGCGCGTTTGAATAGAAGCCGGACAGATAAACATTCCGCAGGAGTTCAAACGTTGCGGCTGCCCCTCGTTTATATCCGGTTTCATTCGCGGATGTATAGGGAAGAAACCCCAGGTTACTTCTTCTCACGGTCATCACCGCCTCTGAGCCCTTTCCGTACCCGAAGCTTCCGCCCAGTAAAAGACCTTGTGCAAACTGCGTCTGGTAATCGCCAATAATAAAATTCTTCAGGCTTCCCTTGTTCATTACCTGCCCATGAGCCGACATAAAGTCAAAGCCGTATTGTTTGGCGGCTGCGTTCCATACGATTTGCTCGCCCGCGTCCTTTTCAACTGTAAAGCCAAGGCTGAAATCTCCGGGCTTGCTGATCCTGAAACGCATGTACAGGTCGCCATCATCTCCTTTAAATTTACGTGCAGGTGTTTCTGTTTTGAAACCCTCTTTTGTTTCCAGGATTTGATGATACCGGACAATCAGGTAGTTGTTTTCTTCGGAAAGTATTCTTTTCAATAATTTTCCGCGCTGGCCGTCTTCAACCTTTACAAACGAGATGATTCTGTTGATTGTGTTGAGATCAAAGTTCGGAACAGCCTGAAGTTCATAGACGGAAAGGAGCGCTCCGTTTTCCGTCCGGTATTCAAGCAGGCTTTGAACCTGTTGCTCCGTTAATAAATTCAGAAATCGCAGTTCTTCGGCACCGGCAGTGTTCAGGTTAATCTTATTCGCTAACAGCAGGGCCATGTTTTCATACAGTTCCTGGTAATTCAGGTCGAGATCCTGAAAGCCGAAAATTTCATCTGCCAGAACTTCAAGATCAGCATCTTTTTGCGGATAGTCTTGTGCAAACAATGAAACGTTCATCAGACTGAAGAGAATCAGTATCGGTATGAACTGTTTCATGCTTAGTTGTCAAATTGATAGCCTATTGAAGCCTGATGACTAAAGCTTAAGGATACAGTGTACTGGACTGTATAATCGATCGTGAGTTTTTTGGTTTTAAATCCCAGCCCGAAAAAACCTGTATTGGGTTGTACGTTATAACCGGTTCGCGCACTGAATTTTTTATGAAAGGCATATTCAAGCCCCATTTTCCAGGTAGGGTCGATATCAAGATCCTTTTCAAGTTCGGTCGCAATAAAAAGTTTCTCTACCGGCTTAAAGCCGAGTCCGGCAACTAGCCGGGTGGGCAGCTTCTCTTCTCCGCTGATCTTCGGCTGGTTGAGGTTAACAATATAGGCGCCAATGGATAGCTGAGGCGTTAGTTCGGCAATCCCGCCCAGGCTGACACTCGCCACACCTTTGGTGCCGAAGCCCTCTGCAGCATACTGAATGTAATTTACCTGCATTCCCAGGGAGGCCAATCCAAATTTACTTGCAAATCCGGCTGAAATCACATGCTCATTGTATAAATCATCCCCGAAGCGATAGGCGCCCCCGGTAATAACTCCTATAGGCCGTATAGGTACAGCAATAACAGCTGCAGTTCGATTTGCACCGATAGGAGTTGGATGCAGATCATACGTAAAACCTGCAGCTATACCTTCAAGTTTTGCGCTGCCCGCAGGATTGTTAAACAAGCTCCAGGCATCAAAAAGCGCTGCTGAAGCATAGCCCATTCCGTTAGCACGCGCTCCGATTTGTGTGGATACACTTTGGGCCGAGGCAAGCCTGAAACAGGTGAACAGTAAGAGGAGGGGAAGTGCTCTCACGCGGCATGATCATTATAATTCAAGATAATGAAAAGACCCTAAAATTCTTTCCTGACATGCAGAAAAAATCCGCTGGTGCGTTGCGTGGTGAAGCTGTACTCAACCCTCACCACAACATCGTAGGCTGTCACAATATCAATGCCTGCGCCAGCGCCACCCAGAAATTTATCGGACAGCATCGTGTTGCTTTCGCTTTCCGAATAGGCCGAATAATTGTTAACGTACCCCCAGTCGGCATACGCTTTGAGGTAGATGGCCAGCGGAAAATAATTGAATTGATCAGCCTTCCAGAGATCTAAATCCCAGTTCCGGGAGAATATTCTTTTCTTGAGTGTGGTCTTGTTCAGAAAATATTGAGCCCCTTCAATCACATACACCTCAAACCCCCGCACAAAAATTTTATTATAACCCATCGCTCCGTAGTTAAAGTATGGAATGTCGTCCGGGGTACTGAGGTACAGGAATGAAAGGTTAGAGAGGAAAAAGCCTTTTTTTAAATCGCGGAACCCGGCAAAACTTACGTACCCTTCTAATTTGTTAAGGTCGCGGTGCATTCCGACACCATACTTCTCAATATTAAGCGTAAGCATGCTCCCGCGAAGCGGGTAGGCAATTACATCACGGTGATCAGACGCAAATTCGTATGTTAAGGCATCAAATACCTGTTGGGTACGTTCGCTGCCTAAGTAATTGGGATTGAGGTCGCGAAGCGTATCGAGTATATTTGTTTGACGGAATTCATACTTGATTTTATGCTGGTTGTAAAAATTGTTTCGATAGGTGTAGGTTAACCCGATACCTTTTGTCCTCCTGAGAACTTTGTTGTATTCAAAAAAATCAAGCTTGTGATTAACGGTACTGTCGGCCACATTCTTCGCTTCAATGTAATCCATTTCAAAAATCAGCCCCTGTTTCTGCTTTTTGTTGACGTAAGGAACACGATACAGTAACTCAAACCTTTTTTGAAACCCGAACTGCGCGGTGAAGATCAGGGTATGGTTCCGGCCCCAGAGATTGTACTGGTTTAACTTTAACCCATAATTAACACGGCTCAGATCGTGATCGTAATTCTCCCACCACTCGTTAAAGTTACGGTCGGATAATTTGAAGATCGGAATCGGAAACGTGAACCAGCGTTCGTCTACGTCAACGAGCACATCTACTTTATTCCCCCCCGCATCAAGAGAATAGATCTGAACGGTATGAAACAGGTGTAAATTAAATAGCTTACGCTTATCCTTTTCATAAAGTTCATGTAAGTAAGCTTCCTGCACAACATCTCCGCGCTTTAGGTTCAGCTCACGGAGAATAATCGTATTGCGTGTCAGCTTGTTGCCGGCAATAACGATGTCGTTGATTTCAACATACCGGCTGGTATCAACAATGGTACTGCGCTTGTTCCTGCGGATGGTGTCTGCGGGAACATCCGTAAAAGCAAAAGCCGGAGAAACAGTGAATGCGGCACTGCAGATAGTGAAGAGTATTCTTACGCTGTGACGCACACTGAAGTAATTCTTGCTTATTGTGTTTGCGGTTTCCGGTATGATCGAATCAGGAAATAAAAGCCTGCCAGAACTAACGGGATGCTGAGAATCTGCCCCATGTTTAACGGCAGGGAATCTTCAAAATCAACCTGATTTATTTTGAATAATTCCCAAACAATCCTCAACCCAAAACAAACGATCAGGAAAATTCCAAACAACCGACCTTCGGGTAATGCCAATTTATACTTTGACCAAATCCATAACAGGAGGACAAAAAGTAATAAGCATGAAATTGATTCGTAAAGCTGGCCCGGATGGCGCGGAAC
>CAZIGG010000085.1:0-10379 GCA_964538575.1 uncultured Roseivirgaceae bacterium
AAATCCAGGCGTGGTTACCGTGTTGCCGGAGATCATGTCAAAACCAATCCGCTCTTTTAAAATTTCCGAGCAACTCACTACGTAGGGTTTAAAAGGCAAGCTGGTTTTATTTTGAATATCGGCAGCAATCTTGTTTTCAAAATCGCTCATGGGAAGAGCATAGAACTGCATCAGATTATCAAGACCAACCGCGTAATCCGAAAACAGGTGCGAACCGAGCGGAATATCTTCTTGCAAGGCGCCCGAAGTTCCGATGCGGACAATTTTAAGCTTTTTCTTTCGGGTTTTGGGTTCGCGGGTTTTGAGATCAACGTTTACAAGCGCATCCAGTTCGGTTAAAAAGATCTCTACATTATCTGTTCCAATGCCCGTGCTGATCACCGTAATCTTCTTTCCGTTGAAGCGGCCTACGTGGGTAATGAATTCACGCTTGTTCATTTCAAAATCAACATCATCGAAATACTGGCTGACCTTATATACGCGGCTTGGGTCGCCCACCGTAATGATCGTATCGGAAATGTGTTTTGGAAGAAGATTCAGATGGTATACGCTTCCATCCGGATTCAGTATCAGGTCGGTCTCGGAGATTTTAGGCATCGCTTTTTACTATTTGAAAAGTTACGCTTTAAAAAGCTGCCGTTCAATGAATGAAAAGTTAAAATTTTGAATTACTGCCTGATCAACTTTTTATGGGTTGGGCAGGATTTCCGAAAACGGTTTCGCCAGCCTTAACCGGTGCAATCACAACTGAACCAGCGCCTACCCGCGCGCCTTTTCCGATGGTAATTCCCGAAACAACGGTAACACCTGAGCCGATGAAAGCTTCATCTTCAATCGTTACGCCCGCGCTGATCACACTGCCCGCCCCGATCTGAACATAATTACCGAGCGTAACTTCTGCCCCGATCACGCAGCCCGATTGAATCATTATGTAGCTTGAGAGCTTTGCGCCCACACCCACCACCACACCCTGATCGATCAGATTGCCGTGCCCCAGTTCAACGTGGTTTGAAAGGCTTACCGTTTTGTGGATTCCGTTTACCGGTTGAACGTGCCGGACCTCATTCAGCGTTTTTACAAGACTTTTTCTGAGCCGGTTATCGTCTACCGCAATGCAAGCTTCACATTTCTTCCCGATCAGCTTCAGGAAACCGTCATCATCGGTGCTGCCGAGCACGAATGATTCATCGATCTCTTTATTATGAAGCGCCTTATTATCATCTAAGAAACCATATACCACGTTGCCGTTGCTTTCGAAGATTTCTTTTGCCGCACGGCCCTGCGCACCTGCACCAAAAATTATTACCGGATTTTCCATTGTTTTAAAAAGTGAATGCAAAAATACATCCGCTAACGGTAGACTACAAGGAAGGCTGTCTTAGAATAGTTTTGAAAACGCTTTTGCAACTGCGGGCTGACGGAAGACCAACAGGGCAACAAAGGGAAGATATCCCGCTCCGTAACGGGCAAGTGTGCCGAAGTTTGGTGTTGACAACGCAAGAAATATGCCCAGCACCGCACAATACAGGATTACGGCTAAGATCAGCAGGCGATGCGGGGAATGAACTATGCTTTTTAAATACGGAATAGCAAAAATTGTAAGGATCAACAGCATTAAATTCTCAACACCCGTAATAAACTTAAAGATTGTGTTGGCTTCCCATACAAACGGCCTGAAGAGCCCGGAAACAAAAGCCCAGGGAGCATTGATCAGCATGCTCGCCCATGTTGGTTCAAGCTTATAGAAATGAATTACGTCATCGGGTGTGCAGACATCCATAAATACATTATTGCTAAACACAACCACTTCCAGAATTCTGGAAGGAGAAAAATTCGGGTGCAGGAATGTAATTGCCAAAAAGCCGAAACTCAAAACACCTGTCAAAAGGAGAATTTGCTTCCCCTTACTTTCAATGCCAATCTTCTCGCTTAATCTCTGCGCGATCAATGACGAAACCGTGACAGGAATAAAAACTGCGAGATAGTAATATTTCAGGTTGAAGACGATTATCCCGCAAATAACTGCCAACAGGATTGACAGGATTGGAATCCGTTCTTTTACCCAAAGCTTTAAAAACACGGCCGTGAGAAAGAACATGGCCGCCATGGCAAGCGATTCTTTAATAATACCCGAACTCCAGAAAACAACGGAAGGAAAAAACAAAAAAGCAATGCAGGCTGCAACCTTATACTCCGGGAAAATTCGTGCTACTGTATGGCTTACATACCACGCGGCAAAAAATGATATAAGCGAAAAGTAAACCGAAGTAATCCAATAATTGTTGCCCGTTAATAATGCCAGTACACTGGTGATTTTGGTATAAAAAATAGTACGATGTTCTCCCAAAAAATACCCTTCCTGCGCGCTGAAAAGAAAATTCAGATATGAACCCATATCATTGCGGGCAAGATCAGCCTGCTCAGCAGCCAGTTGAAAAAAGGTAAACGTATCGCTGGTGTCGTAATAGGTTGAATAGATAATACCCAACGATACACCTGCCATACATTTAGCAATAAGTGCCGGCCAGTAAAACTTATGGAGCGGACTCGTATCGCGTTTCCAAATCCATCCTGCCATCACCACGAGAAAAATACAATTGACAGCCGCAAGCATGCTGCAAGATCATGATTTTATCAGCCAGGAACCAACTCCGCATTCGAGGCATCTGCGTTTCATGCAGAAATTGGTATACAGCTCAATCAGCGCCTGAGAATCGAATGCTGATTTTACCTTGTAATTAAGCGGAAGCCATTGACGGGTAATCTTATTGTCTTCAGCCGGAATATGCTGCAAAAGACCGGTTGCCCGGTCAATATACGCCTGCTCGTCATGGATTTTCCCGTACGCCACCAGCAAAGGGACAATGGTGTTGATCATACTATTTTGAATGCTTGTTTCTCCGAGTGTGGGTACCTGAGATTTTGATGGTTTCCCGAACTGGTAGTGCCTGAACCAGTATTCCGACTGATCAACCGCCAGCAAATCATAAACTTGTTTATACGAATTTGCTTCCAGAATTTTTGAAAACAGATTTTTTTGTTTCGTCAGCAAGGCGGCTAACTGCGCAATTCTAATGGTTGGAAAATTTGCCGGACGGAGACGTAAAAATTTCCATTGTGAAAGATTCATCTGGCGGCCATCCAGGCTATACTTCTTCCGGAGCACATCATACTCCCGCATCAGGACTAATGTATGGTTATCCTCGACAACATTTTCCAGGAACCCTCCGGCACCAAAAAGCAATGCCTCCACCTGAATGGGTTTATCAAAATGCTTCAAGAGGGTATTATACGATACTACTTGTCCAAGCCGCAGCATAGGTTCCGCATTCACCTTAAAGCCAAAGTTCTTACAAAGAAGCTGATAACAGGTTTGCTCCCAATCATTATTGTTATTTGATAACAATTCTGTAACAGCTTGTGCTTTGGCCTGCAACCGTAGCATCAAAGCATTATCAAGCATGGATAGCTTGCTAAGCTGCGGAACAGATTGCCAGTGACTCGCACATGGAATTACATCCGGACTTGTATACAAATTCTTGTAGCGTTCCCATAACGTGCGGTCAATCCGATCTTTTAATTCAACCGTAGGCATGAGGGAACCATCTCCTCGTTTTATCGGCCTGTCGTTTTCCCAAACCACGTGCAGGATAACTTTTTCATACGCTTCATCAAAGCTGTGCTTATGATCGCTCCAGCCTGAGGCCTTTATGTGAATCTCAACACTGCCTCGCCACTCAAGTTCACCGATCTTTACGCGTGCATTGGAAAAATCCGGACCGGCATCTGAATTCCGGTTGCCAGGATGGTAAACCCGTATCGGTTCCCCCGAAGATGTTTTTAAATCATCCTTCCGGAAATACTGCAACTGCCAAACATAATGAAGAAAGGATTCAGTCAACGGATTTTAGATTTACGTTTACGATTTTACGTCTTTGTAAATCCAAATGCAACGCGGTGAAGACACGGCTGACACGAATTGTCAGTGATCGTAAGAGTTTCCTACAGATATTTCTCGAGAAGTCCGGCCATCTCATTTTTGACCTTCCGGGCTTCAAGACCGGCAGCCTTTGCAAAATCTTTATCCGGGGACGCGTAGATGATTGCGCGAGTTGAGTTCACCAGCAGTCCGCATTGCTTGTTTAACCCATGTTTGGATGTTTCGGCAAGATCACCGCCCTGTGCGCCAATCCCGGGCACCAGAAAGAAATGTTCGGGAGCGAGTTTTCTTATTTCCGCAATCTTATCAGCGCGGGTTGCCCCTACTACGTACATCAGTTGCTCGGGTGTTCCCCATTGCTGGGATTTAGTAATTACTTCTTCGTAAAGTTTTTTGCCGGCTTTAGATTCGATCAGTTGAAAATCGCTGCTGCCTGGGTTAGACGTATGTGCGAGCAGGATAGCCCATTTGTCCTTGAATTCCAGAAACGGCCTGACCGAATCCTCACCCATGTACGGTGCAACCGTGATGGAATCAAAATTCATCTTTTCAAAAAAAGCTTTCGCGTAAAGCGAAGAGGTGTTACCGATATCGCCTCGTTTCGCATCGGCAATGGTAAAGCATTCTTCAGGAATGTAGGCTAATGTTTTTTCGAGGCTTTCCCAGCCTTTTGACCCTAACGCTTCGTAAAAAGCAATGTTGGGTTTGTACGCGACACAATATTCATGCGTGGCATCGATGATCTGCCTATTGAATTCGAAAATCGGGTCGGAAGTATTTTTAAGATGGGCCGGGATTTTTGAAATGTCGGTATCCAAACCTACGCAGAGGTACGAGTTCTTTTTTTTGATCTGCTCAAAGAGCTGCGCTCTATTCATAGTGTAAAGTTAAAAGTTATTCGTTAATCGTATTCAACAACCCGATTAACAGATAACGATTAACGCAAATCGATAATCTCAACGCCCGGATATTTATTGGAATCAAACGCAAAGAATGTATCGGCAACGGTTACGTTGGGTGTGAACTTTGAAATTGTGTATTTGTAGTGAGTCCCGCCTTTCTCCATCATTGTCCAGCTTTGAATACTATGGTCTTTTTTTCCGATGATCATTTTAATCTTAAAGAACTGCGCATCCTTTTTTTCGGGAACGAGGTCAATTTCCTCAACCACCACACCGCCTTCAGTCCGCTCTCCATTGTGTAAATACTTAAACCCTTTCTTGTAGAGTTCGTAAATTTTGGAAGGGTTGATATCGCTTGAGTTCGGATCGAAATTATCAATCGTTACTTCTTTTGCAGCCGGAATGTACGTCCATTGCGTAGTGCCGTTGTTAATGATTTCCTGCTCACTCATGGCAAGCCGGTATTTATCGCCTTTTACGGTGATCTTTCCTTTATACTCTTCCTTCACCCCTTCTGTTTGATTAGTCATTGTGACGGTAATGTTTGCTTCAAAGGAAGTATAGGCTTTGTATTTTTTGCTCATGGCATCCAGGGTTGTGAGCGCCTGCGGATCGTATTGTGCAAAAGCAACCTGAACGGTAAGGAGTGTAAAAACCAGGAATAGAAAATTTTTCATTAGGTGTGATTGCCGTTAGTGAACGAATTGATTAAAACCGGTGCGAAAATAGGCTACTGGCCGTGTTTTTCCTTCAAACTATTCAATAATTGTTCCAAACTCAACTGATCCTTGATTAAAACCTCCCGGGCTTTGCTGCCCTCGAACGGCCCTACAATGCCCGCGGCTTCCAACTGGTCGATTAACCGGCCTGCCCGGTTGTAGCCCAGCTTCAGCTTGCGCTGGATCAGCGAAGTGCTGCCCTGCTGGTGGTTAACAATCAGTTGCGCTGCCTCTTCAAACAAAGCGTCTCGTTCAGAAAGATCAACCGAAGAAGCCCCGCTTTCCTCTTCACCCTCAAACTCGGGAAGCAAATAAGCAGAATCGTAGCCGCGCTGCGCGCCAATGAAATCACAAAGCTTTTCAATCTCAGGCGTATCGACAAACGGGCATTGAATACGGATAACGTCCGAGCCGGATGACAAGAGCATGTCGCCCTGCCCGACAAGCTGATCCGCACCGCCCGCATCGAGAATTGTTCGTGAATCAACTTTTGAAGTAACCCGGAACGATAAACGTGCCGGGAAGTTGGCTTTGATAACACCGGTAATAACGTTCACCGATGGCCGTTGTGTTGCCACCACTAAGTGAATACCAATGGCACGGGCAAGCTGTGCGAGACGGGCAATCGGAGTTTCAACTTCTTTGCCGGCTGTCATCATCAGGTCGGCAAGCTCATCGATTACCAAAACGATATAGGGTAAAAACCTATGACCTTCTTTCGGGTTCAGTTTCCGGCCAACGAATTTTGCGTTGTACTCTTTTAAGTTACGGGCACCTGCATCTTTCAGGATCTCGTAGCGGTTTTCCATTTCAATACAAAGCGAGTTGAGCGTATGCACAACTTTCCGCGTATCGGTAATAATCGCTTCTTCGCTGTTGGGAAGCTTGGCGAGATAATGACGCTCAATCTTGCTGAAGAGCGACATCTCTACCTTTTTCGGATCGACCAGCACAAATTTTAATTGCGATGGATGACGCTTATATAAGAGTGAGGCAAGGATCACATTCAGCCCAACCGATTTACCCTGACCGGTAGCGCCCGCTACCAACAAGTGCGGCATCTTGGCCAGGTCAATCACCAGCACTTCGTTGGAAATTGTTTTACCGATTGCAATCGGAAGTTCTTTGTCGGTTTTAACAAATCCCGGTGAACCCAGTACAGAGCGAATGCTCACCATCTCCCGGTTCTTGTTCGGCACCTCAATACCAATCGTTCCCTTGCCGGGAATTGGCGCGATGATACGAATGCCTAAGGCTGCAAGGCTTAGCGCAATATCATCTTCGAGATTTTTAATGCGCGAGATTTTGATACCTGCATCCGGTACGATTTCATACAGTGTTACCGTTGGTCCGATCGTAGCCTTAATGCTGGTGATGCCAATCTTAAAGTTGGTGAGGGTTGCGAGGATCTTATCCTTATTCTGATTTAATTCTTCCTGCGTTACCTGAATTTTACCGACTTCGTATTCATTCAATAGTTCAAGGGGCGGGAATTTATAGCTGCTCAGGTCAAGCGTTGGATCGTACAGTCCTTTTTCTTCTACAAGCTTCTCGGCAGTTTCGTCTGTTTCGGTTCGCTCTTCTACGATAAAATCTGGCTGCCTGATTTCCTTTTTGGGTTCGGGTGGCTTTTCAAGCTCAAGCTTTAGTTCGTTTACCGCAACGTTCGTCTCGGGTGGTTTCACCAAAACAACCGGCTCCGGAATTACCTGCGGTTCTTCTTTTATCCATTTGTCCTTATCGTCTGTATACTCAGCAGGAGTATCGGTTGCCAGGATCGCATCGTTGCCCATGGGCTTCGGATCTTTAACCTGGAATGCATGAATAGCCGTTACGTTAAAGAAAAAGATGATGAATATAAAGAGTGAGAGCACTAATAATAAGAATGTTCCCCAGCCCAGCAGGCCATGCGAAACCAGGGCTAAATGATATCCCAGGCCTCCGCCCAGGAAGCTCCATTCGGTAACTCCATCTACTCTAAGTGTCAGGTATCCAAAGAGCAGGCTTAACCAAAGGCCGGCAAAGACTGAAAATACAGCAACCGGAAAAATGGGGAGTAACACCCGCCTGAATGCCATTTTAAATCCGATCAGGAAAAATACCGGTGGAAGTAAAAAGGCAGCGATGCCGAACCAGCGGTAAATAAAATAATGCGATGCAATAGCTCCGTACAAACCGAGCCAGTTCTCCGCTTCAATGCCGGATTCAATCATTCCGGATTGCCCCATTCCTTCAACCACGCTCTGGTCGGCCTTGCCCGTAAACAAGTACGAGAACATGGCAATGAATAGATAAAGCGAAGAAACGATCAGCACAAAGCCAACTGCGAGCACAAACCGGGGGTCTTTCAGGAAATCGAGAGACCATTTAAAATTTCCTTTTGACTTTGAGCTTTTACCCTTCTTTTCTTTTTCTGGCTTCTTAAAAGAATTCGTTTTAAAAGTGTTTTCTGCCATCGAGTTTAAAAAGTATTCAAATCTAAGCAAAATTTAGCAACCCGCTATAGAACCCCCCATCGGACAAGTGGTCAATTTTTCTTCTTAACTTGATCAAAAACCTGACATCTGAAACGCGTATTCCAAATATTCCTCCTCCTGGTTTTGCCCCTTTCGGGCTCTGCGCAAAGCCGGCTGATCGACAGCCTGCAGCAGATTGTTGCGCTGCAGCGTCACGATACCGTAGAACTCAGTGCGCTGCTGAGCCTCACTAACGAATTTCTACGGAAGGATTTTGACAGATCGCTGGCCTACGTGCAGCAGGCTGTTCGGGTAGCAAAACTAAATCACCATATGCACCGGTTAAGCAACAGCTATCATTACCTGGTTGTTCTTTGTCAGAATTCGAGTCAACCCGACAGCGCACTGTACTACCTCGGGCTTATGGAAACCCTCGTCAACGAAAATCCGGATGACATTAAACTTATCATCAGTTATAATCAGTCGGCAGGGTTGTTTTATAAAAATCAGGGTGAGTATAAAAAATCACTGCCGTATTTCCTCGATAACCTCGCGCTGATGACAAAAGAAGACGAGAACAAAGCCGGTTTGCTGCTAAACATCGGCAACACGTATATTGCATTAGCCGATTATAAAAGCGCCACGACTTATCACCTGCAGGCACTTACACTTTTTGAGAAGATGGGGAACAAACGCGGACAATCGTTTTGCCTGAACAGCCTCGGTAATGATTTTTATCATTTAAAACAATACGACCAGGCACACCATTACCTTAACCTCTCCTTAGCATTAAAAACAGCGCTCCAGGATAAACGCGGCATTGTCACTACGCTAAGCGGGTTAGGCAATGTGGCGAAAGGCCAGCTGAATTTAACGCTTGCAGAAAAATACTATTTCCAAAGCCTTGAAGGCGCACGCGAAATGAAACTGATTGGTGACGAAATGGTAGCCCTTCACCAGTTGGGCCTTACCGCTGCCATGAAGATGGACTATGCACATGCAAAAAACTATTTTACAAATGGATTGAAACTTGCACGTCAGCAGGGCGACAGCACCCTGGCCGCACGGTTTAAATCATCGCTGATCGGCATTGACATCGAAACCAAAAAAATACAACAAACCGAAATCGACTTATTAAGCAACCTGAACACGCTCATCCTCAGTGGCGACCGAAGCGGGGAAATGTTAGAGTACGAACGGTTGAGCGATTATTATGCCTTACACAAACAATACGATAAAGCGCTGGTCTATTTTAAAAAACACAAAGCTTTAAAAGACAGCGTATCCGGTAACACCGTATTACTGCAAATGAAAACCTTAGAGCAGCAATTCGAGCAGGATAAAAAACAACAGGAAATTGAGCTTCTTAAAAAAGACCAGGAACTCCACAAACTTGAAATCAGCAGGCAGCGGGCTAACACCAGCATCATTGTTGTGGCGCTAATATCGGTTATCCTCATCAGTATTTTGTTAATTAACCGCTATCGTGTATTAAACCGCACCCGCAGAATGGTGGAGATGGAACGCATGCGGAACACGATCGCGCGCGACCTGCACGATGACATCGGTTCAACCTTATCGAGCATTAATATCATCAGCCAGATGGCGTTGAAGGATGCCAATGGAAGCGCTTCACATTTTCAGCGTATCGTGCAACATTCTTCCAGCATGATGGAAAGCATGTCGGACATTGTATGGTCGATTAATCCAAATAATGACTCACTGGAGCAGGTAACGGGTAAAATGAAAGAATTTGCCGCAGAGATCCTTGATCCGCTTGATATCGGCTACACGTTTTCAGGTGAAGAAAATCTTCAGGCTGTTAAACTGGATGTTTCCACCCGTAAAAATCTCTTCCTGATCTTTAAAGAGGCGATCAACAACGCAGCCAAATACAGTTCGGCCAGCGCCATCAAAATTCATTTTAAAAAGGATCACGGCAGCCTTTCGCTAAGCATTCAGGATAACGGAAAAGGATTTGATGCTCAGAACGGATCATCCGGCAACGGCTTACGGAATATGAAAGAACGGGCAGTCAATCTTCACGGAAAGTTTCAGCTAAACTCTTCCTCCGGAGCGGGCACGGAAATCACCCTTTCGTTTCCGATCACATGATCAGGGTATTTTAGGGATTTTGATAAATCGGCAGCTTTACCTCATCTATACTATTGGCCATGAAGCTATCTCTACTCATTTACGAAGACAACCCCCTCCTTCGCGAAAGCGTGGGCGCCATGATCCAGAGCAGCAAGATGTTAACGCTTGGGGCTGCTTTTGAAAATGTGCTGAATGTGGAAGCTGAAGTGAAGTCGTACAAGCCCGATTTCATTTTAATGGATATTGATATGCCCGGCATGAGCGG
>CAZIGG010000085.1:10479-14167 GCA_964538575.1 uncultured Roseivirgaceae bacterium
GAAAATCCCTACCAACTCACTGCGAAAGAAAAAGTAGTGCTTACCTCCCTCAGCAAAGGCAACAGCTACAAACTAATTGCATCTGAATTTGAAATTAGTATTGATACGGTGCGTACGCACATTAAAAAAATTTATGAGAAATTACAGGTGCACTCGCAAACAGAGGCGGTGAGTAAAGCCATTAACGAAAAACTCGTTTAACCAATACGCCATGAAAACCTTAAGCTTTTTAATGTTCCTGATGCTGGTAAATCTTACTGCTTACGCACAGTCGTTTGAAAAACTGAGCAGGCTTTCTCAACGTGAGTTCCCGGCCTATTGCAGCAAAAATTATGACCAGCAAGCAGCGCCAATCACATATCGGTTAGCTAACGCGTTCCGCTATCACGAAGCCCTGCTTGGTTTTAAACCGGAAATAACCCTGCTGGTATTGTCGCAAATCGACTGGAGTACCTATACCTCCTTCCCGGTCTATGGAATGCCCCACTACATCCCCGAAAACAAAACACTTGTCGTTGCCATCGAAGACAATCCCTTCTGGCAAAGTTTTATTCCACCGCCTGACCAACTCCCTCAGGAATTGGCCGACCAGGTCCAGGCAGCCTATACAATAAACGGAAAGCTGACGATGCAACCCTTCTTCGACCTGCTTGCCATACACGAACTCGGTCACGCTTTTCACTTTCAGGGAGGATTAACCATGCAACGCATGTGGATGGGCGAGCTTTTTTGCAATATCCTTTTGCACACCTATGTGGCTGAACAAGAGCCTGGGTCTTTACCTGCACTAACCGTGTTTCCGAATATGGTAGTGGCAGCAGGCGCGAAAGAATATAAGTACACCCGCCTGCAGGACATTGAAGAGCGATACGATGAAATTGGCCAGCAGTATCCTAAAAACTACGGCTGGTTTCAATCCCGGTGGCATGCCGGAGCCGGAAAAATTTACGATGCAGGAGGTAAAGAAGTATCCGTAAACCTTTGGAAAACCTTGCAGGAACAGAAAGAAAAACTGAACAATGACGATCTTACCCTGTTTCTCGAAAAGAATGTTCATAAAAGTCTTGCTGATCTTATCCGGAACTGGGATCGTGATACAAAATTCTAATACCTTTATTATGAACAAACTAACCGGCAAACACTTCTTCATCTCAAAACCTAACCTCATACCAACCTATGATTACCATTATCACACTTGCTGTCATTCTCGTACTGGTATTTTTCCTGATCTCCGTTTACAACCGCTTAGCCAAAGTCAAAATACTTACCGAAGAAGGCTGGAGCGGTATCGGCACCTTTCTGCAACAACGCAACGATCTTATCCCTAACCTGGTGGAAGTCGTGAAGGGTTTTGCCGGTCACGAAAACAAAACGTTAACCGATGTGATCAAAGCCCGCAACGAATCCATCAACGCACTTACACCTGAAGCGCAGATTGAAGCGGCCAAACACATGAGCCAGGCATTGATCAGCTTTAAAAGTCTTACCGAGCAATATCCGCAACTGCAGGCCAACCAGAACTTTTTGCAACTGCAGGGCGAGCTAGGCAACATCGAAGAAAAAATTAACCAAAGCCGCAGGTATTACAACGGCACCGTACGCGAGTACAACCAGCTACGCATCGTATTTCCTAATATTTTGGTGGCCAATGCCCTTGGGTTTAAATCCGCCATCTTCTTTCAGGAAGACGAAGGCGCACGCACCGTACCTCAGGTTAAATTTTAAACACACGGGTCATGCAGCACAAACTAAGAACGATACTGCTCATTTGTGTCGGGTTAATGGCTACACCCGTTTTAAACGCACAAGAGCTTGTTTTCACGAAAGCCTCCTCCAGGGTTTTTACAGAAGAATACCTGCGCGGGCTTATACACCAGTATGCCTATCATGCAGTAAAAGACAAAAAAGTACCGCAACAGTTGTTTGATACCGAATACAAAAAGTTTGAAAAACAACTTTGGAAAGAGATCAGGCCACGCGTTGTGAAAAGATTCAACTACGTGGAGTACGAGGGCAGCGTACTGACGCAGGAAAAAAGAAATGCCATGTACAAAAGCGAGCTATACAATGCCGTGCGCGATGTGGTGTTAACCAACGATAACTT
The DNA here is from genome assembly GCA_964538575.1 of uncultured Roseivirgaceae bacterium. Classification (GTDB taxonomy): domain Bacteria; phylum Bacteroidota; class Bacteroidia; order Cytophagales; family Cyclobacteriaceae; genus UBA2336. The sequence continues at coordinate 12,584 of CAZIGG010000085.1, forward strand.
CAAAAAGCTAAGGGCTTTTGATCAGACCGATCGCATTCTTTCTTTTACCAGCGATGTACAGGTGCACCGCGATGGGTGGCTTACCGTAACCGAATACATTACCATTTACAACGGCAGCGGCAAGCAGGATGATGACTATGAGGGAGATTACTATGTGAGCCAGTACCCGGATGATGGCAGAAGCGTGAACAACGACATCCAGCGCGGACTGGAGCGCACCTTCCCTACCGACTACGAAAATGATTGGGGATTACGAACAGAAGTTCCGTTTAACGTAATCTCTGTTCAGAAAAATGGCGAGCCCGAAAACTTTATGGTGGTAGAATATGGCAACGGTTACTTAGTGCGGATTGGCTCGGCACACATCCACCTGGAAGATGGCGTATATCAATACATCATTACCTATAAAACCAGGTACCAGCTTATCTTTAAAGAAAACAAAACCGAACTCTACTGGAATGTAAACGGCAACGGCTGGGTATTTACGGCCGACTCGGTAAGCAGTCGTATTACGTTCCCTTCAGGTTCTAAAATTTTTGAAAATGCCTGTTACACCGGTGTGCAGGGTTCTACCGATAGAAATTGTAGCAGCCAGCTTGTTAACGACAGCACCATCTGGTTTTACACCAGCCAGCGGCTTGAATCGTACGAAGGGTTAACCGTAGCCGCGGCCATACAACCCGGTGTTATTGCTGCGCCACCTTTTGCCGAAACCTCGCTTAATCTGCTGAAAGACAACTGGCCGCTGGCAGCCATTGCGTTTATCGTGCTCATGATTTTCTCCATTAACCTGCGCAACTGGTTTAAGTTTGGCCGCGACCCCAAACAAGGTACGGTTTATCCGCAGTTTGAACCGCCACATGGCCTTTCATCGGCCGATGCAGGCTTTATCTACAACCAGAAATACAAGACCGAACAATTCAGCGCGGCATTGGTTGACCTTGCCGTTAAGCGCGGCATCAACATACAGGTAAACAAAGAAGGTACACTGTTTAAAAAAAATACCTACACGTTTCGCAGGGCAAACGGCCCGGATTCCGTTAAGAATTTCGCCCAGTCGGCATACGGCTGGAACATTGATCGTCTTTATAATTTAAAAGCAGATGGTACCTACAACAGCACGTTCGAGTCGCTTAACGATAATCTAAAAAACCGGTTAGCCGGTAAGTTTCAATCCGATTCGCAAAACGCAAAAGGAAACGGGCTGTTCGTACGCAATGCCGGGGCCGCTACGTGGGGTTTTGTAGTGCTGTTTCTTATCACTGTTGCAGCCATTATTGCACTTATCGAAATGGGCACCACTACGCTTGCACTTTGCATAGGCGGGCTGCTGTTGTTTGGGCTTATCACACAAATCGTATTTTATAAAATCATGCCTGCATACAATTCGCAAGGCCGTAAGGTATTAGACGAACTGCTGGGCTTTCGTATGTACTTAGCCACAGCCGAAGAACGAAGGTTTGACAAACTGAATCCGCCCGAAAAAAATCTTGAATTGTTTGAACGTTTCCTTCCGTATGCCATTGCATTAGACTGCCAGCACGAGTGGGCCAACAAGTTTGAAGATATTTTAAAAGCCGCCAT
>CAZIGG010000086.1:0-5179 GCA_964538575.1 uncultured Roseivirgaceae bacterium
CGTATGGAATCTTTAGCTCGGTGAGCCGTTTCAGAAAGGCTTCAAGGTTAGCAGTTGTAAATGCGATGTGAACAGATTTATTGATCGTAACAGGATCAGCATTGGAAATCAAATGCAGCTCTTTTCCGTCATTCATGGAAATCCACCGAATGCCGGGGTTTGCCGTTCGGTTGGTAATCTCGGGAAACTGAAAAACTTTCTTGTAAAACTCCGCTGATATGTTCATGTCTTTTACCGACAACGCGAGGTGGTTGAAGGTGAAATCAGCTGGAGTCTGGCCCTGTGCCAGATTGCAGGAAGAGATAAATAAGAAGCCAGCAGCAACTAATACAGATAGCCGTGCGGGTACGGTTGACTTATTCATAAGTATAGGATTAGTTCTTTTTAATCAGCGTAGAGTGAAGTACCTTAACTTTCCATTTTTTTTCCTCCCGGATCAGCACTGCGGTTTCCAGCGAGTGCAATGTAAAAGTCTTGCCCTTGGAAGTTGTCTCTGAATGCAGGTTATAGGTAATCCAGGCAACATTTTCGTTGACCGTTGTGCTGATAAAATCAAACGTGTTGGTGCGCTTAAAGTCTGTCGCGGTGTTTCGGGTAATGGCTTTAGTAATGAGCGAATCTGCGGTCCAAGCTTCACCGTATTCATAAAACCTCACATCGCTTGTGCAGTAACTTCTCAGGCTCAAAGCATCGCGATCTGACAATGCATCAAATACTTTTTTTATGGTTTGCTGCGCTTCTTGTTCCTTACTTGCTGAAGGATTAACTGTCTCGTATTTTTCTATCACCAGGTACTTCAATTGCGTATCGCCAGCGTTCCGGATACCGTGTTCCATATTGGAAGGACAATATAAACTTGTATTCGGGCCAACTACTTTTGTTTTGCCATCGAGATAAAACTCTGCCTTGCCTTCCAGTATAAAGAAAAATTCGTCTTGCGGATGTTTATGCGGTGCGTGTGTAGCCTTGCCGGCATTCACTACACTTAATTTTATGGTCCGGCCATCTTCCAGGAAGGCTTTATCGGCAAACCAGTATTGATACCCGGCCTGGGTAGGAATAGTTTTATCCAGCGATAATTCGTTTACACAATTCTCGATGCTGTGCTGCCGGGCCTGGCTGTACACGGAGGTGAGGATACAAAACAGGAGGAGGGTTGATCTCAATAAAGTTTTCATAACAAGGATTATGGTAACGCAATAACTTTCTTTTCACGATGACTTTTGTACGCGGCTTCAATTACCTGCATCACGCGGATTCCGTCATCGGCTGTTACAGGCGGCTGTTGATTATTTGCAATGGATTGGTACACGCCCTCGTAATATTCCATGTAATTACCTTGCAGGCTTTTGATACGTTCTTTCACAACCTTGCCTTCAACTTCCGTATGCAGCAACCCGTGATCCTGTTCTGGCTCTGTACCCCAATCATTACCAATTGGTTTTAGTCCGGTTTGAAGTGTTGCTTCCTGAACATCGCCCCGTGTTTTTAAAAACGATCCTTTAGTGCCGTGCACGATGTAGGAAGGAGCGGGCTCTCTTACAAAATAGCTTGCCCGCAAGCGTACGTGTAATTTCGGATAGTACAAGAGTATCTCAAAATAGTCTTCCACTTGTGAAGTTGAACGCAGTACATCAAGGCTTGCAAAAACTGCCAGCGGGTTTCCAAACAGCGCTAAGGCCTGGTCGATAAGATGCGGGCCAAGGTCGTATACGACTCCTGCTCCCGGGCCTGGAATTTCTTTATGAAGCTTGGGACTCAGGGCAGGATTAAACCGGTCGTACGAAAAAGAAACTTCAACCGGATCGCCCAGGACGCCTTTGCTGATAATATGCTGCACTGTTCTGAAATCGCTGTCCCATCTTCTGTTTTGGAACACGGATAATTTTCTATCCTTCTTAATCGCAAGCACTTTCAATTCTTCGGCTTCGGCTGCTGTTGTGGTGAAGGCTTTTTCTACAACCACATGCTTGCCCGCTTCGAGCGATTTCTTTGCTAATTCGTAGTGCGAGTTTGTCGGGGTATTTACAACAATCAGTGAAACGGTTTCGTCCTGTAGCACCGACTCAAGTGAATCGTAGCTTTTCGCGGTTGGGTAATAATCATTCAGAGCCTTTTTCGAACGTTCCCACGCGCCTGCAAATTCAAAACCGGGATGTTCCGTAATAAAAGGAGCGTGAAATACCCTTCCGGACATGCCAAAGGAAAGAAGGGCTGTTCGTATCTTCATTTATTTCAGCTTCTGATTGAAAAAATCAACCGTGCGCTTCCACGCCAGTTCTGCGGCAGCTTTATCATACCGCGGTGTGGTGTCGTTATAAAAGCCATGATTGGTGCCCGGATAGATGTATGCTGTATATTCTTTCTTATTTTCTTTTAACGCTGCTTCGTATGCAGGCCAGCCTGCGTTTACGCGCGTGTCAAGCTCTCCGTAATGAATTAACAGGGGCGCATTAATTTTCGGAACATCTTCTGTTGGCGGCTGACCGCCATAAAAAGGTACGGCTGCAGCCAGCTCCGGAATGCGTACGGCCATCATGTTGCTGATCCAGCCGCCAAAACAAAAACCAACAACACCAACCCTGCCATTACAGTCCGGATGTACTTTTAAATATTCATAGGCTGCAATAAAATCTTCAAGCATTTCATCCCGGTCGCGCTTGGCCTGAAGCTCGCGGCCTGCATCATCCGTTCCGGGATAACCGCCTAACGGTGTAAGCATGTCAGGTGCGAGTGAGATGAAACCGGCCAGCGCTACTCTTCGCGCAACATCTTCAATGTGCGGATTTAATCCCCGGTTTTCGTGTACCACAACAATTCCACCTGATTTTCCTTTTGCGCCTTCCGGCCTGGAGAGTAATCCCCTGATTGTTCCTGCGCCTTTCGGTGACGGATAGTTTATGTATTCCGAGTTCAAACGCGGATCGTTTGCGGGAACCTGAATCTGACCTTTATAATCCGGCATCAGGAAACTGCTCAGGGCTGCAACTGTAATTCCGCCTGCCGCATAGGCGGAAAGCTTTTGCATAAAATCGCGCCTGTCGATGCGGTTGTGCGCATAGTCGTCATACAGATCAAAAACTTCCTGTTTGATGTCTTCTTTACGGAGCTGGCTCATGGCTATGAATTAGAGTTTATACACGAATAAACCGGGTTAGTAATGTACAAAAAAAATTATGTTTATGTTTTGTTTATTCAGTCATGATTTTATAAAAAATCAGTATCTTAGGTTCATAACAACTGCGGGCACATGGAATATAAAGCAACCCTGGATTTGAAGGCAAAAATCATTACCGGGTGCTGTGCTGTGATCTTTATCGCAATGACGATTTATAATTTGAATCAGATAGATTTTACTTCGGGAAACGCAGGCAAGCCGCTGGCATTGTTGTTTACGACCGTGCTGGTTGTTTCAGTGCTTATCATATGTTACCTGCTTCGGCCGCTCGCGTATGTCGTTACAAATAAGCAGGTGATTGTCAGGCGGCCAATTCGGGACCGGATTATCGAGCGGGCCGATATTAAGCGGGTGCTGCTGCCAACGCCTGAATCTATGAGTTGGACGATCAGGACGTTTGGCAACGGTGGACTTTTCGGATACTTCGGCAGCTTCAACAACAGGGCCTATGGCGGAATGACATGGTATGCTACCCGTACAAATAATTACGTCATGATCATAACCCATGATCATGATAAAATTGTGCTTACGCCCGATGATACCGGGATGATCAACGACTTAAATACACCTGATGAAGGAAATTAAACCCGTGTACTTTCCTTACAACAGCCCCTTTTCCTCCAGTGTCAGCTTAAGTTTTTCGTGGTTAGCCCAGAATTTCGCTTCAATTTCGTCCATAAGCTTTTTGCATTCGGGCAGCTTGCTGCTCTTTCCAGGCATGGGTTCCTGCCGCATAAACAGGATGATCCAGTATTGAATGTTATCCTGTTTGGCAAAACGTCTCAGGTGCTCAATCGCCTTTCCGGTATCACCCACATAATCATAGTATGCCATTAAGCCCAGATCTTTATAGGCGGTTTGATCGGTTTCTATATATTGACGGTAGTCATCAATAAGCGCTTTCGCTTTTTTGGTTTCACCGGCTTTTTCGTAGGCAAGCCCGATCATCATGTTTTCGTGACGGTAAGCATCCAGCCTGAACAGTTCGCGCAAATACACAAAGCGTTTGTAATAATAATATGATGAGTCGTACGCTTTCAGGTAGTAGCTCACCTTGGCGATGTCTTGTAAAATATCAAAACGGGTAGTGTCTTTATTAAACTCGGTAAGCAGGGATTGTTTGACCAGGCGCAAATCTTTGTTTTTGGCATACACAACAAATGCACGCAAGTGGCGTGAAAAAGGATTTTTGGGATTATACAGCAGCGATTTGTCAAGGTACTCCAGCGACTTGTCGATAAACCCGGTTTGTGCAAGCGCGTTGGCCAACTGAAGATAGCGGAAGCTTTTCGAAACAGAATCGCCTGAAACATCACGCTGTACTCCTTTCAACGCATACTCCAGGTACTTACCCGTATTGGGCAGATACATGAAATAGAAATCGCTGAGCAAGCCAATGAGCTCTGTTGAGTTAGGATTGTACTCCAGTCCTTTTTCAAGGTGAGGCAATGCTTTGGCATATTCTTTTTTCAGCAGATAGTACATGGCTTTAGCCATCAGGCTTTCGGCAAGCCTGGGATCGTAGAGCAAAGCCTTGTCGGCATAATTGCCAAGTTCTTCAAGGTGCGTCTTTTCCGTTTTGAAAAAATCAAGATAGTAACAGGCAAGGCCCGCATAAGCATACGCATAGGCAAACGAATTATCTTTTTTGATCGCATCCTGAAAGTGAATAAGCGAAGCCCGAATGTTTTCATCCCCGCCCTTGTTCAACAAGTCGATGCCTTTCAGGAAAGAATCGTAGGCTTCCAGGTTTTCGGTCGGGATTTTTTCAATCCGCTGCTTTACTTCCGGACTGATCGCCACTTCAATTTCCGCGGCAATGTCTTTTGCTATCTCCTGCTGCAGGGCAAAAATATCGGTAGCCTTTCTTCGATACTGCCTGGTCCAGATGTGCCTGTCGGTCGGGCCTTCTATCAGTTGGATGTTTAACAAAATCTGATCACCGATTTTCTGGCCGCTGCCTTCGATGAAATACGTTGCTTCAAGTTCGCCCGCCATCTC
>CAZIGG010000086.1:5279-12356 GCA_964538575.1 uncultured Roseivirgaceae bacterium
AGTACAAGCTTCTTCCAGTTCAGGCTCCTTGCCGCGCGCGGCTGTGGGGTTTCATCTGTACTTCTTTTGCCTGCTTCGCCCGGAGGATATCCATAATATTCCCGGAAGCACTTGATAAAATAGGAGGTGCTGTTAAAGCCTACCTGGTGCGAGATCTCTGAGACATTCGAAGAAGAGTTTTTTAAAAGCTCCATCGCCTGCCTCAGGCGTGCTTCGCGGATCAGTTGGTTTACCGGAAGGTTAGTTAATTTTTTGACCTTCCGCAGCAGGTTGGAGCGGCTCATGTTCATGGCTTCCGCCAGTTCGGTTACGCCAAACTGCTCGTCCGCCATGTTTTTGGCGATTATGTCATTAAGCTCATTTAAAAAGTGGCTATCGGCCGGAGATTGATCTGACATGCGTATGAATCGAACGCGATTTTAACCAAAAGTACTGACACTATCCCGATTTAACTCGATGACACGCTGATGCGGACCTGTTCCGGCACACCCTGAAAAAGGGGATCGCGGCACCGGGCCGCGAGTCACTTGCATCAAAATTTATATCGATTCGTCAAAATTTACAGGGTTTACTTCAAAGTTTATGGTTTTGGATGCAAGACTGTTCAGTCGAGCGCTGTCAACACTCCGTTCTTTACGGCATCAAAAAACTAAAAAACGTAATCCAACAAAGACCATGAAAAAAAATGCATTTCGTTCAGCGCTCTTTTTAATAGCAACTCTGTTAGTGGCATCCTGCGGCAGTAAGGACAGCTCAGCTCAGAATCAGAACAAGAAGCCGGGAGCAGAAGCTCCGGCTGTTGATATCCACACCGCAGTGGTATCAGACAATAAGGAAGTAGTAACGCAACACATTGCCGCAGGCACAAATATCAATGAGAAGGATCCTTTTGGCGGATCAAGCCCGCTGATTTCTGCAGCGCTGTTTGGCAAAACGGAGATCGCCAAAATCCTGATCGATGCCGGGGCCGATATTAACTTTCAGAATAACGAAGGATCAACACCGTTGCACCTGGCTGCATTCTTCTGCCGTCCGGAAATTCTAAAAATGCTGCTCGATAAAAATGCCGATAAGACTATTAAAAACAAGTACGGCTCTACAGCGTATGAATCTGTTGCCGGACCGTATGCCGATCTGAAGCCAACGTATGAGATGCTCGAAAAAATGCTGGCTCCGATGGGTCTCAAGCTCGACTATGCCTATATCGAAAAAACCCGGCCAGAGATTGCGAAGATGCTGAAGTAAAAATAGCACGTCATTCTGATCCGACTTTTCGGGAGAAGAATCCCGAAGTTGAGAAAACGATGAAAATCAGGTTCTGTACTACGGGATACTTCGGCTGACGCCTCAACATGACGGTAACAAAAAAATATGCAAACAACCAACCGCAGATACGACATCGACTGGATCAGGGTAATTGCCATAGGCCTGCTGCTGATCTATCACGTGGCCATTGGCTTTCAGCCGTGGGGTATGATGATCGCGTTTATTACAAATGACCAGTCCTGGACGTCATTATGGATTCCCATGTCGATGCTCAATGTATGGCGTATTCCATTACTCTTCTTTGTTTCGGGCATGGGCGTATACTTTGCGCTGCAAAACCGCAACTGGAAACAACTGATAACCGAACGTGCGAAAAGAATTTTAGTGCCGTTTCTTTTTGGCGCGGTTGCGCTGGTTCCTGTTCACCTGTATCTCTGGCAGCGTTATTATAAGTTTAATGCGGCTTACGCACCAAACCCAGGCCACGTGTGGTTCCTGGCAAATATTTTCATCTATGTTGTGTTGTTGGCTCCGTTGTTCTTTTACCTGAAGCGAAACCAGGAAGGAAAATTGGTGCAGGGCATTACGAAAGTATTCAGCACTCCGTTGGGACTTATCCTCGTGATAGCAGCATTTGTACTGGAAGCAGTTATGATCAAACCCTTCCCGTATGAAATGTATGCCATGACCTGGCACGGGTTCTTTCTCGGGCTGCTTGCTTTCTTTTTCGGCTTTTGCTTTGTGCTGAGCGGCACTGTATTCTGGAATATGATTTCTAAATACCGGTGGCTGTTTCTGTTGCTTGCCATAACACTGTTTGTGATCCGGTTGCTGTACTTCAAAATGAACACACCGGTTTATCTTATCGTGGCCGAATCGCAGTGCTGGATAATTTCCGTATTCGCGTTTGGGTACAGGTATTTGAATCGCGGAGGCAAAGCGCTGACCTATTTAAGCCAGGCTGCATACCCGGTTTACATTCTGCACATGATTTTTTTGTACCTCGCTTCGGTGTTTATATTTCCGCTTGATCTCGATGTGCGGATAAAATTTGTTTTGGTATTGCTGATTACCACCGGGGGATGCTTCGCAAGCTATGAAGTAATACGAAGGATGAAATGGATAAGACCATTGTTTGGCTTGAAGGTGAATCGGTAGATGGATTGAATTATCAATGGTCTTATTTATTAAGCGGTTTCTTTCTCATCAATAAAGCCTGCTTCCAAAGCTCCTTTGAAATTTCCGGGATACTTTTTATTTCTTCCCCCTTGCGATCATCATCCGAACTGATGTTCACAAAAAGAATTATTCCAACGTGTCTGGAATGATCATAAAACATCTCGGTATCAACACCGGGGTCACCGCCATCATGGCCGCTCCTGGAACTGTTGTTTTCAAGGCTCCAGAATATACCGGAGTTCTCCCGCTTAAGGTTTAAATTTTTCGGCTTGTTCGCAGAAGTAAATTGAGGAGAGGTCATCGTTTCAATTGATTCTCGCTTTAATATTTGTATGCCTTCCGCCTCACCACCGTTAAGGATGCAGGTAAAGTAAGCTGATAAATCTGTTACGGAGGTTCGCACTCCGCCATCGGGATAGGTCACAAGTCCGTACGGGTCAACAACCACAACCGAATCACCTTCTTTATAATATAGCTTGGCATGTTTTGCCGGATCAACTTCCGAAAGCAGCCAGCCAGAATCGTTCATTTTCAGCGGATCAAAAATAATTCGTTTGCTGTATCGGGTTAGTAATTCACCGGTTACGCATTCAACAATATATCCCGCCAAGCCTGCCCCGATGTTGGAATATTCATACCGCGATCCGGGCAAGGCGTCTGCAAAGTTTTCTTGTTTGTAATGTTTTCCTTCGGGTGTCAAGTAGCTCTTCAGCCAATCACCCAGCGACTCCGAAGGATCTCCGCCAAAGTGATATGTAGTGATATAGGGCTCCTGGTCAATAATGCCGGAAGTATGGGTCCCAAGTGTACGAAGTGTAATCTTTGCTGCTGGATGAAACGGATTGATAACCTTAAACGGCAGATAGGTATTAATATCTTCATCCAGCGATACAATCTTGTCTTCCACCGCCTTCATCACACATACCCCCGTAAACGTTTTGCTGATAGAAGCAATATTCATAACGGTGTGGGTTGAGAATGGGATTTTGTTTTCCTTGTCTGCATAGCCATAACCTTTCATCCACACTGTTTTTTTGTCAACAAAGATGGCTGCGGCAAGCCCGGGTATACTATCGCGTTTCATGGCTTGTTCGATAAACGCGTCCAGCCTATCTTCATTCTCAGGAGGGTGAAGTTGTGCATGACATAAAACGGGTGCTGTAAGAAGGAGGGCAGTGAGAATAAATTTCATGACTTGTATAAAACGTGGTACAGATGAGATGTACTAGAATTGAGAAAAGTTTCCCGGCCCCTCAGGCTTAGTCCAAGCGGCTCCAAAAACCGGATAAGTTGGCTATTCCACTAAATGACGGGCAAATGGCGGGTGAAAAATGCGTCCCCCGCTCCGTAGCTCCCCGTTAAACGCGTAACATTGTGCAACTAAAAAATGTCATGCAACAGCCGGAACTCGGAAGACGCCTCATCGCCCTGCGTAAAGAAAAAAATCTCACGCAGGAAGAACTCGTGGAAAAAAGCCATGTAAGCGTACGCACCATCCAGCGAATTGAAAGCGGTGAGGTAATGCCCCGCCTGTCGACCGTGAAAATTTTATGGGAAGCACTTGGAGAGAAATTCGAATCAACAACAAAATCAAACCAAGTCATGGAAACACAAAAAAACACCTTACCTGATGCCAACCGGATGACGGTGCTGGTAGCTGCACTGGCCGGAGCCGTTTACCTCGTGTGTCAGATTATTCTCGGAACACTCAACATCGCCTGGTTCACCAGCGAAGGCGGTTGGGGATTTACTATGAACACGATCTACATGGGCCTGACCGGAGTGATGGTTATTTCTTATGCATTATTTGCGCGGGGCTTTATTGCACTGAGCACCGTATTCGAAAATACGTTGCTCAAAAGCGTTGCCTGTATGCTCATGATTGCTACAGCCGCATTGGGCGTTTTGGATGTAACGTCATTATCCGTGGAGGATATTGAAACACTCTGGCTTCCCTATTCCATGGCGGCATTGCTCTTTGGCACGTTAAGCATTGTGTTTGGCATCGCACTTATTCGTTTGCAGGACAGCATGGGTGAACTCTCGCGCGTAGCCGGAGTGCTGGAAATTGCAATGGGTTGTTTCCTGATAACCGTAGTGCTCTTTTTTGTCAGCTATGTGATCATGATCCCGGCTGTTGTTGTAGAGATACTCGTGCTCTACCGTGGATATGAATATCTTTCCCGGTCTGAGGGTACGGTTGTTAACGCGTAACCTTAACATACAGGATTCGGTTTCTTAATTTGAAATCGAATCCCTGCTTTGTTTTATTTGCAATAAGGTTGAAACTAAAGAACATGATCACTTCTGCCATTCCCAAACTGCCGTTTATCGACAAGCAAAAAACAATCGATTTTTATGCAACGTTGGGCTTCACGCTACGGTCCGACTATGTCGATTATCTCATCGCAGATTCAGGGGAAGCAGAACTGCATTTCTTTTCATACCCGGCATTGGTACCGGCCAAATCTGATTTTATGATTTACCTGCGGGTTAAGACCGGTATTGAAACGCTGTATGAACAGTTGCAGCAAAAAGGAATTGCCATCCACCCGAATGGCAAACTGGAAGACAAGCCCTGGAATCAACGTGAATTCGCTATCCTCGATCCCAATGGTACATTGCTGACGTTCGGCCAGGCTATATAGGTATGAGTCAGCAACTCAATTTTAAGAAAGCGCCTGAGGCGAAGGGTTGCTGGCCGGTCCGGATTTATCTTCCGGCAACGGCACAAACTCATGGTTGTCGGATGGCGGTAAAATGATCTTGCCTTCTTTCCAGTCCGACTTTGCCTGCTCTATTCTTTCTTTGCGCGAGGAAACGAAATTCCACCAGATAAATCGTTCACCCAGCGGCTCGCCTCCGAGGAACATTAATGTGCTGGGTTCGTTTGAAAAAATTACCGGGTCAGAACCTTTTGTGAATACAAGCAGTTGGCCGGCCGTGTAAGTCTTTCCCGAAACTTCAACACTTCCTTTCGCGATATAAATGCCCCGCTCGGAATGCTCGTTGGGTAAACCAAAGCGTGCGCCTTTTTCCAGTACAACGTGGAGATAATAGAGGGGTGAGTGTGTCTTTACCGTACTTTTCAATCCGAAGGCATTGCCTGCGATCAGCCGCATCCATACACCGGTATCGGTAAAGATTGGCAGCACGTCAGGTTTATAATTATCAAACGAAGGCATGGCCTCTTCATCTTTTTCAGGGAGCGCAACCCATGTCTGGATCATCTCCAGGTTTCCGCCTGCCAGTGCGGAGGGATCTTCAAAGCGTTCGGAGTGTGCAATGCCTCGTCCCGCAGTCATCCAGTTTACTTCTCCGGGACGGATGATTTGTTCAACACCCAGGCTATCGCGATGCGTAACCTGGCCTCCGAACAAATAACTTACTGTAGACAATCCGATGTGCGGATGCGGAAGAACATCCATGTTGCTTGCCTGCTCCGGCTGAACAGCAATTGGCCCGGCATGGTCCATAAAAATAAACGGGCCTACCATTCGTCTTTGCCGGAACGGCAGAATTCTGCGGACATCCATACCGGCCGCGATCGAGGCAGTACGGGATTCAATAACAATATCCAGCATGGGTATAGCTGTTAGTGAGGAAAATGTGTTTCATAAAACCTATTTGTGCCAGTCCTGGTTCCAGATATCTGCATATTGTTCAGGATGACGTTTAAACTGCACGCTAACATACGGACAGAGGGCAATAACTTTTAACTTGTGCTCGCGTGCATACGCGACCATAACAGCAAGCAGCTTTGCGGCAACGCCTTGTCCTTTCAATTGTTCCGATACTTCGGTGTGATATACGGTCAGGTTGTTCCCGGAAATACCGATTACCATTTCGGCAACACGCGTATCGCCCTCTTCAAGTACGAAAGCGCCTTTTCCGTTAGGCTCAAGCTTTAATTCTATTTCTTTCATAGTTCGCTAAATTACGTTAGAAAATATGGAATTTATGCTGTTGATTTCCGGTGGTCAGTTAGCCTGTTGGATGAATGATAAATAAGCAGGATGCACTTTGCCGGTCACGCATCAACCTGTATTTTAGTGTTCGTGTACGCAGTCGTTAGGATTGTCCGATGAAAACGTTTCTCATTTTTGCCGGTGTTGGGCTGGTTTGCCTCCTGCTCATGATCCGCTTTTTCTTTTCTGAGTTTAACAGTCATGAAAAAGAGCGTGAATGGTTCGTCCGTAATTTGCGCTACGAATTTTCAATCACGGTCGACAGTGTGCAGCGGCACTACAGAACGTTCGCGCACGGTCGCATTACTGCGGGCGATCCGCACTTCTATCGCGAGGACAGTCTGAAAAACTCATTGAAAAAGCATGAAAGACTGCTGTTCGTTACCAAGTATAAGAACGATTCCATCAGGTTTATCCTGGAGGAGTTTACCGGGGAGATCCGGAAAGGCGACAGCATACGATTTAGTTCGAAGGAAAATTCCATCACCGGCTTCAGGGCCGGAAAGAAAGTACTCACTGTAAAACTGAGTGACGTATTATCCGGCTGGGGAAAGCCGCCTTTCAGAACCCAATAGGTAAAAATGTTCGGGAAGCGGAACACAGCGAAAGGGAAAATCTGTAACTTATCGAAAAAACAAACTTCATTTGTTAAAAGTACGGGAAT
>CAZIGG010000086.1:12456-13692 GCA_964538575.1 uncultured Roseivirgaceae bacterium
GATATGAACACAAAATATATTTTTTGCTTACTGATAGGGTTAACATTGGCCGCCAGTTGCAGCAATGAAACTAAAGAAAAAGATGACGACAACGATCCGCCTTTAGTAACAGGCGACCCGGTTGAAACCAAAGCTCCCAACACCAATTACGTACCGGCCTTCGAAGGCCAGACTCGTATTGGCAGCGTAACAACTGAAACTGCTTGGGGGTCGGATATTCTTACCACTTCACTTTCCAGTCCCTGGGGGATTGTCAGCTTGCCCGATGGGCGACTGCTGGTAACGCAAAAAGGCGGAACCATGCGCATTGTTACATTAGCAGGAGTTGTGAGCGACCCGATTGATGGTATCCCGGCTGTCAATGCTTCCGGACAAGGTGGGTTACTCGGCTTATGTCTCGATCCGGCCTTTGCAACAAACCGCATGGTGTATTGGGTATTCTCACAAGCGATTACAGGCGGCAACATAACTGCGGTGGCCAAAGGTAAATTATCAAACGATGAAACAACCATCGAAGATGCTGACGTGATTTACCAGTCAACTCATCCGCACAGCAGCACACTCCATTATGGCGGAAGAATTTTGTTCGATGAAACCGGTAATCTGATTGTTAGCACGGGTGAACGTTCTTCAACCGATACACGTCCGCTTGCACAATCCGTGAGTAGTAGCCTGGGCAAAGTTATTCGCATTACAAAGGATGGTAATCCTGCATCGGGCAATCCAACGTTTAGCGAAGCAGGAGCATTGCCTGAGTTATATACAATTGGTCACCGCAATTCGCAAGGCTTAGCCCTTCATCCCGAAACAGGCGAAATATGGTTGGGTGAACACGGTCCGCAAGGCGGTGACGAAATCAATCGGCTACAGCCTGGAAAGAATTATGGCTGGCCCGTAATTACGTATGGCGAAGAGTACGGAGGGGGAACAATAGGCGCTGGCATTCAGCAGCAGGCAGGTATGGAACAGCCCGTATATTATTGGGATCCCGTAGTAGCGCCAAGCGGCATGACGTTTTATTCTGGCAATCGCGTGCCTGAGTGGAGGAACAACCTCTTCATGACTGCGCTAGGCCAAACCCACATCGTGCGCCTGGTAATCCGCGATAACAAAGTTGTTGGCGAAGAAAGATTATTAGCCAGCGAAGGCCAGCGCTTCCGCGACATAACACAGGGTACTGATGATGCGTTGTATGCCGTTACCGATGCAGGAAGGTTGTATCGGATTGACAAGGAG
>CAZIGG010000087.1:0-10404 GCA_964538575.1 uncultured Roseivirgaceae bacterium
CGGCTTCCGGATGCCACTGCCATCACGTATCAAACCGGAGCATGGTAAGGTCTTGCTGGATAAGCCGAGAAAGTATGTGGAAGTCGCCCTTATCTAATTTTTCACTGGTAAGTTGAACGACCGCACGTTGAAACAGGTCATCTAATTTTCTTACGCGCTCATCGCGAACAATTGTTTTGTTCGAACGGATTTCAAGAAACTCAAGGAAGTATATATCAATTCGTTCTTTCTTATTTCTTCTCATCCTGCCCTGAACCGCCTGTACAACACCGTAGATTACGGCCAGTATGGAAAGTCCAAGCGCGAGGCTTTCCGAATATCGCTCAAAGAAAGTAGGCTGATTGCGTAACAAATACGAATACGCTCCCTCGTGTAACGGGAAGAGGAGTGTTTCCTTATTGAATGCTTCGCTGATGGAACTGTACATTATGTCCTGGTGCATCAGGTCAACCTGGTTCTGAAAGATTGTCTGCGTCAGCAGGTAACAGGCATTATCACCTAAATTCTTATTGGCTACCAGTATGACATCGGTGGCTAATGTTTTGGTGATGATGGAATTTCGATCTCCGGGAAGTGCAGGCAGCTTAAATGGTCTTAGTGCATGATCATTCAGCATGAAAAACTCAATAAAGTTTCTTCTGAAAGTAAAAGGGTGGAAACCCTTCCCGACCCAACTGGCAGACCGTTCCCCATAGGGTCTGCCCCAAAACACAACAACATCTGAACTATCATTATAGGCCTCAAAATTGACTCCGTTTATTTTGGCGGTAGATAAAAAGCGCTGAAGTGTAAAGTGAGTTTCTCCTTCAAGAATTTCGATGCCCACCCGCTTATTTTCAAAAAGGTCCAGGGCTGTAGCCGAATCGGGTAACTGCTTCTTGGTATAAACAAGTAAAATCCGGCTCGTGATAGGCATAATTGTTCTTAACTGGCTTGCATCGTTACCAAGCATTAATGCTATCCTGGCGCTGTGGTTGTTGACCATGGTCAGATCAGCTCTACCATCCGCTACCATGTGGTTTGCCTCAAGTATATTGTCAGCAGGAACAATTGAAATTTCATAGCCTTGACGTTCCATAAACGGTTGAAAATGGCCTGCGATATACGAAAAGAAATATTCCGTTTTTGGAACAGCCAGCCGGAATTTCTTTTTGGGTTTGGCAAAATCACAACTCACCGGAATGATGGCTAAGGATATGAATACGAGTATCATAACTATTAGCCCAGCGGTAAACTTTGTTTTCATAAGCGTATTAATTTGGCGATGAGATATTTTTTAGTTGGGGAATCAGGTCGCTGCGGAATCTGTCCGAGCTTACCCGTGAGAACAGCGCGACTTCTATCACTGATTGGAGTATTGAAAATTCGATCATAGCGCAGACAATAATTTATAAGTAATCTAAAAATAAGGGATACATCGAATAACCGGAAACCAGGGTTCTTAAAGATAAGGAAACTATGGCCAATCGTGCTCATTTTTTTATGCTAAACAAGAAGTAACCCCACCAGGTTCGTGATAAAAGAACTTCTAAACCGTTTAATACTTTAAAGATGAATGATAAGATTGTGCTGAACACGGGGACAGTTACCGATTCCTTTCATTTACCCTGTCGAGGTCTTGTTCAATAAGTTTTAGAATAAGCAGAATGCGTTTTTCCAGCGCCACCGATTGAATATTACAAATGTGATTAATCACAATGGCATAGGTGGCAATGCTCTCCAGGTTGCTGTCTTTTAAAATCTTTCGCGGATCAGGCGCCACAACTGACTGATTGATTTTAAGCACGGCAGTATGTTGCTTGTCTAATGCATGCGCTGGCACGTAACCGTTTTTCCAGATATGGTTCTGGGTATTTCGTGCCAGGCGATTGTCAACCATGAAGTTGAATACGTTGTCGTTCCGCATTTTCTGCCATGCCAGCTCAATCTCCTGCACCTGCGAAACATCGGACGTCCAGTTGGAGAGTAGTTGCCGCAGGCTATCATTTGAAATCAACCGAAGATTTGATGTGCCCAGGATGTCATCTTTTATCGGATCAAAGGTTGGATCAGTTTGCAGCCAGTACAGCCGAGCATAGAGGCTGTCGGCAGGCACGTTTTCGGGATTATCCGTGAACTCCAGAAGCCGGGTTCCGGATGAAATGACCTTGTTGCGGATCCCAATCTTTTCACGCAACTGCGCCAGGTTTGCCTGGTACTCACTTTTCAGTTGCCGCAAGATCTGCCCTTCACGCGTCCGGTCTTTTCTATTCTCGTTCCAATTGTTGATGGCGAGGGCAATTAAAATCCCGGCCACCAACAGCACAATTTCGCCAATGCCATACACGATATAGATGCCAGCTTTGCTTTCGGTGAGGGATCCGAGTGACCTTAGTCTCATTTTTCTGAAGGGTTGTATCATGATGAAGGTTAGGTTTTGGAGGGGCCGGTATTTACCTGACTTTTAAAAATAAGCAAAAGCCAGGCAGCTACCCAGTAGTAAGTATGATTACTCCCGGCAGCGCTGCTGACAGTATTATTTTACAGGTGTTTCATCGCTGCGGTTTAGAATGTATCCTGAAGGTAATTATTTTTAGAACTCATCTCAAAAATAGTCTGGTCATTCCGATCCCGCCAAAGCGGGAGAGGAATCTTCAAATTTCGCATGTTCTGTATGTTCGAAGATCCCTCGTTCCTCGGGATGACCGCATTATGAGTATTTTTGAGATGACTTGTAGCTTTAGTATTTTAACTGTGAAATGAGTAAACGTTGGAAAATCACACTCGGCATCATTGCAGGCCTGGCGGTTGTGCTGGCGATTGTGTGGACATCACCGATCGGCCGCTTTATTTTAACGGGGGGCCTGAGTCGCCTGGAGGAGCAGCCGTTTAATTCGCAGCAGTGGAAGGAAGTACGAAGCGGTGATCTGGCCGCGAAGCACATCCGGCTGATGATGGTGAAAGACCTGATGGAAAACAAATTAGAAACAGGAACTGACAGCATGACGGTTAAGGAAATCCTGGGCGAGCCGGAACGCGAGTTTGGATTTTCCTATGGACTCGGGGTGCTTACCGAAGGCGTGGGTCCGTTTTACCTGGTCGTGGAATTTGATTCTGCCGGCACCGTAAGCAAGCTTGAAGTTGCGGACAGGAACAGGCTGAAGGATGAGCCGGGCACTATAAAAATAGAAGTGAATAAAAAATAAGGATTATCCCGGCACGAAAAGCAGCTTCTTCAACCCTTACATCTTACCCATGCCGGACATTTGCAGCACAACGATCAATACTCCGATTACCAAGCACAGGG
Organism: uncultured Roseivirgaceae bacterium; assembly: GCA_964538575.1. GTDB lineage: Bacteria > Bacteroidota > Bacteroidia > Cytophagales > Cyclobacteriaceae > UBA2336. The sequence continues at coordinate 3,287 of CAZIGG010000087.1, forward strand.
GCGAATAATACTTTGTGTCGTTTTGCCCGAATGTTGTATGCTTTATCTTCTTGAAAAACCCCACATACCTGAACTCCCCGATTGCCCGGATGATAAAAGCGGCCGCCAGTATCCAAAGCCCGTATGTATTGAGCCACAGCGGAATTGAAATGTTCAGCAGCCCTGCTTTTACCAGCATAAAAAGCGCTACCGCCAGCAGGCTAAACGCAACAACAAGCGTTGGGACAACCCCTGGCATTTTAGCGCTGACGCTGTCGTCTTTTGTTGGAAAAACACCACGCCCGTCCGTGCGCCCCCGAAGGATCCAGAAAAAATGAACCGCTGATAAAAGCAGGAATACCAGGAAAAGAATGAGAGCAAGTATTGTTGTCATTGTCATTCGCGGCCTTTTTGTTCCGCTGCCGGGAGGCGGATCCCCAATTTGTTACGGTAACTGATATTATTCACGCAAAAACGCAGGAACAAGATACTGAAATGGGGCAATTTGCAATAGAATGAGTGTTTTCATACTCTATCCATACTGTATCCATACTCTATCCATACTGTATCCATACTCTATCCATGCTTTATCCATACTTTATGTCTAGTCCTAAAATAGCCATTACAGTGTTAGCAGCAGCTTCAGCTCAGACCCGCAGCGAGAACTACTCAATCTCCACCACCCGTTTACTCTGCAGCGTCTGCATTGACTTTGGCACGATCCGGAGAATCTCTTCTTTCAGTGTTTTCAGATGCTTCATCTTCATATGGTCGCGGTGTGTGACTAAGCTTACCTCGCGGGCCGGGGCAGGTGACGGCAATCGTTTCACCAGCTTCATTTGTGGCTTACTGAATTCCTTCACGGCCAGTTCAGGCAAAATGGTGATGCCATCGCTGTTGTCGACCATGCGTTTCAAGGTTTCGATGTTGCCGGTCTCATACTTGAAATGGATGTCGTTGCGTTTCTGCAGCTCACACAGGTTCAATATCTGCGACCGGAAGCAATGCCCCTCTTCCAGCAGCCACAACTCGTTGGGGTTGATGTCAGCCGCCAGCACGTACTTCCTGTTATAGAGTGCATTCTTTTTGGATACATACACGAACAGCTCTTCGTAGAAAAGGACGTCTTCCCTGATCGCTGAGTCATTTAAAGGAGTAACCACCAAGCCACAATCCAACCTATTGTTTTTCAGCTCATTAATGATCTCTTCGGTAATTGTTTCTTTAATCACGAGGTTTAGCTGAGGGTATTTGTCGCGCATCTGTCTGAACAGGAGCGGCAGCAAATAAGGTGCAAGCGTGGGAATGATACCGATGCGGAGCTCGCCCGTCATGCTGCCTTTCTGGTCATCGATCAGTTGCGTGATCATACCGGCCTCCCGCAGCACTACCCGTGCCTGGGCAATGATGGCTGCTCCTATTTCAGTCGGGATAACCGGCTGTTTGGTGCGGTCAAATATTTTTACACCGAGGTCTTCTTCCAGCTTTTGTATCTGCATGCTCAACGTGGGCTGGGTAACAAAGCATTTTTCGGAAGCCAGCACAAAATGGCGGTGGCTATCCAGGGCAACGATATATTCGAGTTGCTGTAAGGTCATAGAAATTAGCTATACAAATATAAATATAATCAATTTGATTTATTATTCATCTGATCGTAATGTTGACATTCAACAGGTTTAAATCACCCAAGGACATGACATTAGTCAGGGTACTAATCGGTGAAAAAGCCTATCCTTAACGTATCATTGCAAACAGTTAACAAACAAACAATTAATTAATCGATTGAAAATGGAAAAACACGCAACAAACGGTGAAGCGAAATGCCCGTTCCACCAACCCGCAGGCGGTGGCACACAAAACCAGGACTGGTGGCCGAATCAATTGAAGTTGAATGTATTACGTCAGCATTCATCGCTGTCCGATCCGATGGGAAAGGATTTTAAGTATGCCGAAGAGTTTAAGAAACTTGATTTGGAAGCGTTGAAAAAAGACCTTCATGCGTTGATGACCGACTCACAGGAATGGTGGCCGGCTGACTTCGGCCATTATGGTCCGTTGTTTATCCGCATGGCATGGCATTCAGCCGGAACGTACCGTACCGGTGACGGCCGCGGTGGCGCGGGCGCAGGTCAGCAGCGTTTTGCACCCCTTAACAGTTGGCCTGATAACGTAAGTTTAGATAAAGCGCGCAGGTTACTCTGGCCTATCAAGCAAAAATACGGTAAGAAAATTTCGTGGGCCGATTTGATGATCCTTACCGGAAACGTGGCGCTGGAATCGATGGGCTTTAAAACATTCGGCTTTGCCGGTGGCCGTGAAGATGTGTGGGAACCTGAACAAGATGTTTACTGGGGTTCAGAATCAACCTGGCTGGGCGGAGATATCCGGTATGCGCATGGTTCTGAAGGCGTGGCCAAGAAAGAAGGCGTAGTTGTTTCGGACGATAATGCTGACGGAAAGATACATTCACGAAACCTGGAAAATCCATTGGCTGCCGTGCAAATGGGATTGATCTACGTAAACCCCGAAGGACCTGACGGGAACCCGGATCCGATTGCCGCAGCGCGCGATATTCGGGAAACGTTTAAACGCATGGCGATGAACGATGAAGAAACGGTAGCGCTCATCGCGGGCGGTCATACCTTCGGTAAAACTCACGGGGCTGCCCCCTCATCGCACGTGGGCCCTGAACCGGAAGCAGCAACGATTGAAGAACAGGGATTAGGATGGAGCAACAGTTTTGGTTCGGGTAAAGGTGGCGACACCATCACCAGCGGACTGGAAGTAACCTGGACCTCTACGCCTACCAAGTGGAGCAATAATTTCTTCTGGAATTTGTTCGGATACGATTGGGAACTGACAAAAAGCCCCGGGGGCGCGCATCAATGGAAGCCGAAAAACGGAGCAGGTGCAAATTCAGTCCCTCATGCTTTCGATAAAGAAAAGCGCCAGGAACCAAGAATGTTAACCACTGACCTGTCGTTGCGTTTCGATCCCGTTTACGAAAAAATTTCAAGACGTTTCTTCGAAAATCCTGACGAGTTTGCGGATGCATTTGCCCGTGCGTGGTTTAAACTTACGCACCGCGACATGGGACCGATCAGTCGTTATCTCGGTCCGGAAGTGCCGAAAGAAGAATTGATCTGGCAAGACCCTGTTCCGGCTGCTACACACAAACTGAGCGACAAGGACATTGCAACGCTAAAAGAAAAAATCAGTGCTTCGGGTTTGACTGTATCACAATTGGTTTCCACTGCATGGGCTTCGGCTTCTACTTTCCGCGGATCTGACAAACGTGGCGGTGCTAACGGTGCGCGTGTGCGTCTGACTCCGCAGAAGGACTGGAAAGTAAATAACCCGGCACAACTGAACAAAGTGCTGCAAGTACTCGAAGGCATTCAGAAAGAGTTTAAGAATGTTTCGTTAGCTGATTTGATTGTGCTGGCTGGAAATGTGGGCGTTGAAAGGGCTGGCAAGAGTGCAGGCGTAACGGTAACCGTTCCTTTCGCGCAAGGCCGTGCCGATGCAACACAAGAGCAAACGGATGCAGAATCATTTTCTTACCTCGAACCGATTGCTGATGGCTTCCGCAATTATGCCAAAGGTAAATTCTCCATAGCCACGGAAGCATTGTTGGTTGACAAAGCGCAATTGCTGACACTGACTGCACCTGAATTGACGGTGCTGGTGGGTGGTTTGCGCGTACTGAATACCAACTACGATGGTTCTAGTCATGGTGTGTTTACGGCAAACCCAGAAACACTTACGAACGACTTCTTTACAAACCTGCTCGACATGGGCACCGTTTGGAAAGCAACCGATGCACATGCCGAAGTGTTTGAAGGTAAAGACCGCAAGACAGGCGCCACTAAGTGGACAGCCACGCGCGCTGACCTCATCTTTGGTTCTAATTCAGAGCTGCGTGCCCTTGCCGAAGTGTATGCAAGCTCCGATGGAAAAGAAAAATTCGTCCAGGATTTTGTGGCGGCCTGGAATAAGGTGATGAACCTGGACCGGTTTGACTTAGCTTAATTGTTAGAACTCATCTCAAAAATATTCTGGGTCATTCCGATCCCGCTTTGGCGGGATCGGAATGACCGCATTATGAGTAGTTTTGAGATGACTTGTACTTGTAATAGTTGATTGATGAGGCGGTTCCACGTATCCGGAACCGCTTTTTCTATCCGTCATATTGAGCCAGCGGATAGTTTTTTGATCAGGTTCCTTTCTTCTTTTTAGGCTGTTTACCCAACCCTACATCGTAGGTTCCACCAGGCGTACCCGTAATCTTCAGGTTCATGAACGCAATCTTCCTGTCTTTGTCCAGGTATTCGATCTCGTCTACCTGATTAACATCCACCTCTTCCGGCTTACCATTGAACAACGCGCTAAACCCGACTTTAGTAACCATCTTTAGCGGAACGCGCACATAATACTCCATGCTGAGGTCAACGGATTGTTTGCCCGATACCCGGATATATCCGAGCGAGGAATTGATATCCATCGCAGGAATATCCAGCACGCCATCGGTAAAGGTCAGCTTATTCGACAGTGTATCGAAGTGGATCAGGCGCAGATTCTTATCCTTGAAATATCCCGCCATTGCCTGCATGGGCGCAAAATCAACCAGGCTGCCCTGATAGATTTTTACGGACAGCTCAGCTTTGGTGCTGCTCAGGATGGGCACCAGGTCAGGATGCACCCGGATATAGCTTTTGATTTGTCCGCTCAGCTTACCTTTCACGTTTTTGTTAATAACAACGTCCTGTCCGAAATGATCCAGCTTGAGCAGCATCTTTTCCAGGTCGACCTGGTCAACATTGATCCGGCTCCTGAAATATATTTTATCCGGATCGCTGCCATTAAATTTTCCGCGCATCGCGACCGAACCGCCTGCTACCTGCATCATTAATGTATCTACCGAAAGCGTTTGATTTTGCAGCATTGTCAGCTTCGCGGTAACATCTTTCAGCCAAAGCCGGTTGTATTTCAGCTTTGCGATGCTGATCTGTGCATTGAAATCCGAAAAAGGAATCATGAAAATGTTAAAAGCCTGGGCGTGCCTGGCTGAGTCGGGTATCAGCGCCACAAATTTGCCCGTTGAATCTCTCTTTATGGTTCCGGTTTTCGGAGCCAGGTCATACTGACTCATCTCATCTACGTCAAGCAAGGCCGATGAGAACGTCAGCGAGTTGGCCACTTTATTATTATACCGGTCAACGCCTTTGAAATAGTATTTCAGGCTGATGTCGAAATCGCTGTTGCCGATTTTTCCGCGCAGCGTATCGAATGAAAGAATCTTTGCTCCGTACTTAACTCCCCCGCTGATGCTGTGCAGCTTCAGCTTATGATCCTTAAGATCGGCTGAAACGTTGGCTAGCCTGGCTTTCGCAAATCTAAAGCTTGTGTCATACGTCAGGTCTATTTTGCTTCGAAGCCATACGTTGTTCAACTGCTCGCGCCTGTAGCCTCGCGGAAGATACTGCCGGATTGTTTTACTGAAGACATCGCGCAATGCAAACCGGTTGGATTTGAAATCAAACGCGATCTGGGTCTTTCCTTTTTTGATATCCGCAAACCAGAGCTGGTAGTTTATAACCCGGCCTTTAAAATTAATGTCCGAGCTATCGATCAAGCCTGAGAAATCACTTAGTCTCAAAAGCGTATCGTTGATCAATACGGTTGCACCAATATTTTTAACGGTGTGGGCATAGTTTTTAAATGAGCCGCGCAGGTTCTTCACTTCGAATGTTCCTTTGGGTAAAGGCGAAGGGTGTATCAATTGCTGGACGGTAGTCTCGAGCGCCAGGTTAATGTTAAATCCATGAACTTCTTCATTCCACTTTCTCGCCAGGGCCGTATCGTATGAGAGCAGGTCAGATAAAACCAACTGTTTGCTTCCTGCCTGCAGCGTGAGCCGGATCGACTTATCGCGGTCGCGCAGAAACCTTCGCACATCACTAATGCTTCCGCTCAGGGTAAGATCGGATTTACCGATTTTCAGCGATGCAGAATCCACCACTACCCGCCCGTTTTTCATTTCAGCGTGAATATTCATATCCTGCACTGCATGGGGATACCCCGGAATCCTGAAGGAAAGATTTTCAACCACGAGCCTGCTTTGTATGCCTTCCTTCAGCTTGCTCAACGAAGCTTCGGGTACGGGAATGTCATAAACTTCCTTAAAGTCCATATCGAGCTTGATCGTACCGGTCATTTGTTTCAGGTCATGTATCCCGAAAAAATCACCCAGGAACTTCAACTCGAGTTGTGAGTTCATTTGAACGATCGCTCTGGGATTGGTAAAATCACGTACTGCGAAATGCCCTTTAAAGATTCCTTTCTCCGGCCGGGCGGTAACATTCAGAATGCGGAGTTCAGAAGTTTTAAGGCTATGTTCATCTCCATTGGTATAATACCCCTGGAAACCCAACTGATCCACTTTCTTATTTGCGGTTGTGTTGAGGAACCATGCTTCGCGGCAGCCAAAGGAGGCCTGTATGAGCGGCAGTCTGTCGCTGGTAACGTTTCCTTTGATAAGCGCATCGAAGTAGAACTTGCCATTATACCGGAAAGGCTTTAGTGTTTCCTTCACATTAGCCGGAAGAAAAGCAGTGAACAGGTTAAAGTCATTCTTCTCTCCTTTCACACGAAAATTCACATACGTTGTATCGGAAAGCGTTGCGTACCCGGTAATATTGAAGCCGGCTTCCTGCAGGCGCATATTACATTTGGAAATTTCGAAACGTTTTGAGTCTGGCAAGTACGCAGCGGTAATATCTACTTGAAGTTCCCTGTCCCTGAACAATGCAGTATCTGTACCGGTTACAACATCAAGCTTCAGGCTGCTGTTTAGCGTGAGGGAAAGCCTGCTGCTATCCATCACAAAAGATGAAGTAAGGCCCTCGATGTCTGTTTTAAATCTTCTTCCGCTTTCTTTGTCGAGAAATGAAATGCGCATCCCCTTAACTACAATTTTTTCGAGCTGGACGGACGCGTTGGATGTTTGATCTGTTTTATTTTCCGGAACCGCAGTATCGGACGCCTGCTGAGCCTCAATCAAATTGAGCGTGCCATTCTTTTCCCGGATAAGCTCAAGGCTACCTCCCTGTAGAAACAGTTGTTTGATGTTGTACTTC
>CAZIGG010000087.1:10504-13458 GCA_964538575.1 uncultured Roseivirgaceae bacterium
TTGTAGAAAAATTCGGTCTCAGCTTTCGCGAAAATCGGGTGAGCAGGTTGCCCGGTTAGCTGTGCTTTAAGCTGACGGTCTTCTCGCGTAACGGTAAGGATCAGCCCTGGCATCAGTTCATACTGACCCACATATTTTTCCAGAATACCTGCATCAACCGGAACAGGTTTGATCAGTTCATAAGGTTTGAAGATTGTTAACGGAATGGTTGGGGTTAACAAATGCCCTCCGATATCATCCACGCTCACGGTTGAGTTGGACAGCACCACAACAGCCTTGTCTCCTCCTTTTATAAAGCCAATGAAGCTTTTATAACCACCGGTTCCTCCATTGTGCCAGATGATTTCCTGATCTCCCGATGCCATGATATGCCAACCCAACCCTACCATCGGCTTGGCTCCTGCTTCGCGTGTATTTTTGTGGGAGAGTTGCATGGCCGGATAAAGATTACTTTTTATTAGTCCCATGTTTGCCTGCACATACCGCATCATATCTTCAGCCGTAGAACGAATGGCGCCTGCCCCCGCAAGTGTTGGAAGATCCCAGTTTTCCACCTGCACACCTCCGGAATATCCCAGCGCCAGATTTTGCTTCATCTCAGGCGTTAACGTTATGCGGGTATTTTTCAGATCTAACGGTTTTGCAATTATGTTGATCATTAGCTGCTCATACGATACACCTCGCTTTGCGGCCAGCACGTTCCCGAGCAAACCCACCGCATAGTTTGAATATTCATATTGTGATCCAATATCACGCGTAAGTGTATAGGATGATATGAAATCGTATAACTGCTTCTCAGAATAGTCAGCAAATGGATTGCTTGGATTTGCCGGGGTAGCATTACCAGGAAACGAGGGCAGTGCGGAAGTATGATTAGTGAGGTTAACCAGTTTTATTTCTGCTCCGTTTCGGGTCGGTGCCGTAACACCATTCGGTAAGTATAGTTGAACCGGATCATCCAGCTTTGCTTCGCCCTTAATTACCATTTCTGCCAATATGATGCCAGTGAAAGTTTTTGAGACAGAGCCAATTTCAAAAACAGAACGTTCGTTAACAGGTGACTTACCGGTTAACGACTTCACACCAAAGCTGTAGTACTTCACGCCATTCTCGTCCAGAATACCGACTACAATAGCGGGTGTAAGCTCGTGGTTAATACGGGTTTCAATGTTGAGTTTTACATCTTCCGGCAGATTATCCTGAGCTCCGCATACTGAAAAAGTGACCAGTACCGCAACTAAAATGACGACAAGATTTTTATTCATAACTAAAGGGTGTTTAATTCATTTATGCATTATTACTATTAATCTCTAAACAATCAACTAATCTAAACTTCCTGCTCCATTACCTGGATTGCTGCTTCAATCTTCACCAGCTTCGGTAGAAGCGTTTTTGTTACAGCCCGTTTATTCAGGTAATAGATAGCTGCAGAGAGTGCAACGAGCAATATTTGCATTCGGATAATCACCTCAGTTGTCCCCGACCCCAGCGTGAATATGCTTAAACTCACATATGCAGGTAGAATGTACCAATAAAGCACTGTGTCCAGCAGGTGCTTTTGTGCATCGAGATGCTGTTTCGCTTTACGAAGGTACTCCAGGTACGTTGCAGTTAGCGGGCCTGGCTTATGTTTTTTGGCCTGGTTAAGCCAAAACACTACAAAGATTCCATACATAACGATAAGGCCAGATCCAATCTTGGTTAAAAGAGATGGAATTAGATAACCCATGTAAATAAAAAACGGACTGATGATCGCTACCGCAAGAGTTTCACGCAAGTCCCGGTACTTGATGGCTCGCTCCAGCTTGTCAATGCTCGATTGTACCTCCAGCATGAGTCGTGACTTATCAAATTTAATTCGCTCCTGGTTTGGAGACGACTGCCAGAGTTTTACCAATTCATCTTCTATCATATCGTTTCTGTTATGCAGTTCAATAATTTATTTTTAATTCGCTTAAGCTTCACGGCAACATGGTTTTCTGAAAGGCCCGTGACAACCGCTATCTCCCGATAAGGAAGTTCTTCCAGATACAGTGTGATAACCGCCTTATCGGCATCGTCTAGTTTTTTGATGCAGTTTCTTAGCTTAACAAGTCGTTCCTGTTCTTCCGGATCGATATCCTCCTGCGCAATGTGCGCAAAGGTGATGGTGTCCATCTTCAGAAACCGGTTTCGCTTTTTCTTCTCCTGCGATTGCAGCCGCAGGCATACATTGAGTGTAATGCGGAACATCCAGGTACTGATCGAAGACTTCGCTTCAAACGAAGGCATCGACTGCCAGATGTGGATCAGGGATTCCTGGAAAAGATCTTTTTTGTCGTCATCATCCTCGGCATACACCGAGCAGACCCGAAGGAGTTTCTGTTTATTCTGCTCGATGGCCGTGAGAAAAGTACTTTCAAGTGTCTGGTTCATTCCAGTGGGTTAGGCTCATCTTCTTAGTGACATCGCTGAACAAAATATGACACTAATTCGCCTAATTTTTTATACCTCCTTTAAAATTGTCCAATTCGGTCAATTTTAGAGGCTATCGATGGGTAACTATTCAGGAAGCGGAATCTTCCCTGAGGGACGGCCTTGCTGCTAACATTATAAAATCCTTGAATGGAACTTGAAAGTGAACATTTTTTCTTTGGCGCATTCTTTGTTTTAATAGGTCCATAACAACTGATTTAGACTATGAAAACACTTGGGTTGAGAATGCTGATGCTGTTTCTCCTAATGGTTGGAGGAATTGCTGTGTGGGGTCAAGGACGTGATGCGGAAGTTCCGGGTGACAACTTTAGTTTGGAAGGCGCGCTGGAGCTTTTCAAGAAATCTGAATCCCCACAAGAGTTTGAAAAGATGCTGAACACTCAGGATTCGAAGGTCAATAACCTCGACCTGAACGGTGACGGCTATATTGATTATGTGCGGGTGATCGACCGCAATGAAGGAAACGTTCACACGTTCAC
>CAZIGG010000088.1:0-12865 GCA_964538575.1 uncultured Roseivirgaceae bacterium
AGCTTTTATAAAAAATGAAATTACTGACCAGAACCCTCTCTTTACTCACAATAGCGTCTTTAGCCCTGTTTTTCGCCAATTGTGGCGGTGATGACGGTGATGATACACCAAAAGAAAAAGATCAGTTAAACAAACTTTCCAAAGTCTGGCTTATAAAAACACCAAATGGTGCTGCCCTTAATGGGGATGACAGGACAGGTGACTTCACAGGTTTTAAATTAACCATTGGAGGCTCTTACAAGCCAGATACTCCAGAAGGTCCATACAATTATTCTGTTCAAGGAAGCATGCCTGATCCAAGCCCCTGGCCAACAAGCGGAACCTGGGAGTTCGTATCTATCCAATCTGGAAATAAAGGTAATCTCTTGCGTGATGATGATGCTCCGATGACGTATCAAATCAATAGCGAAGGTCAGCTAATTTTAACGGTTCAATGTGCCGACTGTACCTATCCCGGAGCGAAGGTATTAGCAGTAAATGGAACCTGGACATTTACATTTAATCCGCAATAAAATTTAAGTTCAAAAGGCCTCATTGAGGCCTTTTTCATTTTAACACTACAACCGTAATCCCATCCCCGCCCCGGTCTACATGTTCATCGCCTGCTGAGGCTACCTGCTTATATTTTCTTAGCTGTTCACGCACTACCTTGCGCAATACACCTTCGCCTTTTCCATGAAGAATTTTAATTTCACCATGCCCTAACAAGATTGCGTTGTCAAGGAATTGTTCCAGTTCAGGAATAACTTCTTCAACCCGCCTGCCCCGGATGTCGAGCGTTGGGTTAAACTGCGCCTGCTTTTCGTGTAGCCTGATGCCCGTGGAAACCGGCTTTCGCGAAACTTCAGCAGCCGCTTTCCCGCCAAGCTTTTCAAGCCGGGTGACAGCCAAGGTTGATTTCAAGTCGCCAAACTGAACGGTTGCATTTTTACCTTTTACAGTTAATACTATTCCGCTGCTATCCTGTCCGATTATTCGAACTCGGTCTCCGGCATTAACAGAACCTGCTATAGCTTTTTCCTTCTTTATAAGCGGCTGATGTTCCACTTTTTTAGAAAGCTCTTTTAAATTATTACGAACCTTCAACGTCTCTTTACGCTCGGCCTGGTTCTCACGAATATGCCGGATCGTTTTCTCAATTTCTTTATTTGTTTCCCGTAACAACGCATTCGCCTGAATCTTCGCCTTGTCAATAATCTCCTTCTTTCGCGATTCAAGTTCGGTTGTCAGTGAATCGTATTTTGAGAGCAGTGATTTAAGCTCACGCTCCTGCTTTTCAAGGCTGGCAACACGTTCACTTAATTCATTCTTTTCCTTTTCAAGCGTACGCACCAGCGATTCGAAGCCCATAAGTTCCTTACCAACCAGTTCTTTCGCTTCCTGCAAGGTTTGTTCGGGCAACCCGGTTTTCTCGGCAATCTCCAGCGCGAATGAACTGCCGGGTTTACCAATATCGAGGATATACAAGGGAACAAGTTTGTTCTCGTCAAACCGCATGGCCGCATTGCGGATGCCGGGATAATTTTCAGCGAACAGTTTCAGGTTATAGTAATGCGTTGTGGCTACGCCCCATACCTTTCTCATCAGCAATCCGTGCAGAATTGATTCGGCAATGGCCCCGCCAAAGTTCGGATCTGTTCCGGCACCCAACTCATCCATCAGCACCAGCGAGTGATCTCCGGCATGCTGAAGAAAGAAACTCATGTTTTTAAGGTGACTGCTGTAGGTGCTGAGGTCATTTTCAATGGATTGCTGATCACCAATATCGATGAAGATATCGTTAAAAATTCCTGCCTGTGAATCAGGTGATGCTGGAACAAGCAATCCGCATTGAAGCATATACTGAAGAATGCCCGCGGTTTTCAAACAAACCGATTTACCACCGGCATTCGGACCGGAAACCAGCAGCATCCGTTCGTTCTCTGAAAGGTCCACGTCCAACGGAACAATTTCACGCTTACCCTTAAGCGTCATATACAAAACCGGGTGCCTTGCCTTTATCCATCGCATCACGGGCTTATCGGATACTAACGGCATATCCGCCAGAAGCTCCAACGAAAGCTTTGCCTTGGCGCGGATGAAATCTAATTGTCCCAGAAAATCAAATGCAGCTTCAAGCTCCGTAAGATTCAGCCTTAACTGATTCGTAAGTTCCTTCAGAATCCGGATCACCTCGCGTTTTTGTGCATGCTCCAGATCCCGGATTTCGTTGTTCGCCTCCAGCGCATCGGTTGGTTCCATGAAAACAGTTTGTCCGGTCGCAGATTCATCGAGAATAAAACCCTTCATCCTTCGCTTATGCTCCGCGAGGATTGGAATTACTAATCTGCCTTCCCGAATGGTCGGCAACACACCTTCGGGCACCCATTGTTGCTCCATAGCATGACGGTACGCCTGGTTAATAAGTCTCCGCACTTTGCCTTCCTCATCCCGTAACCGTTTACGAATCCGGCTCAGTTCCTGACTGGCAGAATCCTTTACCTGCGCATGATCATCAATAACAGCAAGGATTTCATTTACAATCCGCTTATCGATTATGACTGATTGAGTCAGTGCAAATAAGGAAGGGTAAAGTTCCTTTGCTTTCGTTAAGAAACTCCGGCATTCTAAAATTGTCTGCAGGGAATACGCCAGTTGAAGAAACTCCGGCTCGTCAAGATAGTTTCCCTCCAATGAAGATTTATTCAGGATTTCACGGGCATCTAAGTAGTGGTTAGCGGGAAAATTCTCGCCTTTTTCAAAAATCTGTTTGAACTCAAGGGTTTGCTTCAGCCATATCGAAACTTCTGTATGATCAGCGCTGAATTGCATCTCAGCAACCCGTGAAACACCTGATCCGGAAAGGCAAAAATGCGTCAGCTTTTTCCGGATGTGATCAAAACCAAGCCTGATCTCAAAATCAGTAGGATGCAGCATTCTTCTTGTGCGCAGCCGCGCGCTGCGCTTTCAGGTTTAAAGAATCTACCAGGATTGTATAGATGTTTTCCAGTTTCTCCGGTTCGCTCATGTAGTAATCGAGCGACTTCCGGAATACCGTGTCGGAAACTCCTGCTTTTTCAAAGGCTTTAGCCGAAAACAACGGAAATATTTTTTTTGCAGAATCATACGAAACAGGAAGCCTGTTTACCTTTTCTTCCGCCAGGTAAAGTTCGGTCATGACGTTCACCATTTGCTTCTCCGTTAAAACACCTTCCGGTCTTTTAGTCTTACCGCAGGCGGAAAGGACAAGAATCACCATTCCTAACAGGATAATTCGTATCATTCTCCTTTCAAAGGAAAATTTTACCTGATCTCTAAACATAGCAGCAAAGTAAGTCACATTTATTTATTTTTGAAACCGGTGAAACCCGGCTTTGGTTATTAAACAAAAACAAAGCCAACCCTAACCATGAAAGCGCTTTTAAAGAAGTTACGAAAGTACGAAATCCAGATCCGCAAGGCGATTAACAGCAACATGCAGGGCGACTTTCGTTCCGTGTTTAAGGGCACCGGGCTGGAGTTTGACGATGTTCGCCCCTATCAATACGGAGACGATATCCGCACCATCGACTGGCACGTTTCGGCCAAAGGGCATGGAGCTTTTGTAAAAACTTTCAAGGAGGAAAAAGAGCAGACGGTGTTCTTTATTCTGGATGTGAGCGCATCGCAGGAGATTGGCGCAGAAGGCCAGAAGAAAGTAGATGTTGGCCGGGAGATCTGCGGGGTGCTTTCACTTTCTGCCGTAAAAGAATCCAGCCATGTTGGACTGATCTGCTTTTCTGATCAGCGTGAGTTATACATCAAACCTACCAAAGGAGTTTCGCAGGCATACCAGATCATCAACGGGCTTGTTCACCTTGATCCCAAATCGCTGCGCACAAACCTGAGCAAAGCGCTGGCCTTTGTGCTGAACATGCTCAAACGAAGAAGCGTTATCATCCTGATCTCGGATTTTATTGATGACGATTATTCTCATAATTTAAAATCATTAGCGCGCAGGCACGACCTGGTGGTTATTCACCTGAGCGACAAGCGTGAAACCCGGCTGCCCAAGCTGGGCATTGTGCCGGTGATTGACAAAGAAACCCAGGAGACGATCTGGATCAACACTTCTTTCAGTGATTTCAGACAAAAGATAAGTCAGCGGTTAAATGACCGTAAGAAAGAGCTTGAATCGTTCAGCCGGAAACACCAGATTAATTTCCTGTCGCTCGATACAGAGGAAGATTATGTGCCGAAGCTTCTCCGTCTTTTCAAAGTCAGAAACCGTTCTGTTAAAACTACATGAGGGATGCTGAGATTCGGAAGTATTGTTTTATTAGGTTGCCTTATCCAGCTTGGCGTTTCTGCGCAAGAAATAAAAGTTACCTCCGGGTTTGTGAAGGACAGTGTGGCCATTGGTGAGCCTGTCACCTATTACCTCACCGCACGTTACCCGGAATCGGTAATGGCTTTGTTCCCCGATTCAACATTCAAGTTCAGTCCGTTTGAGTTTGGTGACAAACAATTCTTCCCGACAAAAACCACAGGCGGCATCAGCTACGACAGCGCAGTTTACGAACTAAGCACCTTCGAAATTGACAGGACGCAGTATTTAAGTTTGCCTGTATATGTAACAACTGCAAGGGACTGCACCGCTTTTGAATCGGCACGCGACAGTGTTTTTCTGATCGAACAGATTAAAATTCCGCCCACGGATACCGTTGCGCTGAATAACTTGTCGTTAAAAAGCAACACGTTGTATGAACGGGTATTCACGCAGTTCAATACATTCATTCTCCTGATTGTTTTAAGTGTATTGGTTATTGCTGCAATCCTTGGCTGGATATTCTTTGGTAAGCGGATCATTCGGTATTTCAGGATTAAGAAGATGGAGAAGAAGTACCAGCAATTTATACAGGCATTCTCCAAACAAGCTGAAGATGCTTCACAGTTATTTTCGCGGGAAAAAACCGAAGCTGCACTTTCAACCTGGAAAAAATACCTGGAGCAACTCGAACGGAAACCTTACACCAAGCTCACAACACGGGAAGTTGTTAAAATGGATGCCGATGCCGCGCTCGGAAATTCATTGGCCATGATCGACAATGCAATTTATGGCAATCAAAAGGCTGTAGCCGAACCGCTCAAGTCTTTGAAAACCATTGCAGAGGAGCGTTTCACAAAAAAAATTAACCAGATCAGGCATGAATGAACTGAATACACCCGAACCGTGGTATTCGCCTGAGTGGCTCAGGCCCGATACGCTTTCATCCTTTACCTGGGCACAGCCATTCTTTCTATACCTGATCGCTGCCGTGCCGTTGATTTTTTTAGCACGCTGGCTCTGGCGATACCGGTTTAATCAAAAACTCCCGGTTGCGCTTGTTAAAAAAGAGATCAAAAGTTCTCCGATAACATTAGTCCGGTTTATACCCGACATTTTACTGATGCTGTCAATGACCCTGATCCTGGTTGCCCTTGCCCGGCCGCAGCGCACAAACGAAAAAGTGGAGCAGAAAACCGAAGGGATTGATATTATGCTGGCGATTGATATTTCTCAGTCCATGCAGATTGAGGATTTTACGCCTAACCGGCTGGATGCAGCCAAAACTGTAGCACAAAATTTCATTGACGGCCGAGCAAAGGACAGGATCGGTATTGTGGTTTTCTCGGGCGAAGCTTTTTCCCTCGCTCCGTTAACAAGTGACTATACTTTGTTAAAGACCTATATTAAAGATATCAACTTTGATATGATCAATAACCGGGGCACCGCCATTGGCAGTGCGCTGGGTGTAGTGATTAACCGCATGCGGGAGTCCGGAACAAAATCGAAGGTCTGCATTTTATTAAGTGACGGTGAAAACACAGCCGGGAATATCGATCCGATAACCGCTGCTGAGCTTGCCTCCGCCTATGGCATTAAAGTTTATACGATTGTCATCGGTAAGGATGGGATGGTTCCTTTCGGGAAAGATTTCTTCGGCCGGCCGCAAATGATCGAGAACAATGTGGATGAATCCGCCATGCGGAAGATCGCGGAAATTGGCGGGGGTGAATTTTTTCGCGTACCCGACAATAAAACCCTTAACAAGGTTTTCAGCTTAATCGATCAGTACGAGAAAGCCGAAATAATTGAAACCCGGTTTAAGGATACAGCCGACTATTATTATAACTACCTGGCGTGGGCGGTGGCCTTGCTGCTTGTATGGCTGTTTACAAAATCAACCTTCCTCAGCAACGTGCTGCAGGATTGATGCTAGTGGATAATAATCAGCTTTAGGCCGAAGCCGAACATCACTACCCCCACCAGCAGGTTCATAATTTTCATCGTTCGGGCCGTTAACAACACCCTGAGCTTATCCGAAAGCTTGGCTTTGATTATATCGGTTATAAAAACGGTCACAACAATTGAACATAAAAAAACTGAAGCGATGCCGTGTGTGGTGTAGCCAAACTGGGTGGAGGCCAGGCCTATCGTGGCAACCCAAAAAAACAGAACCATCGGATTGAAGCCGTTAATCACAAATCCTTTAGCCATAAGCTTAAATGGGCTACGTTCCTTAATATGTTCAGGATTGTAAACAACAGGCCTCCGGCTCTTAATAAATAAATAGTATCCCCCGAAGCATACTAATATGGCTCCCCCTAAATACGAAAGGTAAATCCTGAAACTGGGGGTTGTTAACAGGTTCGAAATACCTAAGTACGCTACCGCAATCCATAGCGCATCACTGAGTGAAATTCCGATCGCTACATAAACTCCGCTTTTAAAGCCTCTCTCAATACTGGTTTGGATAAGCGTAAAAAAAACCGGCCCCACCAGCACAGCCAGTAAAAGTCCATATCCAACCCCATTTAAAATTGCTCCCATCAGCGGCTTGCAAGGAATGATTTCCAGTCTTCCAACTGGGCGCCTTTGATAACGCGTGGAAATTTATTCTGACCGCCCATTTTACCTTTTGACTGCATCCAGTCGTAAAACGTTTTAACCGGAAGGGCATCAACATAAACATCTTTCAGCGCAGCGCTGCGCTCCACCGCATAATCATCGTTGAGATTTTTCAGGTGCCCGTCAATCTTATCGCGCAGAACTTTTTTATCTACCTTGTCATCCGTACCAATGTACCAGTGATGCGCGAACAAGGTTCCGTGCGGAATACCCGCTACGGTAAACTCTTTGGCCGTGATGTTAAGCTCTTCACATGCTAATTCAAGCGCCTTGTTCATGTTCTCCACCGAAAGGTGTTCCCCGCACAGGCTTAAGAAATGCTTCGTCCGGCCGGTGATCACAATTTCAGAATCTTCGAGTGACGTAAACTTGATCACATCGCCAATCAAATAGCGCCACGCACCCGAACAGCTTGATAAAAGAAGCGCGTATTCTTTCCCTTCCTCTACTTCACCAATCATCAGCGCTTCTGCATCCGGTTTTATATCTCCGTTTGAATCGAAATTTTTATCTTCAAAGGGTACGAACTCATAAAATATTCCATTGTTCAGCACAATGCGCATGGTGCGCCTGTTCGGATACGCCTGGAAGCCGATAAAGCCTTCCGAAGCAAGGTACGTTTCAATGTAATGAACGGGACGGCCTAACAGTTTTTCAAAACCTTTCCGGTATGGATCAAACGAAACCCCGCCATGAACATACACCTGGAGGTTTGGCCAGATCTTATGAATATTATCTACTTTGTGATAGGCGATAATCTTTTCCATCAGTATCTGTATCCACGCGGGTACGCCTACAATAATTCCAATGTTCCAGTCTTTGGCTTTCTTTGTGATCTCGCTGAGCTTGTTATCCCAGTTGCGCGTCTTGGCGATTTTCTTTCCGGGCTTATAAAAATGCTGAAACCAGAACGGCAGTTTGGCAGCCTGAATCCCGCTTAAGTCGCCCTCGAAATAATTTCCTTTTTTGTTCAGGTGTGTGCTCCCGCCCAGCATTAAAATCCCAGTTGTAAAGAAATCCGGGGGAAGATTGTACTTCGATAGTGTTAAGATTTGCCGGAGGCTGGTTCGCTGAATTGCCTTAGTCATATCTTTTGTTACCGGGATATGTTTGGAGGCAGATTCGGATGTACCGGAGCTTAACGCAAAAAACTTTGTCCTTCCCGGCCACGCAACATTCTTCGCACCTTTCAGCGAAAGTTTCCACCAGTCCGCATACATTTTATTATAGGTATGAATGGGAATATTACGCGAGAATACTTTATGAAAATCCTTCTCTTCTTTCCGGAAGGCATTTAGAATATCCTGGAAGTTGTAATACTTGCCAAACTCGGTGTGGCTGGCCTCCATCAAAAGTTCTTTCAGTTCTTTTTTTTGAAGATCGAAAGGAGATGTGTATTCTTGCTCCATCATTTCGCGTAAACGCATCCCTTTTTTGAGCAAGGTTCCTAAAATCGCCATAAGTTTGTACCCGTGTGAAGCGGGCGGTTAAAAATACGGAATGAACATTAAAAATAATATAGAGAAGTTTACGCAAACTTTACCTGCCGGCTGCCGGCTGGTTGCCGTAAGCAAAACCCATCCTGCCGAAAAAGTACAGGAAGCCTATGCAGCCGGGCAGCGATTGTTCGGAGAAAATAAAACCCGGGAGCTTACTGCAAAATATGAAGCGCTCCCCGGGGACATTGAGTGGCATATGATCGGCCATTTGCAGAGCAATAAGGTTAAATATATTATCCCCTTCGTTCACCTGATTCATTCCATAGACAGCTTAAAGTTGTTGGCTGAGGTTGACAAACAAGCTAAAAAAGTCAACCGGGTTGTGGATTGTCTTTTACAAATTCATATTGCTGCGGAGGATACGAAGTTCGGGTTTTCGGAATCTGAAGCACTGGAGGTGTTTCAGACAGAGCAATTCGCCTCATTAAAAAATATCAGGATACAGGGATTGATGGGCATGGCTACCTTAACGGATAACCAGGAACAAATCCGAACAGAATTTAAGAGCCTGAAAGGTTTATTTGATAAAATAAAATCCTTGGGCCTTCCAGCCGTAAACATGAGGGAGCTTTCGATGGGCATGAGCAGTGATTATAAAATTGCCATCGAAGAAGGAAGCACGCTCATCCGGGTTGGAACTGCTATTTTTGGAGAACGGCCTCCGGCAGGCTCAGGTCTATAGAATTTTGTAAAAGAAAATAAATTATGAATCAACGCGCAAGCTTATTAACCGGTGCATTGTTTGGATTACTGGGTGTCGCCTTAGGGGCTTTTGGGGCGCATGCGCTGAAGGATATGCTAACCGCATCCGGAAGATCAGAAACCTATGAACTTGCGGTCCGGTACCAGTTCTATCATGCGTTTGCTTTATTAGCCGTTGGCATTCTGCAGCACTACCTGGTTTCAGGATACCTGAAGACCGCTTCAATCTTTTTCGTAGCGGGAACGATACTCTTCAGCGGAAGTTTGTATTTGCTTTGCTTCAGCGGTTCAACGGCGTTTGCCATGGTTACTCCCTTCGGAGGGGTGCTGCTGATTTTCGGCTGGGTTTTTCTTGCGGTCGGGATTTTTAACAGCAAAAAATAAAGCCACCCGTTTGGGATGGCTTTAAAAATCTCTTTTTACAAAACTTACTGAGGCTTCTTATCCAATACGTTTGTTGTAAAGGTGATGGATACATCGGTAACAGAATTTGAAATGACCGGAAGTGTTTTAGTTTGCTTGTTCATTTTTCCGGCACTGTTAAAGCCTACTTTTATTTCACCTTTTCCGCCCGGCATGATTGGATCACGCGGCCATTGAGGCGTTGTGCAGCCGCACGTAGGCTGAATATTTGTAATCATCAACGGCTGATTGCCGGTGTTTGTGAATTTGAAGGTATGCTCAACCACATCGCCCTGGTAAATATCACCAAAGTCGTGGGTATCTTTCTCTAACGTAAGGATCGGTCCGTCAGCTTTAATAACGGGTGTTTGTGGCTTCGCTTCCTGAGCAAAAGCTGTTGAAACAAACAATACCAGAAATGCTAAAATTGCGTACTTCTTCATATCTTAATTTTTTTCAAAGTTAATAAGTCTTCAACAACAATGTTGCCAATAACATTCGAAATTTAGGCGATTATTTTGGACTGAAATAACGGATCACCCTGCATAACAAAACTTTAACAAGTGTAACCGGAAATGACCCCAGAAATCCCAGAAATTTATACGAACCGTGTCCGGGTACGGGTGTGCGGCTTATGTTGGCAGGGCGAAAAGTTGCTCATGGTCAATCATCGGGGGCTTACGGCAGGCAGCTTCTGGTCGCCACCCGGAGGCGGGATCGAGTTCGGGGAAACCGTCCAGGAGGCGCTCGTGCGCGAGTTCCTGGAAGAGACCGGAGTTGCTATTCTTCCTGAGCAATTCCGGTTTGCGTGTGAATACATTCAGCAGCCCCTCCACGCCGTTGAACTGTTCTTCGCGGTCGATTATCTCAAAGGCCAGCCGCTAAAAGGAGGTGATCCCGAGAGTAATGCAGAACGCCAGATCATTACTGATGTAAAGTATATGCGTGTGGCGGAGATTCTCGCCATCCCTGCAGATGAACGTCACGGGGTTTTCAGATTGGTTAAGTCGGTCGCTGACTTAAAATCCTTAACCGGATTTTACAGAATATAGTCGGGTAAACCTGCGTTTTTACGCTGTAAAATAATTATTATTGTACGCTTTCCGGTCTGAACCCGATCGGAAAAACAAGTAGTAAACCGAATAATCCGCAAAGAATTTGCAAGCGACAGAAACAACCTATAAGCTCATTAAAAAAATCAAGGATGAGCGTTTCGATGAGGACAAGATCCATCAGTATGAGCTTCTGCTGAACTTAGGTACACGTGATTTCCAGGTGGGTGTAGTGGATTCGGAAGGCGACCGCTTTTTCCTGCTGGAAGATTATGTATTCCCTAACGTGTCTTCGCAGGATGAATTGATTGATGCGCTGGATCAGTTGTTTGAAGCACATGCTTTTCTTAAAGCAAATTTCTGGAAGGAGATAAAAATCTCTTTGAAGAACCAGAATTTTGTACAGGTGCCAAAAGCATTGTTCTCGGAAGATTCATTAGTTGACTACCTGAAGTTCAACACGCATATCAATACGGACGAAGAAGATTTTATCCCGGTGTTCTTAAAGAATACCCAGGCGGTTACCGTGTTCGCAATACATAAGGACATCAAAGACTTTTTTAAAAATATTTACCCGAACAATGACCCGGTATTCGTACACCAGTCGGCCGTGCTGATTGACGGGGTAATGGAAGCTGCCAAACAACACCAGGGTAACCCGCTTTACATTTATATTGACCGGTTTAAGCTGCATGTACTTTCGGTGCACAACGGTAAGCTGATCTTCTACAACCAGTTTATCATCAAGCAGTTTTCGGATTATATAAAATACATCATGCTGGTGATGAAGTCGCTGAACATGAACCAGCAGACGAGCCAGGTAGTGCTGTGGGGTTATATCGGAAAGAATTCACCGCATTACCACGAGTTTTATAAATACATCAACAACGTTACGTTTGGTAAACGGCCTGACCGGCTCAGCTTCAGCTATTTCTTTGACGAGGCCCAGGATCATCACTTCTTCGACCTGTACAGCATTCATTTGTGCTGATTGGGATATTTCCCGTATTTAACGACCTTTACCGTGCACTAACCGTTGCTCCATGAAGAAACGTATCGCGCTATTCCCCGGCTCGTTCGATCCATTCACCAAGGGCCATGAAGATATTGTGTTGCGCGGCCTGCAGCTTTTTGATGAAATCATCATCGCCATCGGCTACAATTCTCAGAAAAGCCAGCGCTATTTCGAGATCGGCATGATGGTGAAGCATATCGAAGCAACATTCAGGAACTATCCTAACATTAAAGTTGAGCATTTCGACAAGCTTACTGCCGAACTGGCCCGCGAACGGGGCGCCCAGTTTTTACTGCGCGGCATCCGCAACACCACCGACTTTGAATACGAGAACAGCATTGCCCAAATCAATCGCGAGCTGTATGCCGAATTAGAATCTGTATTTCTGATCACCTCGCCCAAGTTTGCGTGGATCAGTTCTTCGATCATTCGCGAAGTACATCGGTACAAGGGTAATGTAGCGGAGTTTTTGCCGTATAAGCTTTAAATCAATTACCAAATTGCATGCGGTCGGTGACAACACCGACCAGTGGCTAAATAATCCAAAACGTCTTTCGTGTTCTTCACCAACCCAAGCCTTTGTTGGTGTTCTTCACCAACAAAGCGTAACTTATACCATGCAAAATGGTACCACCCAACCAATTCCCTTTGTACGCGAGCATCCTGAATTCATTACCATAACGTGTTTGAACTGGATTCCTGTAGTTATGGAAAATCGGTTCAAAGACATCATCATTGAAAGTTTGTCATTTTTAACAAAAGTGAATCGTATTCAAGTATACGGTTTTGTCATCATGTCCAATCACCTGCATCTGATCTGGCAAATGTTAGGAGAGCACAAACGTGAGGATGTTCAACGAGATTTTTTAAAATTCACGAGCCAGCAAATTTTAAAACATCTTCGAAACGAACAATCTACGCTACAAAATGATCTGCTTGTTCAAGCCAAAGATCGAAAATTTCAAGTCTGGGAGAGAAACTCACTTAGTATTCCGCTTTGGTCGGGGAATGTGTTTTTACAAAAGCTTGACTACATTCATAATAATCCGGTGAAGGCGGGAATGTGCAAGTATCCGGAAGAATATAAATATTCAAGTGCAGGGTTCTATCTAAGGAATGAAAAGCGGTGGGATTTTTTAGTCCATTATGATGGGTAAAAAGAAACCTTGTTGGTGAAGAACACCAACGAGGGCTTTTAAAAATAATCCAAAACGCCTTTCGTGTTCTTCACCAACAAAGCGTAAACACTTTACGGTAATGGGAATTGTTGAAAAAAGTCCCACAA
>CAZIGG010000089.1:0-12607 GCA_964538575.1 uncultured Roseivirgaceae bacterium
ACATGAACCGGGGTGTTTACCTGGATGAGGAACTGCATGAGCCTTCACCCACAACCTTCTGCATTGGAGTAGCGGGGTATCCGGAAAAGCACTTCAACGCACCTAACTTAAAAACTGATCTGAAATTTTTAAAGACCAAAGTTGACAAAGGCGCGGATTACATTGTCACGCAAATGTTCTTTGATAATCAGAAATATTTTGAATTTGTCGATAAATGCCGCGAAGCCGGAATTACCGTTCCGATCATTCCAGGCATAAAGCCATTAACCACTAAGTCGCAATTAACCATCCTTCCGCAGATCTTTCATATCGATCTTCCCGAAGAGCTTACCGAAGAAGCTGAGAAATGCAAAGACAATGCATCCATCAAGCAGGTGGGAATTGAATGGGCCATCCAACAATCCAAAGAGCTTATAAAATACGGAGCGCCAACAATTCATTTCTATTCTATGGGTAAATCCGATCCGATTTATAAGATTGCCAAAGAGCTTTTTTAGGTGTCCGTTCGCGGACGATTGTGTTCATGTAAGAACATCGGTAATAATTGTTTATTGCTTTTCGGGCTTGATTAAAGCATATTCTTTGTGGCACCGGACTTGTGTTCGGCAGTGCAAAATCATAAGCTCCTATGGTGTTCAACTATTTCAAAATTGCATTCCGCACACTGTTAAAGTTTAAAGGCTACGCCTTCATAAACCTTCTTGGCCTGGCGTTGGGACTTACAGCCGGCATCCTGATTATGATCTACGTACTCGATGAAACTTCGTATGATACGTTTCATGCGAAAGCAGATCGTTTGTATCGGGTAACAACCTCATTTTACGCAGCAGGCGATGAAGATAAAGGCGGCATGGATGCCAACGGCTGGCCGATTGGAAGAATCCTGGCAAAAGACTTCCCGGAAGTGGAATCAGTTATTTATACCCGGAACGGTTCTTTCCTGACTATTAACCATGAGGATAGACGGTTTCGCCAGAATGTGCATTTCATGACCCCGGAGTTCTTTAGCATGTTCTCATTCCCCTTGGTAAAAGGAAATCCTGACAAGGCTTTAAACGAACCCTACACAGCAGTCATCACGGAAGATATGGAGAAGAAATACTTCAACGGTGATGCGTTGAACAAAACCCTTCTTATGGTTGATACCCTGAATGTAGTTGTTACGGGCGTGCTTAAGAATGTGCTGGCAAACTCTCATATGCAGTTTGATATACTGGTTTCTTTTTCAACGTTTGAAGCAATCGATACATACTTTTCATTTGACAGTGAAGACGGCTGGGGTAATATTAACATGCGTAATTATGTTCTGTTGAAAGAAGGAGCCGATGCGCAGGCTTTTGCAAAGAAAGCGGAGAACCTGTATATGGAACGCGCGGGTGAAATGATGAAAAACTGGGGCACTACTGCGCGTGTCGGTTTTGAACCCATGAACGACATCTACCTGAAATCAAAAAGCGGAAACGGCATGGGTCCGCTGGGAAGTATTGACAGACTTTATTTATTGTCTGGAATTGCCGCGTTCGTAATTATTCTGGCATGCATTAATTTTGTTAACCTCGCAACAGCCCGATCCGTATATCGCGCCAAAGAGGTTGGGTTAAGAAAAGTAGCGGGTTCTACGCGACAGGGATTGATTAGTCAATTCTTAAGCGAGTCGTTTGTGCTTACGGTCTTTTCGCTTTTTATTGCCATCGCGCTGGCCGGAATGGTTTTGCCTGTTTTTAATCAACTGCTGGGTAAGAACTACCAACTGCCAGCCCTTACTAATTTTTCTATTGTAGCCGGAATTACGGCTCTTGTCTTACTGGTATCCCTTCTGGCCGGATACTATCCCGCGCTGGTATTGTCGGCTTTAAAACCTGCTGAAGTACTGAAAGGAAAAATGCAAAGCAGCGCCCGGGGCATTCAGTTGAGAAGATCGTTGGTTGTATTTCAGTTTGTGATTTCAGCCATTCTGGTTGTGGGAACATTGGTTGTTCTGGATCAGTTGAATTACATGCAACAGCAGGATTTAGGATTTGAAAAAGATGAGATCATGGTGATCAATTCCTCGCGGGCAAGAGCTTCAAATCCCGATGCATTTGAAACGCTGAAACTGGAGCTTAAGAAACTGGCAGTTGTGGGAAATGTGAGCATGACTAATTCGTTGCCGGGCAACCCCGGCTGGCAGGGTCAGGTTTCGTATCCCGAAGGGAAAACAGGCGCGGATGCAGTGAGTGTTGAATACATGGCAATCGATGATGATTATCTTAATACGCTGGGACTGAATCTTATTGCAGGCAGTAATTTCGACAAGTTGCATGCTGTTGACCTGGAAGAAGGGTTGATCCTCAATGAAGCGGCAGTGACTGCCTATGGCTGGTCAACCGCCCAGGAAGCCATTGATAAAAAGATAACTTCGCCTTCCGGCTACCCGGAAGGGCGGATAATTGGTGTTGTAAAAGATTATCACCAGTTCGGGCTGCAGCAAAAGATCAGGCCGATGGTGATGGATTATTTTCCGAAACGCGGCAACATGTATGCAATCCGGTATAAGGCATCAGATACACAACATCTGATTTCTTCCGTGCAGAATATCTGGACAAAGACATTCCCGGGATACGATTTCAATTATTTTTTTCTGGATCAGGATTTTGAGAAGCAGTATCAGTCAGAGCAGCGGCTGGCAAATGTATTTACCTTGTTTGCCGCGGTCACGATTGTTATCGCAGCCATCGGACTTATTGGATTGGTTTCGTTTATGGTTGTGGCTAAAACAAAAGAAATTGGCGTGCGGAAAACCTTGGGTGCAGGCGTACTGAACATCACCCGGCTGCTTACAAAAGAATTCATCATCCTGGTGGTGATTGCCAATGTGTTGTCCATTCCACTGGCATGGTATTTTGCCAGTCAGTGGCTTCAGAAATTTGCCTACCGCACAACGTTAAACCCGATGCTGTTTATGTGGACTGCGCTGATCGCCATAATCATTACGCTGTTGGCCGTTGGGTATCAAACTGTGCGGGCTGCTACGGCTGATCCGGTTAAATCACTCCGCTACGAATAAAAATATTTCACCAGCGTTATAAGAGCCGGTCATTTGCGTGACCGGCTTTTTATTTTTGCTATCTTCCTGAAAAATTTTGAGTGTATGAAACTGATCTCTTTTGTTTTGATATTTATTGCGATGGTTACAAGTCAGGATGTGAAAAAGAAAGTTATTTTCTTTGGCGATTCGATTACCGAGGCGGGGGTGAAGCCGGGTGGCTACATTCTGAAAGTGGCCGACCTTGCTGCAAAAGAAAACAAAGCCAGTCAGTATGACTTTATTGGCTCCGGCATTGGCGGAAACAAGGTGTATGACTTATACCTGCGGCTGGAAGATGACGTACTCAGCAAAAATCCGGATGTTGTAGTGATCTATGTTGGCGTTAACGATGTATGGCACAAGCAATCGCACGGCACGGGTACGGATTACGATAAGTTTGAAAAGTTCTACAACGCGCTCATTAAAAAACTTCAGGCAAAGAATTGCAAGGTCATCCTGGCAACACCCGCTGTAGTAGGGGAGCGAACCGATTTTAGTAATGAGTTAGACGGTGACCTGAATAAGTATAGTTCATTGATTCGTGAGCTGGCTAAGCAGAATAAACTTCCACTCGTAGACTTACGAAAGACTTTCCTTGACTATAATAAAGCGAATAACCCGGATAACAAAGAGTCAGGAATCCTTACAACAGACCGCGTTCATCTGAATGATAAAGGCAATGAGCTTGTGGCAACAGAAATGTGGAAGGCGATAAAAGGTCTATAATTCCCTTTCGCTGATGCTAAACGTATCGCCCTGCTTCATATCACCGGTTTCGTAACCTTTCTTAAACCATTTCACGCGCTGCGCAGAAGTACCATGTGTAAACGAATCCGGAGTAATCCGGAAAATACGTTCCTGCCAATTGATTTTCTTTCTTAATTTCGGTTTTCTTTTAAAAACCTGTTATGAAACGTTTTATCCCTGTACTCTGCTTCATTCTGCTGTCGGTTTCTCTCCACGCGCAAGACCGGATGACCCCGGAATTGCTCTGGAGCCTCAAACGTGTTTCCGGGCTGGGAGTCTCGGTGGACCGGCAGCTTGTGATCTACAGCATCAGCTCACCCGATGCAAAAGAGAACAAAAACTCAAGCGTTAAGTACACGATCCCGGTAAAAGGCGGAGAGCCGGAAGAAATTACAGGAACCTTAACCAACCTGCTGCGCGATAAATCCATGTCGCCTGACGGCAGGCTGAAAATTACCGTTAAATCCGTTAAGGTGAATAAAGTTACCGGCAGGGATTTTTATCCCGACCTTGATAAATCGAACGTGCAGATTTATGAAAGTCTGAACTTCCGTCATTGGGATGCGTGGGAAGATGGCGAGTTCAACCACTTGTTTGTTCACCCGGTGGTGGACAAAGGAATAGGCGAGGGCAAGGACATTATGCCGGACGAACCGTACGATACACCTCAGCAGCCTTTCGGTGGCGATGAAGATTTTACGTGGCGCCCGGATAGCAAACGGATTGTGTACGTCTCGAAAAAGAAATTCGGAACAGACTATGCCACCAGTACAAATACAGATCTGTATGAATACGATGTATCAAGCGGTGCAACCGTAAACCTCACGGAAGGCATGATGGGCTACGATACGCAGCCTGAGTTTTCATCCACCGGTGCGCTGGCCTGGCTGAGCATGAAACGCGATGGCTACGAAGCCGATAAGAATGACATCATTGTGCGCAACGGAACGATCACTACTAACCTTACCCAGCAGTGGGACGGAACAGTAAACAGCTTTTTATGGAGCATCGATTCGAAGAAAATATATTTCAACGCTCCGGTTGACGGAACGATTCAGTTGTTTGAAGTGGATTATCCGGGCTTTACCAAAAAGGTGCCGGTAGTTAAACAAATTACCAAAGGCGACTTTGATGTGGCTGCCTTGCTGGGTCAATCCGGCAACCTGATGATTGTTACCCGCACCGATATGAATCATGCTGCTGAAATTTATTCCGTAAATCTTTCTAACGGAGAAATGAAACAGCTCACGCGCGCAAACGATGCGGTGTACAGCAAGCTTGCGCTGAGCAAAGTTGAAAAGCGCATGATTGGAACAACTGATGGCAAACAGATGCTCACCTGGGTTGTTTACCCGCCCGACTTTGATCCAAACAAAAAATACCCAACACTGTTGTATTGCCAGGGCGGGCCGCAGTCTGCCTTAACCCAGTTTTATTCGTACCGCTGGAATTTACAATTGATGGCTGCTAACGGTTACATCATTGTTGCTCCGAACAGACGTGGTATGCCCGGACACGGGGTAGCGTGGAATGAGCAGATCAGCAAAGATCATGGCGGTCAGGTAATGAACGATTATCTCTCCGCGATTGATGCCTTGGCAGAAGAACCGTTTGTGGATAAGGCAAGATTGGGTGCAGTGGGTGCCAGTTACGGAGGCTACTCGGTGTTTTACTTAGCAGGAATTCACAACAACCGCTTCAAAACTTTCATTGCCCATGATGGAATTTTCAACACAAAGAGCATGTACGGCACAACCGAAGAACTGTTTTTTGTTGATTGGGATTATGGCGGAAACTATTGGGACAAGACCAATGCCGCAGCGCAAAAATCCTACACCCAGTTTGATCCAAGCAGCTTAGTGGATAAGTGGAATACGCCTATACTCATCTTTCAGGGCGGTAAGGATTATCGTGTACCGGATGGCCAGGCGTTTGAAGCCTTTACCGCTGCACAGTTGAAAGGGCTTAAAAGTAAGTTAGTGTATTTGCCCAACGAAAACCACTGGGTGCTGAGTGCGCAGAATGCGTTGGTCTGGCAGAAGGAGTTTTTTAAGTGGTTGAAGGAGACGTTGTAGATGATATGCAGCCATAGCTCGAAAAAAATTAAAACCACAACAATATGAAAAGTAGAATCATTATCCTTTTTGTTTTAATGTTCGGGTACTTGAACATTTGGGGACAAAACACGGCAATAAGAAATACAAATATTATTGACGTAAAAACGGGAAAAGAATTACCCAACTATAGTGTACTAATCTCAAACGGAAAAATTTCATGGATTGGAGTTGATAAAAAAATTAAGATTGAGAAAGGAACAACTGTAATAGACGGAACAGGAAAGTATTTAATCCCAGGACTTGTTGACTCACACATTCATTTTTTTCAATCTGGCAGTTTATACACCCGACCTGACGGATTAAATCTTACCAGTCAAGTATCATATGCAGAAGAACGAGAGAAAGGATTTCAAAACACGAATGATTATCTGAACCGTTACTTGCGACTTGGAATAACAACAGTAATTGACGTTGGTGGGCCATTCAATAATTTCATTATACGTGACAGTATCAGCAAATTGACAGTTTCACCAAATGTTTTGGTGACAGGACCTTTATTTTCTATTGTAGAAAGAAAAGCACTTGAACTCAACGACCCGCCTATTGTTAAAGTCGAATCAAATGAAGACGTGGATAAACTATTTAACAAAATGCTCCCAAAGAAGCCTGACTTTATTAAAATATGGTATATCGCTAACAAAGAACATCCTGCTGAAAAATCATTCCCATTAATCAAGTATATCGGAGAGTTAAGTGCGAAAAACAATTTAAAATTAGCTGTTCACGCAACTGAATTAAAAACAGCGCAGTTAGCGGTTGACGCTGGCGCAACTATTCTTGTACATAGCATTGAAGACGAAATTATTCCAGACGATTTTGTCAGGAAACTCAAAGACAAAAAGATTACTTATATACCAACATTGATTGTTGGGGGTAATTACTACAAAGCATTTTCCGGAAAACTATCAAACCATCCCCAGGACTTAGCATGGGCAAATGCATTTGCTTATGGAAGTTTAACAGACGTTGAGGCTATGGACTCTTTATCATTGCCACCCATGATAAAATGGTTTCGTAAAAATGGAATACCTAAGACATCAGCAGACTCCATCATGAAAATCAATTTACGAAAACTTATGCAAGGAGGTATAAATGTATCTACGGGAACTGACGCAGGAAATATTGGCACATTTCACGCGTCATCATATATTCAGGAACTTGAAGCCATGCAAGAAGCGGGACTTTCTAATGCTGAACTATTAAAATCATCTACTTTAAATGCTGCAATCGGTTTTGGAAGAGAAGACAAAATAGGCAGTGTGGAAAATGGAAAACATGCTGACTTATTATTACTCACAAAAAGCCCTATTGAATCTATACAAAATCTAAACTCCATCGAATTAGTTTTTAAAAACGGCAAAGTAATTAAAGCTGATACATTGGTAAAAGAAAGTCCAGAAGTTGTAGTACAACGTCAGGTTAACGCGTACAATGCAAAAAACCTTGACGCATTCCTAGACACATATTCTGATGATATCGAAATCTTTGAAAAAGATAAGCTTGTTACGAAAGGTAAAGAACAAATGAGAAAGAGCTATGATTTCTTAAATAGAGTTCCATATATACATTGTCAAATTGAAAATAGAATTGTTATTAACAATAAAATAATTGACAAGGAAAAGGTAAAAATGGCAGATAATAAAAACAAGCATATTATTCATGGTGTAGCTATTTACGAAGTAGAGAATGGAAAAATTAAAAAGGTGACTTTTATAGATTAGAGAGAAGTTACGACTGCCAACACGGGTAGCTGTTGCGCAACCCTTCTCTACGAATAGAAATTCCTAAAACCAATTCCCCAAAATCATTTTGCGCATAACTCTGTTGATAACTTCGGCTGAAGACTGATTTTTTATTCCCCTGTTTGCAATTGAACAATAGGAGGAGACTGAAGTGATCAATTTATGAGCGAAGACGGATTTCCCGGATCCACTGCTTCAACTTGGTGTGATCCATCGGATCAAGATAGGTGAATGTCTTTTTGTATTCTTTTCTAAACAACCTTCTGTTAAAGCTCATCTTCTTCAGCACGAGTTTACAATATTCAAGCATACTTGTCTTACCTTTAGTTGTGCGCATGGCAAATGAGTAATTAAAAAAAAATAGTTGATTGTTTATTCTTACCAAAGGGCTTAGATTCCCTTATCCGGTGCTGGCATTATAATGAAAAGTCGCCAACAGCCTCAGGCTGATAAGTGATTTTTAAGATTTTAAACTGTCCGTCACCCGCGGGCGTCTTCCACGAAACCACATCGCCCGCTTGTTTGCCAAGCAAGGCAATACCGATGACTGAAAACACGGATACTTTTCTTTCGCGGCTGTCCGCATCCTGCGGATAGGTAATTGTTAACTCTGCCTGTCTTTCACCTGCCGTATCTTGCAAGAGAATTCGTGAGTTCATGGTGATTACGTTTCGCGAGATGGCATCCTGCGGAAGCTTTTTCGCATTCATTAACGCATCGTGTAAACGCGCTATAGGATCAGGCATTTTTTCCTTTGGTAATGCCAATTCATTTAACCCTATTAGCCGATGATAGTCGTTAGCTGTTATTACCATTTCTTTTTGTATTAATGCTTGTTTCAAGCTGAACTTGGCAGTATCCGTGCCAGACTAAACAGAGGTTTCAGGAAGTATAAATCAGGTTAATTTGGTTAGCTTAATGATTCAGAATTACCCGGTGGGTAGTAACTCCTCAGTACCTGTCAGTGTTTGCTTCAACTTTCCGGTTGTTGGTGTCATCTTTCTATAAATTAGTTTTACAAAATAGTAACTAATGCCGGTTTCATCCGTATATTTGTTTTACAAAACATATACATATATGGGCAAGGAATTTCTTGGTGAATTTGAAGAACTGGTGTTAACCATGGCCGGCATCCTGCAGGAAGAAGCCTACGGCAACGCCATTGTAACCGAAATTAAAGCACGGGTAGGGCGGGAGGTAAACCTCAGCGCGGTACACGTTACGCTCTACCGCCTTGAGGATAAAGGGTTTGTGAAGTCTAGAATGGGCGGTGCAACCAATGTGCGGGGCGGGAGACGTAAACGAATCTTTACCGTAACCAATGCCGGACTTTCCATGCTTCGGGCGATGAAAGAATCCCGTATGGATTTATGGAAGCTGATTCCGCAGTTGAAAGTTGTTTCGGTTTAATAGTTTTCAAGAAAATCACGCGGTGTAATGATGGGAATGTTTTTGAACGGATTTAAAACGAGCAAATCGGGATCGCTGGTAACAATGCAATCCACTTTTCCGGAAAGTGCTAATTCAAGGAACATATTGTCATCGGGGTCACGGCAGATGGATACAGTGTGTGTTACCATAATTAAACGACTATACATTCTGAAAAGATGGACAAAAAAATCCCGCTCGTACACGCTTCGAAAATACTTCTCGAATTTCTTTTTCCTTAACGTAGTTTCTAACTCAGCGGTTACGGGCAACGAGCGAAGCACCTCGTGGCTGGCAAATGCTTTACGGACGGCCCGATCAGTTGTTGATCCCTTTGAAATGGCAGCGCTTACCAACACGCTTGTATCAAGAATGATTTTCATTTATGATTCATCCTTCATGAGGTCTTTCAGGATTTCTTCCGTCAGCCCTTGTTTCTTCGCATACGCGCTCATGTCATCCATTACCTCAAACAGGGTTCGCTTGTCTTCCAGCATTCGCAAAAGCGTTTCGAGGGTTAATGACTTCTCCTTTTCAGAAAGTTGCGCCAGTTTTTCGGCCAATTCATCACTTACTTCTATTGTTTTCATAACACCTTCATTCAGCTATCAAAAATAACAAAAATTGAAGCAAAAAGATCGCATAACGCCAAAGCCTGCCCTTCGCTTCCTCGAATGGTTTTGTCCGCCCGCCTTATATGAAGGCATTGAGGGCGATCTGCTGGAAGCGTATGAGGCTGATGTAAAAGACAGGGGCGTAAGAAAGGCAAACCTGAGGCTGGGCCTGAACGTGCTGAAGTTCTTCAGACCCGGAATTATTCTCCGGAACAGATTTAGAACTCAACTAATCAACACCATTATGCTTGGAAATTATATAAAGGTTGCCTCGCGCAACATCGTCAAACGGAAATTGTATTCGTTCATTAATGCTTTTGGTTTAAGTATCGGCATTGCCTCTTGCATTCTGATTTATCTTTTTATCCGGGATGAGAAAAGCTTTGATCGATTTCATGCTAACAAAAATCAGATTTACCGGATTGAGGCTAAAAGAAACTCAAAAGATCACTCCAGGCGCGATGCAGCGCTTCAACTTGGTCTTCGAAATGCCCTGAAAGATGAATTGCCCGAGATAAAATACTCAACCCGTTTCAATAGTGGCAGAACTGTTGCGTTACAGTACCGGGACAAAATTTTTTCCGAGAAGATTGCTTACGTTGATGGTGATTTTTACAAGATGTTCTCTTTTAAGCTATTAGCCGGTAACGCTGAAAAGCTTTTCGACAATAAACTTGATGTGGTGATCACGCCTGAGATTGCTGAAAAGTATTTTGGAAAAGAAGACGCAATGGGAAAGACTATTTCTATTAACAGTGGAGGCGAAAGACTTTTTACCGTTGCGGGGATAATCGAGGCGCCTCCTGCCAATTCAAGTCTTGATTTTCAAATCCTGGTGCCGGAAGAAAGCATGCCCGGATATGAAAAACAAATGACAGACTGGAGCGCGTTTGGCACACCGTGCTTTGTTCAGCTTCAGGATAATGCGGACGCTGCCCAATTCCGCGCGAGTCTCAGTAAAATTGCGCCAAAATACATGGGCGATATCGAACTTGTATTCACTCCGCTCACGGAAATACATTTAATGAAATCGGTCGGATGGCACAAAGTAAGCGATCCGCAATACGCCTATATTCTTGGGGGAATTGCTTTGTTGATCCTGGTGATTGCCTGTATCAACTACATTTCACTGGCGCTTACTACGTCCGCATCGCGAAGGAAAGAAATTGGCGTGCGAAAAGCGACAGGCGCAGGGCGGAAACAACTCATCTATCAGTTTGGATTCGAATCTTTGTTGCTGGCGTGTATCTCCATGTTTATTGGAATAGGGCTTGTCATTCTCTTCCTACCCTCCTTCAATCAGTTTACCGGAAAAGGAATTGTCATTACCTGGAAAAATTGGGCTGAGTTGTTGAGCATCGGGCTTGCGCTTACATTTGTTGTCGGGCTTCTGGCCGGAAGTTATCCGTCAGTTTTTCTGTCGCGCTTTCAGCCTGCGCATGTTTTGAAAGGACATCTTACCTCCCAGCTTCAGGCAAGTTTCACAAAACCACTTGTTGTACTGCAATTCTTTTTATCAGCAAGCCTTATCATTTGTTCGGTGATCATGTATCGTCAAATGGACTTTATAGCCACGAAAGACCTCGGCTACAATAAAGAGCAGACGCTTGTCATTCAAACGCAGACCGGATGGAGAGATAAGGAAGCCAACAAAATCGTGGAACGTTTCAAAACGCGTGCACAGAGCGAGAGCGGAATCGTCTCGGTTGCGGGTACGGGTTCATCTTTCAACCAGGGAGTGCCTCGTTTTTGGTACAAAATCAACGATGAAGAAAAGGCAGCTTACGTGTATGCGGTTGATCCGGATTATCTCCCCACGCTTGTCATTCAGCTTGTACAAGGAAGAAATTTTGATACGGATATATTTTCAGATTCGTCTGCCGTCATCGTAAACGAAGCGTTGGTGAAAGACCTGAAGTGGATTGATCCGTTGAACGAACATCTGAACTGGCGTGAAGATACTGTTGGTCTTGGCTCCAAAGTGATTGGAGTAGTGAAGGACTATCATTTCCTGTCCCTCGAGGAAAACATAGAACCTATGTTCCTCACGATGGATAAGTTTTTCGGGTATCACACGAAAATGCTGGTTCGGGTAGAAGCGGGAAATGTTCCGGCTTCCCTCGACAAAATACAAGGGATATGGAAAGAGCTTTTCCCTGACAAACCTTTCACCTACACGTTTCTCGATCAGGATGTAGCGAAACAATATGAAAGTTATGAGCGATGGATGAGCATCACAGGGCTTGCAACCGGATTTGCAATTTTGATTTCTTGTTTGGGTTTATTCGGATTGGCGGGCATCAATGCAGTAAATCGAACAAAAGAAATAGGAATACGAAAAGTATTGGGTGCGGGAATGTCTTCTATTTTTATTTTGCTCAACAAACAATATGTGTGGTTGTCTCTGATTGCCTTTGTGTTAGCCGTACCGTTATCGTGGTATCTTATGAGCAAATGGCTCGAGAGTTTTAAGTTTTCGATAGAGATTAGTTGGGAATTATTTGCGCTAAGTACTTTGGTAGGACTGATGATCGCACTGGCAACGGTAAGTTATCATGCGTTTAAAACTTCAAGGATAAACCCTGCTGATACGTTGAAGTACGAATAAAAAAGGCATCAGGGATTAGGCATTAGAAGTTACCCCTAATGCCCTAAATCCTTAAAATGGTTAAGCGAGCTCTCTCAAATCCACCGGCACAACCCGCGATACACCCTTTTCAATCATGGTAATACCATAGATTACATCGGTGGTGGTCATCGTACGTTTGTTGTGCGTAACGATTACAAACTGTGAATCGCTGCTGAAGCGCCTGATGATGTTGTTGAACTTGTCAATATTCGCATCATCCAGCGGGGCATCAACCTCATCGAAAATACAGAAGGGTGCGGGTT
>CAZIGG010000090.1:0-12588 GCA_964538575.1 uncultured Roseivirgaceae bacterium
CGGATCACTTTGGCATACGTGCGGCTTACCGGGAAACTCTTTCCGGTTTGCATTTTCACGATCATGCCGCCATTAAAGTGCTTTTCAATTTCTTTCAGGTAATTGATATTAATGATGGTGCTTCTGTGAACCCGGATGAAGGTATCGGGATTTAAAATTTCCTCCAGCTTACCAATGCCGGATGAGCTTACAAACTGATCGCTCTTGGTGGTGAGAATGGTATAATCACCCGATGCCTCCAGGAACATAATTTCCTCAACGGGAAGGTTAAGCAGTTTCTCCGACTTCTGAACAAAAATATGCGAGTCATAAGAAGTTTTGCTGTCGGTCTTCATGCTGCGCAGCAGTTCGCCCACGTTATTCTGCTCAAGCTTCATGCGGCTTACCGCCTTTTCAACGGCAGTTTTAAAACGTTCCTGGTCAAGCGGCTTTAATAAATAATCGATTGCATTTTTTTCGAATGCCTTGATCGCATATTGATCGTACGCGGTGGTAAAGATCACAAACGGATCGTGCTCAATATCATCGAGCACATCAAAGCCGGTCATACCGGGCATTTGAACGTCCAGAAAAATCAAGTCAGGCTTCAGCTTGTCGATCAGTTCAACAGCATCCTTGCCCTTATCGGCTTCTCCCACAATGGAGATTTCCGGGGTATTCTCAATATATTCTTTTAACAGATCGCGAGCCAGTTGTTCATCGTCAATAATCAAACAGGTAATATTCATTCGTGATTGGTTTATACTGCTAATGTATGGTAAAATTTTATACCGCTTTACTTTTCATTTCCTCGGGCTGATCCAGTAACCGGTTCTCTTCCATTACCGGAATAAAAAAGCTGACCGAATACCCCCATGTGCTGGAATGAATCCTCAATCCCGACCCCGGCCCAAACGTGCTGCGCAGGCGCTCATCGGTGTTCCGGATCCCCACTCCGCTTGAATTTCCATCCATCACTTTCTTTGAATTAATGCCCAATCCATCGTCTTTTACTTCAAAGAAAATCATTTGGTTAATGCGCTTGACGGTAACAACAATCGTACCGCCTTCATCTTTAGGCGCAATGCCGTATTTA
Organism: uncultured Roseivirgaceae bacterium; assembly: GCA_964538575.1. Lineage (GTDB taxonomy): Bacteria > Bacteroidota > Bacteroidia > Cytophagales > Cyclobacteriaceae > UBA2336. The sequence goes on from CAZIGG010000090.1 coordinate 1,076, forward strand.
ACCGAGTTCTCAACTAACGGCTGCAGGATCATAGGCGGTATAACAATTCCCAGGCATGTATAGTCAACCTGCTTGACAAACTTAAGCCGGTTGCCGAACCGCACCTGCTGAATACGAATGTAGTTATCAATGAAGTCAAGCTCGTGCACAAGCTTAACAGGCTTGTCGCCATGCGAGTCAAGCGCATAGCGGAAAATATCCGAAAGCTGCGTGATTACTCTGCGCGCCTGCTCTTTGCTTGAGCCAACCAGTGTATTGATTGAATTAAGCGTGTTAAATAAAAAGTGCGGGTTGATCTGGGACTTCAGCAGCGAAAGCTGCATCTCACGGTTCTTCAATGCAAGCTCGCCTTTCTCCTGTTCGCGTTTCTGCATGCGTTCAAAATACCGGATGATATAATAAACAGCCACGGTAATTACATATTGATCATGGAAATGCAATCCTTCCCACTTCAACAATCCAAGAATGTGTTCCTTCCAGTTATAAAATCCTACGTAGCCTTCCACATAATCCTCTAAGTAATAGGAGAATGACCCCATAATCAAAAAAAAGGTGATCACGCCTGCCACGTGCCCGACAACCTGTAAATACAGTTTGAATTGAAACAGAAAATGTGAATAGAAAAGAATCAGGATAATCAGCACACACAGCGCCTCATATAAATAAAGTCCGTTCCAGAATACGTAACTGGAATCGTAACTCGAAGGAAGATCAAGTTTCCATTTTAATGCTGCCCCTACCGCATAGCTGATCAGATACCAGAGGCAGAGCAGCAGGTAGGCCCGTTTCCAGATGCGCGGTATTTGATCGAAAATATTCACGGTACAATTTGGGTAATAAAGTTACACAGAAGAATACAAACGCGTTAATTCAGGATTTCGTGCGCCAAAATCCCTAAAATGCGGATTAATCTTACACGCAGTTTGAAAGAACTCTTCGATTCCACATCTTTCGTGTGTTATGCGGAAATTGTTGGTTCTGGCGTTGACTTTACTATCAGGCGTTTCAGTTGCTCAGGATATTACCATATCCGGAAAGGTAACAGACGCTGAAACAAAAGAATCTTTACCTTTTGCTTCGGTGTGGATTAAAGGCAAAACCATTGGCACGATAACCAACGCGCAGGGCGACTTTGATTTTCATATTCCAGCTGAATTTGAAAATGAAACGTTGGTTATCAGCATGCTGGGATATAAAGATTTTGAATCGGCAGTTAATTCGTTAACTGTGAATGAACCGCTGACTATTGCACTCGAAAATTCACTCGTGCTGTTAAATGAATTTATCGTTCGCGATTCTCTGACAGGCGGGGATATTTTGCAGTACGCCCTAAGCCGCATTGAAGAAAACTACCCGATGCAGCCCTTTTTAATGGAAGGCTTTTACCGCGACATAAAAAAAGTTGGCGGCACATACATTTCACTGCTGGAAGCAGCCGTTGACATATACGATGAAAGCTACAAACGCCCGCGCAATCAGCATAAACTACGGGAAGGTGTTCGGCTGCGCGAGGTGAGAAAAAGCATTGGCTATGAAAATAAATTCACTTCATTCTTTGACCAGGATAACTTACTGGAAGACCTGTTGCTGCACAATACCATCCGCTACCGGCAGATTGAAGACCGGCAAGAAATGTATGCCGTGATGAAACGTGATCGCGATTCATATTACAACGGCAACGAGATTTTTGTGATTTCATACTCCGGAGAATACTTTTTAAAAATCTTTGTGGAGAAATCAGACTACTCCATCATTCACCTGGAATTTGAAAGGGATGGTTCTGATAAAATTCCTGGCCGCAAGAAAAATATGTCCAGCCGGTTTACCGGGATAAAAAAGACCATCGACTTCAAGCGAGTTGAAGGGAAGATGTATCTCAATTATATCAGTGTTACCTCCAAGGTTGACTGGTATGACTCCAAAACCAATGACGTCAAATTCAATACCGAGTTGTTTCAGCAACTGCTGATCAATCACGTTATTCCGAATACCGATGAGAAGATTAACTCCGTTGAAAAAATGAGTAATTACGGTCTTCAGTACCAGTATGGCTCTTACAACAAAAAATTCTGGAGTAAGTATAATGTGATCAAAGACACTCCGCTTGATCAGAAAATTGTTCAGGATCTTGAAAAAGTTGGTCCGCTGGATAAGCAGTTTGAGAAGAACTAATCACTATTTATTATAGCTTGACTCCAGCGATTTACCCAACGGAAAAGTTACGCCAAGCCAGGGGATAGCAACAACATCACCGCCTGTATTCGATGGAATCAGAATCCCAAAATCAATTCCCGAATTTTTGATCATTCTCCTTCCGCCCAGAAAGAATAGCATAATATCTTCCTCGGCTGACCCGATGTAATAATTTTCTGTGAGGAAATAACCACTCTTGCCGACACGAATCATTGCGCTTAGTGTAAAGGTGGGAGCATCCGCCCAGTCACCACCAGCATAACCATATCCTGCTCCAAAGGTGATATTTTTATCACGACTGCCAAATGTTATGTTGCTGTAGGCAATACCAAAATTAGCATCCTCCTCTCCCAGAACAGTTCCTAACAGAGCCCCACCACTCATGTTAACTTTATCGCGTTTAATAGGTATTGAAACTTTAGGGGTGAGCCAAACCGGAGTTGATCCTCCTGCAAATAAAAACAACGGTACAATACCTGCACCAATTGAAACATTATCCGTTATACCAATACTTGCCTGATTAAACAATATCCAGACATTCTGATAATAGCCCTCTCCTTTCTTCAGTCCATACGCATTGGGTTGCCAGAAGTACCGGGTGGACTGAGGGTTCTCAAACCAATATTGACCATTCTTAATTTGCTTTACATTAATAACAGTCATCTTCTTAATGTCAATCTTTCGCAATGTAATTGCACCTATGCGTTCCGTCATAATAACTATTACGTCATTATTTTGCTCAATAATAAAACCAATGTATTCATTACCGTCAACCGTTTCGATCCTGTATTGCTGAGTCGAATCACTTTGCTGAGCTTGTGCAGTCATAGCAGTACTGACAATCATCATGAAAAATATTAATTTTATTTTCATCGCATTAGAGTGTTAGGGTCGCCCTGGTATTAAAATTGAAACTTTCTTCTCCGCAGTTTTAAAACTTATAGCAGTCTATGGTCGGATATTTTGTAAAATAATTATCACCAATATAGTGAATAAGATCAGGGAGATAACAGAGTTCCAACCCCGTCTCTTCATAAAAATTCCGAAATCAAATTTCTGTTCGTTGAGCGTATACATGGCATTGAATTTATGGCTCAAACCTATCACGAAGAATCCGGGCCGCAGTATTAAACTACGCCTGCGTAAAACAGATGTTTTGTGTAAAACCGTAATGTCCCGCCCGGAAATACTGAGAGTTGCAATTTTTGCAAATCACGATAAATGCGTATTATTATATGCACCATTTGTCTATCCATGGCTCCCCCAAACGTCCAATCCTTGTTCCTGGAACAGGTTAAGAAGCGGCTTGCGACTAATATTTCGCTGGCCGATGAAATAGCAGAAATCCTCAACATCAGCCGGGACAGTGCATACCGGAGAATCCGGGGCGAAACCGTGCTTTCTATCGATGAGGCAAAAATTCTTTGCGACCGGTTTGGCGTTTCGCTGGATATTTTATTTGGAACCCCTGCCGGGATTGTTCCCTTCCGGCATCTTGCCGTTAACCATGCTCCGCACGCATTCGAGAAATGGCTTCGCACGATGCTGGAAAGCCTGGAAACGCTAACAGCATACAACGGTGAAAAGGAAATTGTTTTCACCGCCAAAGACATTCCCGTGTTCCATTACTTTCATTACCCGGACTTATGTGCGTTTAAAATGTTCTTTTGGATGAAATCGGTCCTGGATTATCCGGAATTTCAGGGTAAAAAATTTGAACGTTCTCTTATATCGGGTGAATACTTTACACTGGGCCGTAAAATATGGCAAACCTATAATAAAATTCCCACCGTGGAATTATGGGTTGACGAAACCATAAATGTTACGCTCAAACAACTTGAATTTTATCACGATGCGGGTTTCTTTAAAACAAAAGAAGACATCGCTGTTATCTTTGAACAATATTCGCAACTGCTGCGTGACATTTGTCAGCAGGCAACTGACGGCTATACGTTTGAAAAAGCTCCCTACAGCCTGTACAAAAATGAGATACTGATTGCTGATAACACCGCAATGTTTACCATGGGTAACAAGAAATCGGTGTACATCAGCCACAACATAACTGAAGTTTTGTCCACTGCGAATGAGGATTTTTGCCAGCAGACAGAGGCCTTCATACAGAACCTTCAAAAAAGATCCATCCATATAAGCACTACCGGAGAAAAAGAAAGAAACCGGTTTTTTAACAGCATGGCTGAAAAGGTTGAAGTTGTCCGAAAGAAAATTCTTAGCTAAGCTGAGCAAGCGCATCCTTCATACGCTTCAACGCCTCCACGAGATCGTTTTCAGCAGCAGCGTACGATAAACGAATACATTTTTCATCGCCAAAAGCATCGCCTGTTACTAACGAAACATGCCCTTTCTCCAGCATGTACATGCAGAAGTCATCGCTGTTTTTAATTGTACGCGTGCCATCCGACTTTCCGAAATAGGAACTTACGTCCGGGAAAAAATAAAAAGCACCTTGTGGATAATTGGCTTTGATGCCCGGGATTTCTTTTAATAAATTATAAACAATATCCCTGCGTTTATGGTATTGCTTTACCATTTCATCCGTGGGCTTCATGTCGCCTGTAATGGCAGCAAGTGCTCCGCGCTGTGAAATAGAACAGTTTGCCGATGTTAGCTGGCCCTGAACTTTGTTACAGCCATCCGCAATCCATTTTGGCGCAGCAATGTAACCCACGCGCCAGCCCGTCATCGCAAAACCTTTTGCAAATCCGTTTACGGTTATCGTTCGCTCGAACATTCCCGGCAACGAAGCAATGCTCACCTGGTCACCCGTAAAATTGATGTGTTCGTAAATCTCGTCTGCAATCACTAAAAGATTTTCATGCTTCAGAACAACTTTAGCAATCGCTTCAAGCTCTTTTCCTGAGAACACGGAGCCTGTTGGATTACACGGAGATGAAAAAATAATAGCCCGGGTTTTAGGAGTAATGGCTGCTTCAACCTGTTGCGCGGTTACTTTAAAATCATTTTCGAGCGTTCCCTTTACAATTACCGGGGTTGCTTCCGCAAGACGAACCAATGCATCATAGCTCACCCAAAACGGTGAGAACACGATTACTTCATCGCCTCTGTTTAAGAGCGCCAGCATGGTATTGGCGATTGATTGCTTGGCCCCGTTTGAAACAACAATATTTTCCGCTTTGTATGGAACCTTGTTTTGTGACTGATACTTAGCTGCCAGCGCTTCCCGCAAATCCTGGTAGCCCGCTACCGGGGGATAAGCAAAGTACTTTCCGTCATCAATGGCTTTTTTGGCCGCATCACAAATATGCCGGGGAGTTTTAAAGTCAGGTTCACCCAGACTTAAATTAATTACATCAATGCCGCGATTCTTAAATTCGCGGGCCTTTGCGGCCATGGCAAGCGTTGCTGATTCCTGGATAGCTTCTATGCGCGCTGATAACTTCTGCATATGTCTTAAAAAAACGTAAAGAAAGTCAATTAACAGATTGGTAAAAAATGGTATGTTTGATTTATTGGCTAATAAATCGTGAAAAAAATCCCCTTCCTGCTGTTGCTCACCATGCTTGCTTCCAGTTGCGCATCCATTTACAAACCTGTCGCCCCGGAAACGGTTGAATACGTTACCAACAATCCATCAAAAGAAGTTGATTTTTGGTACCGCTATGATGTTCTCGCGTACCGGGGCAACAACCGGTACAGCAAAAAGGAACGCAAAAATGGATTTACCATAGTGGCTGTTAAGATTACAAATCATACATCAGCACCAATCAATTTCGTACGCGACCTGGAGCTTCGCATAACACGCGGTCCGGTTTATCCGGCTGAAAGTGAAACTGCTGCCGAAACGATCCGCCAAAAAGTATGGATTCATCTCCTTTGGGGATTATTATACTATTATGAAATGGAGTGCGATCCTTATGGTTATTGCGAAATGACGACTTTTATCCCCTTCGGCCTTGCGATTGCCGGGATAAATATCGGAATAGCTTCCAGCTCAAACTCTAAAATGAAGCAAGAGTTTAGAAAGTATAGCCTCTATAATAAAGACATTGCTCCCGGAGAAACTGTTTATGGCATTGTTCCTTTACGCGATATTGGTTTTCAGCCGCTTTCCTTAAGGATTAGACCGAAGAAAACAGACGAAGACTAAACGGTGCTTCTTGTATCGCTTAATTAAAAAGTGTACGGCCGGTAATGCTTCGCCCAAGCGTAATCTCATCGGCATATTCAAGATCACCTCCCACGGGTACGCCCCGGGCAATCACACTTACTTTTACCGATAAGTCTTTTACGCGTTTATGGATGTAAAAGGATGTTGTGTCACCCTCAAGCGTTGGGCTTAACGCGAGAATAAGTTCCTTAATTTCAGTCTGGCCATGATTGAGCCGGCCTACAAGCGATTCAATCTTTAATTCAGACGGACCGATACCATTTATGGGTGAGATCACTCCGCCCAGCACATGATACACACCGTTGAATTGTGAGGTGTTTTCAATCGCCATCACATCGTTGGCATCCTCCACTACGCACAAGATACTTTTGTCGCGCCTGTGGCTCGTGCAGATTGTGCAAACCTCCGTATCGGTAATGTTATGACAGCACGAGCAAAAGCGAATACCTTCCCGCAGTTTGTTCAGCGCATCCGTTAAGGCAAAAGTTTTTTCCTGCTTATCCTTGATCAAACTCAGCACCAAACGCAAGGCGGTTTTCTTTCCAATGCCCGGAAGCCTGGAAACCTGGTTTACGGCTTCTTCGATAAGTTTGGAAGGATACTCCAACGTCTGAGAATTTTAAAAGTCTAAGATACGATGCGGGCATCAATGCCTGCTTCGCAGATGGCATCGCGCATCGGCTTGAGAAAATCAAAGCTGCCGTTTTTAACGGTGCACTTTCCCTTGTAGTGGATGAGCATCGTACATTGCTCGGCCTGCTCCTGGGTGTGCTTGCAAACTTTGATGAGAGTGTTAATCACGTGATCGAATGTGTTTACGTTATCGTTAAACACAATAAGATCCATCAGGTCGGTTGTTTCAATAACCTCCAGCACATCCACCTTCTCGTCAGCCTGAAAATCGTGCTTCATTGCGAATTGTTTCGAATGCAAAATTAACGAAAATCGGTGCATTTAAACTATACTTGAACCCGAAAGGATTTCATTTTCCCAAAGCGAAATAGCGTATGACACCTCTGCTGGTCGGCTCCATTTTAGTAGTCTATTTTTTAGCGCTTATCACTATCTCCTATTTTACATCGAAAGGCGCGGATACAAATACTTTTTTTACCGCGAACCGGCAATCGCCCTGGTATCTGGTGGCCTTCGGGATGATCGGATCGTCACTTTCAGGCGTTACGTTTATTTCGGTTCCCGGAAACGTGGGCAAGATTGGGTTTGGTTATTTCCAGGTTGTTTTAGGATACCTGGTGGGGTACTGGGTAATCATCGGAATCCTGCTGCCGCTTTACTATCGGTTAAATTTAGTTTCAATCTACACGTACCTGGAGCAGCGGTTTGATAAATATTCGTACAAAACGGGTGCGTTTCTTTTTTTGATTTCCCGCTCCATCGGCTCTGCACTTCGCCTGTACCTGGCTGCAACCGTGCTCCAGCTCTTTTTATTCGATGCGTGGAATGTACCGTTTTTTGTAACCGTTGCTACAACCATTGTTCTGATCTGGGTTTATACCTACAGGGGCGGAGTAAAAACCGTGGTGTGGACCGATACGTTTCAAACACTCTTCCTTGTATCAGCCGTTTGCATTGCCGTCTGGCAAATCTCGGATTCGTTGGGGTTTTCTTTCAACGACATGATCGCGGCTATAAAAGATAATGGATACTCGAAAATCTTTTACGTGGATGATCCCAATTCAGCCTTGTTCTTCCCCAAATACTTTTTAGGTGGAATGTTTATTACCATTACCATGACGGGAATGGACCAGGAAATCATGCAGAAGAATCTTACCTGTAAAAATCTGGGTGAAGCGCAAAAAAATATGTTCTGGTTCAGCATCACCCTGGTTATTGTGAACCTGCTGTTTCTTGTATTGGGCGCACTGCTCTATATCTATAGCACACAAAAGGGAATTGCTTTACCGGCAGCCTCTGATGAACTCTTCCCAAGCCTGGCATTGAACGAATTCGGGTTATTAGTAGGCGTATTCTTTTTATTGGGAATCATTGCATCTTCTTACGCCAGTGCAGATTCCGCGCTGACCGGTCTCACGACATCGTTTTGCATCGACTTCCTTAATTTTAAGGACAAGCCAGAACCTGTTAAGCGCAAGCAGAAGTTTATGGTTCACATAGGTTTCTCGCTTTTGTTCCTGCTTATCATTTTGATCTTTAAGCAAATCAATGAACGTTCTGTAATTGATGCCGTCTTAAATGTTGCGGGCTACACCTATGGTCCGCTGCTGGGATTATTCTCTTTCGGATTATTTACAAAACGTCAGGTTACAGACAAGTTCGTTCCAATTGTTTGCATAACCGCACCGGTTATTTCCTATATCCTCAGCGCAAACTCCGAAGCCTGGTTCAATGGCTATAAAATCGGAATTGAGATTGTACTGATTAATGGCATATTAACTTTCCTCGGGCTGTTCCTGATTTCCTCTTCCAAAAAGAAAATTACAGCAGTATAAAGTCTAAACTTCCCGATGAAAGAAGTTTTGTCTTTCATCCTGCTAATCCTAAAATCCTGATCTAAAAGGAAAGGGCCGCTTTTTGCAAAGCGACCCTTAACCCGATTAAAACCAACCCCACGTTGGTTGCCGTCAGATTCAGTTAAGAATTCCTGAATCTTGTTTCTTTGTATAATTAAACTCAAGTGTCTTGTTATCCTTTACTACACGGATCGTATATGTTCCGTACGGGATGTCATAAAAATCAATGATCATTTTCTTCTTATAAATGCGGCTGGAAGAAACCACCGCACCTGTAGCATTGTGCACTTCTACCGCAGCGCCCATGTACGTTTTAGTTGACTTCAGGATCAGCAGGTCTTTATAGTGCGTTGGTGTTAGGGTAACACTTACGGTGTCGTTCTCCTTTTTAACCGGGGCGGCAGGCTCTGCAAAAACTGCTGACGCCAGCACACCCAACAGCACAACCACCAGGAAGATTTTTACAAAGGTTTTCATTTTTAAAACTGTTTCACTCCGTTATGCCAATGCTATGCCGTGAGAAGAAACAGCTCGAATTATGAAAATTTCAAAGGTTTAAAAGTAATGAGTTCCAGTTTTGGGAGGGGGTATTCCCGAATTGAAAAATCTTACATCAATTCAACATTCGGATCCCAGTACTTTTCTTTAAAGTCCACAATCTTATCATCCACTACAGTGATCTTTTCTTTTTCCAGAAGCTGTTGCATACGTGAAGGCGGATTAAAGTTGTGTTTTCCCGTTAGCAAACCATTGCGGTTAACTACACGATGAGCAGGAACATCCTTTGGGCAGCCATTCATGGCCCAGCCAACCATGCGTGAGCTCATTTTAGTGCCTAAATAGTTCGCGATCGCGCCATAACTGGTTACGCGGCCTTTCGGGATAAGGCGGGCCACCTGGTACACATCACTGAAAAAATTGTGTTTATCTGGTTTTTTAGCACCTGCCATGAATTGAACCGTTGATCTTGCTAAATTTACGGCCTTATTTTTAGGTCGGTCTTGAAAAAACTGCTTTTTTTTACAGCATTTGCCCTTTTAACATTATCCGTTTCTGCGCAAACCGGCCATGAACTCATACTGCCTGATTCAGTGGGGTGGAATGTTCTAAATGAAGGCCAAACGCTTTCATTCAAAGTTCGTGCTACCGCACGGGAAGATCTGCGCTATTTTTCACTCGAGAATGCAGATAAGCTGCCAATTCAATTTGACTCCGTTGGAAATTTCACCTGGAAACTTTCGTATGATCTCGTAAATCGTGTGGAACAGAAAAAAGACTTCACGATAATTTTTCTGGCCTTGTGGAAAGATGGTAAACGTGATCGCGAAGCTGTAACATTTACCGTTAATCATATTAACCGCGCACCAATCGTGGAAGAAATTCCCGTATTCTACGTTAAGCAATCAACACGCAGCACTTACCAGATTCCGTCTGAATATGTATCTGATCCGGACGGTGATCCATTTGTTTTTAAAGTCATTCAAACGCAAATGCCGGAAGGCGCTAATCTCTCTTCGCAGGGGCAGTTTACGTGGGCCCCCTCAAGAAGTCAATTCAATGCATTGAAAAATAATCCGGCCACGGTGGAGTTTATTGTTCAGGATCAGCCTGATAAGGCTGAAACAAAGGGCAAGCTTCGCATTGCGCAAACACAGCTTGATCTTCCGCCCGAGTTACTAATCGTTCCGGGCGATTCAGTGTTCTCGTTAAAAGAGGAAGAAACCCTGAACCTTAAAATCTACATTTCCGATCCTAATGGGGATGATAATGTACGCAGTGCCGGCTTTATTCCTTCCGATCTTAGGATAACGGCTGGTGCATTAAAAGAAAATACCCCGCTTCAATATGAGTTTACCTGGAAACCGCCTTATTCGTTTGTGGAGGAAACTCAAAAGCAACTTCCGATTGAGATTGTTTTTTTTGCTCTGGATAAATCAAATAACCGGGTACAGCGCAAAATCTCGATTACAATAATAGATGCAGAAAATGTAATTGAAAAGGATGCGCATCAATACCAGAAATACAAAGCCAATCTGGTTAGCGCGTACCTGCTGATAAAAGATATAGATGAAAATCAGAAAAAGCTTAACGAACAATATAAAAAGGCAAAAAAAGGAAAGAAGAAACGTTCTGTTGTTAATGCCTCTTTAGGAGCCGTGACCGGGATAAGCCCGGTGGCTTTTCAGGATAATCCGGAAGCGCAGAAAATAGTGCCTGCAGTAGGCGGAACTACCGTGCTCACGTTAGGTACACTGGAGGCCACGGAAGTCATCGGCAAATCCAAAGATGATATCATGGATAAAATCAAAATCAGCATTGACATCCGCAGCCGTGTACAGAGTGCCGGAGATGAGTTTGCCCGGAAATATGGTCTTAAGTCAGCACGCAGGCTGCCTGAGTTTGATAAAGAAATTGAAAAATTACGGACTGCCATTAACGATCAGCGGATTGTGCTGCTCGAGCTGGATGCGTATCGTAAAGCCCCTCCAAAAATTGAAGACAAGGATCTTAAAAAAACCTTCCCTGATTTTGCACAGGAAAATTAACGGCAGCCGGGTTGTAATTTTGCAGGATTGTTTTAAAAATCTACATTTGCGTCCCGTTCCGATAGCTATCGGAAGCGAAAATGCTACAGAGGAGTGGCAGAGCGGTCGAATGCGGCGGTCTTGAAAACCGTTGAACCG
>CAZIGG010000091.1:0-12583 GCA_964538575.1 uncultured Roseivirgaceae bacterium
TGTCGCCTTTCAGTCCGCTGCTCTCCGGTGTTTCTCCCTTCCCATACAGCTTCCACGCGGCCATGCTTTTGCAGATGTGTATGCCGCGATCGTTGATGATCTGTACTTTATGAACGGTATAGCCATTGGCTTTATAAAGCTCCGCTACACTGTAACCTAAAAAATTATTACGCAAGTGGCCTAAATGCAATGGCTTGTTTGTATTCGGAGAAGAATACTCAACCATGATCTCCTTTCCGTTATCCGGAAGTTGACCATATTTTTTATTGCCATAAACAGTGGCAAATGTTTCTGCCCATGTTTTGTCGGCAATAACAAGATTCAGAAATCCTTTTACAACATTGTAGCGCGCAACGATATCCGAATGTTGAATGAGATAATCCCCGATAACTTTTGCCGTTTCTTCCGGTTTAAGCCTGGAGACTTTCGTCAATGGGAAACAAACCAGCGTATGGGATCCTTCAAACTCCTGGTTGGTAGGCTGCACCTGAAGCTGATCAATTGAAGTATTGAACAGTGCAGTGATTGCCTTTTGGATTTCGGAGCGAAGAGAGTGTTCTAAATTCATAACTATTTTAACCGCAAAGACGCAAAGAGCGCAAAGAATGCATTTTTATTGCTGCATACTCTGCGCTACTGCGGATTTAATTTTTATAAGATTGTCACAAGTTATTAACTACACGTTTTATTCCATTCTTTACCAGGTCAACATTGAAATTGATCAATAATCCGAGTCTGTATTTTGATAATTTAAGATACGTCATCATTTGGGCCAAATGAATATCATCAATACCCGAAACAGCCTTCACCTCAATAATCACTTTGTTCTCCACAACCAGATCAAGTCGATAACCACAATCAAGATTTACCGATTTATAAACAACCGGTAATATTCGTTGCTTTTCCACGTTCATCCCTGCTGTTATTAATTCATGAAACAGACACGCCTCATAAGCAGACTCAAGAAGTCCCGGACCAAGTTCACGATGCACCTCAATAGCACATCCTATGATCTTCCCTGAGATTTCATTTTCAGTCATCTGTATAAGTATTTTAACCGCAGAGACACAGAGAGCGCAAAGGAATGAATGGATATTCTCTGCGAACTTGGCGTCTTTGCGGTTATTTTTTACATGTCAAGAATATACGCAAACATCAAAGGCGCAACGATAGTCGCATCAGATTCAACAATGAACTTGGGCGTGTCTATGCTAAGCTTGCCCCATGTTATTTTTTCATTCGGAACTGCGCCTGAATACGAACCGTAGCTTGTAGTGGAATCGCTGATCTGGCAGAAGTAGCTCCAGAACGGAACACCATCGCGCTCGAGATCCTGGTGCAGCATCGGCACCACGCAAATCGGGAAGTCACCGGCAATGCCACCGCCAATCTGGAAGAAGCCAATACCATCTTTACCCGAGTTCTCGGTGTACCAGTCGGCCAGCCATACCATGTATTCAATACCGCTCTTCATCGTGCTGGCTTTCAGTTCGCCTGTTAACACGTATGAAGCGAAGATGTTACCCATCGTGCTGTCTTCCCAGCCCGGCACCACCATCGGCATGTTGCGCTCAGCCGCAGCAATCATCCAGCTGTTTTTCGGATCGATTTCGTAATACTGTTTTAAGTCACCGCTGTTAATCATGCGGAACATAAATTCGTGCGGGAACAACCGTTCGCCCTTGTCTTCAGCGTCTTTCCAAACCTTAAACAAATGTGCCTGCAACCTGCGGAACGCCTCCTCTTCAGGAATACAGGTATCGGTTACCCGGTTCAGGTGATTGCCTAACAAATCCCACTCATCTTGGGGAGTGAGGTCACGGTAATTCGGAATTCTTTTATAGTGCGAGTGCGCCACTAAGTTCATAATGTCCTCCTCGAGATTCGCGCCTGTACATGAAATAATATGTACTTTATCCTGGCGGATCATCTCGGCAAAGCTGATGCCCAGCTCGGCCGTGCTCATGGCACCGGCCAACGAAACCAACATCTTTTTGCCTTCTGCTATGTGTTTTTTATATCCTTTGGCTGCATCGACAAGCGCTGCTGCGTTGAAATGCAGGTAATGCTTTTCAAGGAAAGAAGAAATAGGTCTGTTCTGGCTCATAGTGGTTGTATCCGGATTATGGGGGCGAAATTAATAAATTCAACGGGTTTTTACAGCCGCACAGCCGGGGCACGAATGTTGATCTGAAAAAAAGCAGTATACTTAACCAATGATGCGCTTAAGCCTTTTATTCCCGCTTGTATTACTGAATTGTTACGTTTATGCTCAATCTTCTCCGACTAATGACGGGTACGAGATTGTCCGGCAGGACGATCGGATTTTTTTGTATGAACGCTGGGCTGATTTTCCGGGCACTGCCACCAAAGCACGGGGGTTGAAAGTAGTCTTTTCAGCAGCGACCACGCTGGATAAGATGATGACGATGATTACCGAAGAAGCAAAACTAAAAGAGTGGCAAAAAAATCTGGCTGAATTTAAACGTCATCCGAAAAATGATACCGCCTGGCATGTGTATACCTGGTATAAAATGCCGTGGCCGCTTACCGATCAGGATTACTATGCCAAATACAAGGTGACGGAACGAACGCCCAACCGGATTGTGATTACATTCGGACCCGCTGTAAATGAAAAGGTGGCGCCCGCGCGGGAAAAAATCAACCGGATGCAGGCTTATGGAAAATGGGTTCTTGAAAAAACCGCTACAGGAAAAACAAAAGTAACATACATCATCACAGGCGAGCCCGTTAAAATTCCCCGCAGCGTAACCGATAATATTGTGCGGAATAATTTCATGAGTACGATGAATGATCTGATTAGGGTAGCTGAAACCAAATAACCATGTTGAAAAAACTCTTGTTATTAAACGTTGTTTTGTTGATTGTGTTTGCCGCACGATCACAAGAAAGGCATGCCTATGAAAACGAGGTTAAGAATCTTGTTCTTCAGGACAGTCTCATAAAAAACAGGAAAGACTTAATCCTCTTTACAGGAAGCTCCAGCATTAGGATGTGGACTGAGCTTGAAACTGATTTTCCGGGTAAGAATGTTCTGAACCGCGCCTTTGGCGGATCAACCATGCGCGACCTGCTTTACTTTGCAGACCAGGTGATTATTCCCTACAATCCGAAAACGATTTTCATTTATGAAGGCGATAACGATCTTGGCTTTACGAGCGCAACACCGGAACAGATCTTAGCTTCGGCCGACAGCCTGCTCATGATTATCCGTGCAAAGCTCCCTCAACCAATTAAGGTATATTTCATTTCACCCAAGCCCAGTATTGTGCGCTGGCACCTGAAAGATCAATACATTGATTTCAACAAAAAACTTGAAGACTGGGCAAAGGCAAAAAGGAATGTTTACTTCATTGATGTCTGGACACCCATGGTCAATCCTGACGGATCGATAAAAAAGGAATTGTTTATGGAAGACGGGCTGCACATGAACCGCAAGGGATATGATACCTGGCGGGATATCATTCGGAAATACCTCGATTGAGAAAAAATACCCGCACGTAATTCCGTACGGAAGGTTGCGGAATTGATTAAAATATTCCTTTTTTATATTTCCGGAATACGGTTACAACATCGTTTTCACTCCCATAAACGCCAAAAAAACAACCCATGTTCGAAAATTTAGACCCCCTGCTCAGGATTTTCTGGTTCGTGGCCATTCCCGCCAGCTTAATCTTTGCGATTCAAACCATCATGACGTTTATCGGAGTGGATGCCACCGATGGACTCGAAGCTGACTTTGATGGCGACATCAGTCACGCAGAGGCTCCGTTTCAATTGTTCTCGCTGCGCAACCTGATTAACTTCTTGCTGGGCTTCAGTTGGACCGGCATTTCATTCTTTAACACGATCGACAACAAACCGTTGCTCATTGGTTTGGCAGTTCTGGTGGGTGCGTTGTTCGTGTACTTCTTCTTTTTGATTATCAAACAGGTTCAAAAGCTTGCAGAAGACAACACCTTTAAAATTGACAACACCCTTCATAAAACGGCTGAAGTTTATCTCGCCATTCCCGAACGCAAATCCGGCAAGGGAAAAGTAATGGTAAGCGTGAAAGGCGCCTTTCATGAGCTTGACGCCATGACGGAATTTGAAAAAATACCCAGCCACACGATGGTGAAGGTTGTGAAAATTGTAAATGGAAATGTACTGATAGTAGAAACGCTTTAATCTAAACTTAAAACCCTTATGACCCCAATACTTCTTATTGTAGTTGCTGTCCTGGTAATTTTTGTTACCATCACGGCCCTTGTCTCGCGATACAAACGATGTCCGTCCGATAAAATCCTTGTTATCTATGGCCGCACAGGCGGAACTTCTGCCAAGTGCGTTCACGGTGGCGGTGCTTTCATCTGGCCTGTTATCCAGGATTATGCCTTCCTGGATTTAAAGCCGATCTCCATTGATGCAAATCTTACCAACGCGCTGAGCCGTCAGAATATCCGGGTGGACGTGCCTTGTCGCTTTACCATTGCTATCTCTACCGAGCACGACAGCATGAATACAGCCGCGGAACGTTTGCTGGGATTAACCCACAGTCAGATCCAGGAATTGGCAAAAGATATTTTGTTTGGTCAGTTGCGTCTCGTGATCGCGACCATGACCATTGAAGAGATCAACTCCGACCGTGATAAATTTTTGGATAACATCTCCAAGAACGTTGACAGCGAATTGAAAAAGATCGGCTTGAAGCTGATCAACGTAAACGTAACCGATATCAAGGATGAATCGGGTTACATCGAAGCGTTGGGTAAGGAAGCCGCTGCGAAAGCAATCAACGAAGCAAAGATCAGTGTGGCAGCCCAGGAAAAGATTGGTGAAACCGGTAAAGCTGCTGCCGATCGTGAGAAGGATACGCAAATCGCAGAAACGCACCGTGACCGGGACGTGAAGATTGCCATCACGCAAAAAGATAAAGAGGTCAGTATTGCGTCAGCCAAGAAAGATGAGCTGATCGGTAAAGCAGAAGCCGAACGCGACACCCGTGTAAAAACATCGGAAGCCAATGCGATTGCAATCAAAGGTGAAAACGAAGCCAAGATTGCGATTGCCCAATCAGAAGCTGTTCGAAGAGAAAGGGAAGCTGAAGCCTTGCGCACCGCGATTGCTTCTGAAAAGGTTCAGCAGGCAAAAGCCCTTGAAGAATCGTATGTAGCCGAACAGAAAGCTGAAGCTGCGCGTGCAGAACGCGAACGTTCAACACAAAACGCAAACATTGTAATTCCGGCCGAGATCGCCAAGCAGCGCGCCATCATTGAAGCGCAGGCGGTTGCTGAAAAAATCCGCGAGCAGGCAAAAGGTGAAGCGGATGCGATCTACGCCAAGATGGAAGCGGAAGCGAAAGGTTTATTTGAAATTCTTACCAAGCAGGCTGAAGGTTACAAGCAGGTGGTGAACGCTGCGGGCGGAGATCCTACCAAAGCCTTCCAGTTGTTGCTCATTGAGAAGCTCCCTGAACTGATCAAAACCCAGGTGGAAGCTGTTAAGAACATCAAGATCGATAAGATCACAGTTTGGGATTCGGGCACAGGTGAAAATGGTAATAACTCAACTGCGAACTTTGTTTCCGGGATGATGAAAACGGTGCCGCCCCTCAATGACTTGTTTAACATGGCCGGGTTAAATCTTCCGACTTATTTGAAAGGCGAAGAAACTAAAGAAACTCCTAAGAAGGATAAACCTGAGAAATAATATATTGATTGGATAATTTGAAAATGGCTCATGCTCATCTTCAAATTATTAGAAGCCATCTCAAAAATACTCATCATGCGGTCATCCCGAGGAACGAGGGATCTTCGAACATACAGAACATGCGAAACCTGTCTGCCGACAGGCAAGATTTGAAGATTCCTCGTTCCTCGGAATGACCAGAATATTTTTGAGATGAGTTCTAAATCTTCAAACCTGTTTGCCGACAGGCAGATTTTCAAATTATTCCGCCATCACCGGCCGACTGGCAATTGATTTAGCCGTTGCCTCCAGAATCTCGAACGCGCTTTCCGCCATTCTATTCTCCGTATCAAGTGTAGGGTTCACTTCAACAATTTCCCACGCACATACGCGAGAATCTTTTACAAGCTCTACGTTCAACGCTTTCGCTTCTTCTACCGTTAATCCGTTAGGCACAGGCGTACCTGTCCCGGTGGAGACGCGACTGTCAATACTATCCACGTCAAATGAAACATAGATCAGGTCGCAATGATCGAGCATGGCCAGCACGCGTTTTGAAATTTCAGCAGCCCCAAGCTTCTTCACATCTTCCGTTTCAATGAAGTTGATGTTGAATTTATTAATCAGGTAGTTCTCGGGCTTTTCGAGATCGCGTACGGCTACATATACAATATCCTCCGGATAAACTTTTTGACCGGGCACGCCAACATTTTTCAGTTGTTCCCAATACTCCAGCGTTTCACCGCGCGGGTCGTTTACTTTATTTTCCAGGTTATCAATACCGGTTGCCATGGATAACGGCATGCCGTGCATGTTCCCGGAAGGTGTGGTAAAAGGCGTATGAATATCGGCATGCGCGTCAATCCAAACCACACCCAGGCGCGCGCCAGGGTTTGCTTTCTTGATTCCGGAGATTGTACCATACGCGGTACTATGATCGCCTGCTATTACAAACGGAAAGTTATCCTCCCAGATGGTTTCATAAACTTCCAGGCAAACGCGCTCCTCCATAATCAGCACGCCATCGATAAATTTGGCATACGAGTGCTTGGCGCCATCAAACAAAAGTTCATTTACGTTCTCAACCTCTACCGAATCGTACTTTCTGAAAAAGTCCGATTTCAGGTCAAGGCTGGCAATCTTCATGGCCTCCACGCCCAGGCTGGCTCCGCGGGTTCCGGCCCCGATTTCGGATTTAACCTCGATAATTTTTATCTCTTTCACAGGAAGTACACTTAGATTTAAAACGAACTGATTTACGCTAAAGTTTGGGCAGAAAAGGAAATACAATCGAACCGGCAGCCTCAGAAATCAGGCAGGCCGTGCGTCCCGATTGGCATCGGGACAAATACTGGATTGAGATACCGAGTGATCATGATTTTTTAGCATTGCAAAGATGGCAAATTTATCCCAATATTGCACCCTATTTTTGTTGATTAAAACCGCGTTTTCGAGTTACTTAACCACATAATTCTGAAAGATAAATGAAGAGCTACCGGGACCTGATTGAGCAGACGTTTGAGTTTCCACAGAAGGAATTTAAGGTCCGCGAGCACGAGCTTTTGTTTAACGATGTGCCCCTGATGGACATCATTAAGCAGTACGGCACTCCCCTGAAGCTTACCTATCTTCCCAGAATCAGCGAAAACATCCGGTCAACGCAGGCATTATTCAACAGCGCGCTCGAAAAATTCAAATACAACGGCAAGTACACGTATTGTTACTGCACCAAATCGTCACACTTTTCATTTGTAATGGAGGAAGCCCTGAAGAACGATGATGTTCACATGGAAACCTCTTCGGCATTTGATATTCCGATCGTGCGCTCTTTGTATGAGAAAGGCAAGGTTACAAAAGATACCTATATTCTGTGTAACGGATTTAAAATGCCATTGTACACGCAGTACATTTCTGAGCTGCTGAATGACGGCTTTAAAAACTGTATTCCGATCCTGGATGAGATGGGTGAGTTTGAAGAGTACGAGAAGCATGTAAAAAATCCATACCGGGTTGGTATCCGCGTGGCGGCTGACGAAGAGCCCAAGTTTGAGTTCTATACCTCACGCCTGGGCATCCGCTACAGCGACATCATTCCGTTTTATCGTGATAACATTGAGAAGAGCAAGAATGCCTCGCTGAAAATGCTTCACTTCTTTATCAACACGGGCATTAAGGATACCGCGTACTACTGGAGCGAGCTTAGTCGCTTCGTATTCAAATATTGTGAGTTAAAGAAAATCTGCCCATCACTCGATTCGATTGACATCGGTGGCGGATTCCCGATCAAAACCTCGTTAACATTCCAGTTCGATTATAAGTACATGATCGAGCAGATCGTGGAGAATATCAAATGGATCTGCGATAAGAACAACGTTGAAGTTCCGAACATCTTTACCGAATTCGGAAGCTATACGGTTGGAGAAAGCGGTGCGGTACTTTACCAGGTGATCGACCAGAAGCTGCAGAATGACAAAGAACTTTGGTACATGATCGATGGCTCGTTCATTACGCATCTTCCGGATGCCTGGGGGTTGAATCAGAAATACATTTTACTGGCCGTTAACAAGTGGGATGATCCCTATCACAAAGTGAACATGGGCGGCCTTACCTGCGACAGCATGGATTATTATAACTCCGAAGCCCACACGGGTGAGGTGTTCTTGCCCATGATCAATGACGAAGAACAATTGTTTATTGGATTCTTTCACACCGGAGCATACCAGGAATCGCTTGGCGGCTATGGCGGCATTCAGCATTGCCTCGTTCCGGCCCCCAAGCATGTGCTGATTGACCGGAACGAAGATGGCGAGATTACCACGCGTCTTTTTGCCGAACAGCAAAAAGAAGAATCGATGCTGAAAATTCTGGGCTACTAACTAGTGTTGACCCGGCAGTTTGGTTTCTGTAAAGCCTGCCGGTATTTGAAAATCAGCATTGCTTAGTGTTTCCTTTTTAATCTCAGTCACCTGCATTACCATAGTACCTTGTTGCGGCATGGTCATTTCCATTTTTAACGGAACGCCTTCAAGCTCTTTATAAAACATGGGTTGTTTGTCTTTACCCATGCCCTGGTTAGCCAGGCTCTTAAAATCAAGTCCCTTGATTTCATTCGTAGTCCAGAAAACCTGATTAACCGTTTGCGTTCCCTGCGAAACAGTTACGAGTGTTTTTACACATGTATATCCCAGTATTTTTTGCGTCTCATTAGTTTTCTTAACTGTAACGCCTGAGTTGGATGCTGTTTCGGTTGATTCATGATGCGGGACTACCGAATAGGTTTTGCTTTCGCGGTAAAGAAGGTAGCTTTCATTTTTGCCTTTCTGGTAAAGTGTTTCCATGCCTGCCATCATTCCGCCTTCAATTCCCGAAAGAACATTTCCGCCTTTTGTTTTCACCGTCATTCCTGTCGGCATCATTGAAGTCATATTTCCGCCCTGCATGTTTTTCATCATAGCTTCCATCTGTGCTTTGAGTTGCGGATTGGATTCCATCATCTTTTTCATCTCCGGATTGTTCATCTGTTCCATCGCCTGTTTCATTTGCGCCTGTGTAGCCGGATCCTTCATTTGTGCTTCAGCTTCTTCCATTTGCTTTTTCAGCTTCGGATCGGTGATGTTCATTTTCATGGACCATTTGATCGTACCTTCAAAATCCTGCGCCCCTGCTACGCTGGACAACAGGATTAGTAAAAGAAATAACCTGATTTTCATGGGATTAATGTTTAACTGTATCGAAGGTATTGCAAATTTTTCGATTTACTTTTTTTTGAGTTTGAAAAACAGGTTAAAATCATGATCTGGCAATACAGCCGGTCGAAAATCCTGTCGGTTTGCAGTATGCTTTTTCGTACTTTGCGCGGATAACCACTGTCCGTGAACGATTCAATCGTCATAATACCCACGTACAACGAAAAAGAAAATATTGAAGCCATTCTTTCGGCTGTATTTTCGCTTTCGCAGCCTTTCGACATCCTCGTTGTGGATGACGGTTCTCCGGATGGCACCGCGGATATTGTTAAGAATCTCCAACAGCAGCATAGCGGCAAGCTTCACATCCTGGAGCGACCCGGCAAACAGGGATTGGGTACAGCATACATTGCCGGGTTCCATTACGCGTTGACGAACGGCTATGAGTATATTCTTGAAATGGACGCTGATTTTTCGCATGATCCTAAAGATCTTTTGAGCCTGCGTAAATCCTGCGAAGAAGGGAATCATGTGGCCATCGGTTCGCGGTATGCTACCGGGGTGAATGTGGTGAACTGGCCAATGGGCCGCGTATTGCTTTCTTATTTTGCGAGCTGGTATGTTCGGGTTATTACCTCCATGCCAATTATGGATACAACGGCCGGGTTTATTTGCTACCGCAGAAAGGTTTTGGAAACCATTCCGCTTGACCAGGTTAAGTTTGTAGGTTATGCTTTTCAGATTGAAATGAAATTTCTGGCCTGGAAGTATGGCTTTATCCTGAAAGAAGTTCCGATCATTTTTACCGAGCGCACACGGGGCCAGTCAAAGATGTCAGCCGGGATCTTCAAGGAAGCTTTTTTTGGTGTTCTTCAGATGACGATTCAAAGCTGGTTCAAAAAATATATTCCCGCATCAACGAGTTGAGTTATGACCACTGCATTTAAGGGATTGCGCACCTGTATCTACCGGGTAAATGACATTAAAAAGGCAACAGCCTGGTACAGTGAAGTTTTAGGTATTGAGCCTTATTTCAATGAGCCTTTTTATGTTGGATTCAATGTGGGAGGTTATGAGCTTGGCCTTCAGCCGGAAGAATCATCGGAACCTAAAGGCGCTTCTGTACTCACCTATTGGGGTGTTGACGATGTAAGGCATGTATTCTCACAAATGATTTTGCAAGGAGCTTCTGAATTTGAACAGCCTACCGAAGTTGGAGAAGGCATTGTTGTCGCGGCTGTTAGAGACCCCTGGGGAAATATTTTTGGTATTATTTATAATCCCGGCTTCACGCTGAAATAAAACCATCTTATTATTGCTGGCTACTTATTCTATTCTCATGCGGTTTCTAATTGTCTTATCCTTACTCGTATTTGCAAAATCTGTTTTTTCACAGGAGAATGGATTCCCCTACGGTCAGGTTTCCGTTGAGCAATTATTAGCAACAGGTTATATCCGCGATTCATCTGCCAGTGCCGTTGTGCTGCGTGAATTTGGAGAGGCGTATATTAGTTCAGCCAATGACATGGGACTAATTTTTGAGCATCACTACCTGATAAAAATCTTAAAAACCGAAGGACTTAACAAAGCGAATATCTCCATCCCGCTTAGAAAGGGCGAAACCAAAAACCAACGCTTGTTATCCATTAAAGCTTCGGCTTACAATATTCAGGATAATAAAATCCAGGAGACACCGATTAATTCGAAAAATATCTTTACAGAAAAAACCAATAAATACTTCGATGAAAAGAAATTTACGATTCCTAACGTTCGCGTAGGAACCATCATTGAGGTACACTACACGATGGATGATCCATTGTTCTACTACAATTTTCATACCTGGGAATTTCAATCTGATATTCCCAAAATATCCAGCGAATACTGGGCTACCATACCTGGAAACTTTATATATAACATTACCTGGAGGGGGTTTTTAAAATTCACGAAAAATGAAAGTGAATTGATCAAAGAATGTTATGCACCGGGGGCACAAAAAGCAGATTGCGGCCGTTACAAATTCGCGATGGAGAATATTCCGGCTTTCAAAGAAGAAGCATACATGACGGCAAAATCAAACTTTCTTTCTGCTGTTTATTTTGAGCTTTCGGAGGTCCGGTATTTTGACGGACGCGTTGATAAGATCACCAAAGAGTGGAAAGACGCAGATTCGGAAATCCGAAACCATCCGGACATTGGCGGCCAGCTTAAAAAAGGCAAGGATATCATTCAAAAAATAGAACCCGAACTTAAATCCATTGCAGATCCGCTTGAAAAAGCAAAGCGCATTTATTCTTTTGTTAACACATGGTTCCTTTGGAATGAATACAGAGGTTCCGTAAGTAATGAAGGCATTAAAAAAGCTTTTGAAAAGAAAACGGGCAGTGTTGCTGACATTAACCTGGCCCTGATTGCCGCTATGCGGGCAGCCAATTTAAATGTTGAAACTGCTTTACTCTCTACGCGCCAAAACGGTGTGCCTACAGACCTTCATCCGGTTATAACCGATTTCGATTACGTGGTTGCCAAAGTCAACATTGGAGATAAATCTTACCTGGCTGACGCAACCGATGCCTATCTGCCCTTTGGGATGCTGCCTTTCCGATGCCTTAATGGAAGAGCAAGAATATTTCCGGAAAAAGGCCCATCGTACTGGTACGACATTGTACCTACCGAGAAATTAAAAGAGGTTACCATTATGAACCTTACGCTTAAACCCGATGGCAGCCTTACCGGTACACTTGAATATGCCTATTATGGTTATGACGCGCACGAAAAACGATCAGACCTTGCATCCTTCAACAATCAGGAAGAATATTTGGCAGATCTGAAGAGAAAGATGAAGCTTGTTACCGTCAATTCTTTTGAGATGACCGGATTGGATATTTATGATCCCAAGGTAGTTCACAAATTTGATGTTGAAATAGAAGTACTCGATCAACTGGGTGATGGTTTCATGCTTAACCCCTTTTTACTGGAAAGAATGCAAACCAACCCGTTTAAGTTAACCGAACGGCTATACCCTGTTAATTTTGGAACTTCTCAGGAATACACCACTATCGTAAACCTTTCCTATCCTGAAAATTTTTCACTGATTGAAAAGCCAGAGAAAAACGCGCTGACTATCCCGGGAGACGGTGGGAAATTTTTGTTTGACATTACCGACAATGGCAGCAAGGCCACAATGACATATTCCCTAACATTGACCA
>CAZIGG010000092.1:0-12159 GCA_964538575.1 uncultured Roseivirgaceae bacterium
TTTATGAGGAGGGTGATAACAACACGGGGTTTGTTATCCGTCCGGAAATTGGTACGCTTTTCAAAGTCAGGGAAAATTCAGGCTTTGGATTAAAAGCTGCCATGGGATTCGAGTATGCGACCAATAAAAGCGACTACTTCGAAACCAAAAATCTTTCCGGATTTAATTTTCAGCTTGGCATCGTTTTGCTGAACCGTTAACCGGTTACAAAATGGTAGCCGATACCCTTAATGGTAATAATTTCAATGGCCGGGTCTTCCTTCAGAAAATCACGAAGCTTGGTTATGTAAACATCCAGGTTGCGCGAATTAAAAAAGGAATCATCGCCCCAGAGTTTTAACAGAATATCTTTTCGCTGTACGGTTGCATTCCGGTTTTCCGTCAGCATCTGAAGCAGGCTGGCCTCGCGGTGCGAAAGCTTCCGTACCGTACCGCCAAACTTCAATTCATACCGCAACGGGCTGAATTCATATTTTCCAAGGGTAACATTCTCGGGGAGAGCCTTTCCGGATTTTTGCGAAAGATTCAGCAAGTTGGTAACGCGCACAATGAGTTCCTCCATGCTAAAGGGCTTGCGCAAATAATCATTTCCGCCAACTTCAAATCCTTTAAGCACATCTTCGGTTTGATTTTTAGCCGTAACAAAAATGATGGGAACGTTTGGATTAACCTTCCGGATATCCGCTGCAATTGCATAACCGTCTTTTGAGGGAAGCATCACGTCTAATACGCAGATGTCTGGCTTGTCGCGTTCAAAAACGCTTTGGGCCTGCTGGCCGTCTGTTACCATCGTAACGTCAAAATCGCGGCTTTCCAGACTTTCCTTTACAATTTTTCCCAGGAAGGGTTCATCTTCAACATACAGGATTTTGATTTTGCTCATACGAGGTTCTTCGGCCAGTGGATAATAAAGGTACTGCCTTTTCCGGATTCGCCCTGCACATCAATCGATCCTCCATGTGCTTTCACTACACCCGCTACATAGCTAAGTCCTAACCCGTAACCCTTAATGTTGTGAATATCACCGGTAGGAACACGGAAGAATTTTTCAAATATTTTCTTTTTGTATTCTGAAGGGATTCCAAGCCCTTCATCCTGTATGGATAAAATAAGCTCTTCGGAAGTTTCCGTCAGCCCGATTGTAATTACCGGTTGCTTCGGGCTGTACTTCAGCGCATTGTCTAACAAATTATAGATAACGTTGGTAATGTGCGCATGCTCACCTTCCACGACAAAGTTTTCGCCTTTCGGATTAAACGAAACAATGGCCTGGCGTTTTTCAAAGATCAGCCGCATCGAATCGAGAATCTGGACAACCGTTTTGTGAAGGTCAACCGCTTCTTTCCGGATGCTTATTCCTCTGTTCTCGAACACGGCCGCTTTCAGAATTTTATCCGTCATCAGCGTAAGGCGGTTCAGCTCATTGCGGGCGATGTCGAGGTATTCGTTGGTAAGTTTGGGATCATTAAGCGCATGAAAATTTTTCAGCGCCTCCAGCGCTACACTTACCGTAGCTACCGGAGTTTTTAATTCGTGCGTAACGTTGCTGATAAAATCGTTTTTCAATTCCATCAGGCGTTGCTGCGCGCGAAGATTCCGGTAAAGGATTACAAAAGCGATAAGCGTTATAATCGTAAGAAGAAATGAAAACAAAATCTGGGGCGCAATTTGCCGGAGGATGAAGCTTTGAATGGGAAAGATGGAAGCATTGTAACGGCTCACCGGGTTAAAGCGCAGACCCTCCAACTGAATGGTGTCGCTGTAAATATAAAGTTGAGTGTCATTGCCATCGTTGCTGTCAGGCCTGCCCCTGAATGCGTGAAATTTTTCCGGTGAAGTGATCTGGTGTTCGATGCGAAACTCCAGCGGAATGTTTGCCTTTTGAAGCGCGGCATCGAAATAAAGTTTTAAGGTGTCAAGACTTACAGTATCCGGAGCGAGGCGGATGAAAAAACTTTTTTGACCTTCTTCAATACCCTGCCGCAATTGCCGGGTCATGGGCCGGAGCGCATTAAGAATAGAATCCTTATCGCCAGCCTTATCAGAGATGAACACCTGAACAGTTGATGATTTAGCTGTAACAACAACGCTATCGGGATTTCTTTTAACAATGCTTATGGATTGTATATCGCGAGGCGGAATTTTAGACAGACTATCCGAATTTATGCCCACAGCCCTGATGTTTTCCTGGTATAAAGAATCCCGCATGGCAAGCAGCGTACTGCGGAAAATGAAATTTGAATCTCTCCGCAATCCAAAAAAGGCACGCTCGTATGAGTTCCGGAGCCAGAAAAGCTGCAGCGCCAGCAACAACACAATGCTGCTGATCATCAGCGTAAGCGCCAGGATATTTTTCGACTTATTCATCGCACAAAAGTAACGCACTAAACTTCCTGAAGATCATATCGTTAACCTTAATTAACATTCCTTTCAGAACTATTAACCCTGGGCTGTCATCCCTTGCCGTAGATTTGCTCATGAATTTAGAAATGAAACTATCCAACACCATGAAGAGAATAATACTGATGCTGGGCATGCTGGTTTGCATACTCGCGGCCCATGCTGTTTTTGCGCAACAGGGAGTGATCACATACGAAAACCGGATTAACATGCACCGCAACATTCCGGCTGACCGCCAGGAAATGAAGGCCATGGTGCCTGAATTCAGAACTACGAAAATGCAGCTCTTTTTTAATGACGAGGAATCGCTTTATAAAACAGTTATCGAAGATGAAGAAGAACAGTTTTCGGGCGGAGGCGGTGTCCGGATGTCGTTCCGCATGCCTAAAACAGAAATGTACACGAATAGTTCTACTTCGATGAT
Source organism: uncultured Roseivirgaceae bacterium (assembly GCA_964538575.1). Lineage (GTDB taxonomy): Bacteria > Bacteroidota > Bacteroidia > Cytophagales > Cyclobacteriaceae > UBA2336. Next base: position 2,825 of record CAZIGG010000092.1, read on the forward strand.
CCTTTCACTTCAGGAACTGATGGGCAAAAAGTACCTGATCACCGATACCGTAAAGATGTCGCCCTGGAAACTGGGAACGGAAACAAAAGACATTATGGGGTACACCTGCCGCATGGCGTACTTTACCCAGACGCAGGAAATTACAACGATGCGCGTGGAAAATGGAACACCGACACCAGAGAAAAGAACAATCACCCAGGAAATTACCGCCTGGTACACCGATCAGATCCGTCCTTCCCTGGGTCCTGAACGATTTAATACATTACCGGGCACTGTACTGGCGCTTGATGTAAACAATGGTGAACGGGTTATTGTAGCACGCAACATTGAATTGCGTGATCTTAAAAAAGATGAACTGAAGACGCCCGATGCGAGCACAAAAGTTACGCAGGCCGAATTCCGCAAGATCCAGGAGGAGCAGATGGAAAAAATGCGGGCGAACGGCAGAACGTTTATGCGCAACTAATAAAATAGTCATCCAAAATATATGAGAATACTTCTATTGCTGGCAGCCGTGTTTACGGCACAGGCACTTTATGCTCAAAAGATTACCGTAAAAGGTAAGCTGGTGGACTCATCCGATACTCCGCTACCGATGGCAACCATCTTGTTTCTGAATCCGAAAGATTCAACGCTGGTGAATTTTGGTTCAACAAATAAAGACGGACTGTTTGAGGTAAAAAACCTCAATCGGGCTGAGTACTTATTTAAAGTAACCTACATTTCGCAGGCACCGCTTTTTGTTACGATATCCCCAAAGCCTGAAGAGGTCATCATTGATCTGGGCGTTCAAAAAATGGAACCGGCCAGTACAATGCTCGGTGAAGTTCAGATTCGTGGCGAACGGGCGCCTGTCACCATTAAAAAAGACACCATTGAGTTTAATGCAGGCTCTTTCAAAACACAGCCGAATGCGGTAGTGGAAGATTTATTGAAAAAATTACCCGGAATGGAAGTGGACAATGACGGAACAATCCGCGCGCAGGGTGAAACCGTTCAGCGGGTTACGGTAGATGGAAAAGAATTCTTTGGTCGCGATCCGAAACTGGCAACGCGTAACCTTCCGGCCGATGCAGTGGAGAAAGTGCAGGTGTTTGATAAAAAATCCGATCAGGCAGCCTTTACCGGGATTGATGACGGCCAGCGTGAAAAAACAATTAACCTGGAGTTAAAGGAAGAAAAACGGAACGGCATGTTTGGTAATGCAACCGGTGGATATGGAACCCCCGATAATCGATTTACCGGCAAGCTTAGTTTGAACAGATTTTCGAAGGGGCAGCAATTGTCTGTAGTAGGAACGGGCAATAACATTAATGAACAAGGCTTCTCGATCGATGATTACATGACCTTCACAGGCGGAGCCAATGCATTTGCCGGTGGGGGAGGCGGAACACGAACCGTTACCATCGGTGGTGGCGGAGGCGGAGGTGGCGGAATGCAGCTTGGGGGCGGCCAGACCAACGGGATTATGAAAACTTTTGGAGGCGGTTTAAATTTTAACCGGGACTTCAGTAAGAAGACTAAACTGAATGCGAATTACTTTGTCAACTATCTCGATCATACCATTGACCAGACTACACAACGCGAATACAACGGGGTCTTATCGCCTAATCAGCCTAAATTCTCCGATCAGGTAAGTCTTCAGCAAAGCACGAACTTTAACCACAGGCTGAACCTGATCCTGGATCATGAGATTGATTCGATGAATTCCTTCAAATGGACGAATGGCTTCACGCTCAGCAAAACAACATCGGATCAGGATGCAGTTTCCAGGAACCTTGCAGAAGACAGCACACTCTTAAATGCCAGTCATCAAATCACGACCGCAGAGGGTACAACACTTTCGTATAACAGCGAATTTTTATATCGGCACAGGTTCGCAAAGAAAGGCCGCACATTTTCGACAAGCCTTACGCTTGGCCTGAGTGATGCGGATCGTGACGGAACCGTGGATGCAGACAATGTTGGATTGCCGACCCCGGCATTCCAGGTCAACAATCAAAACACCACTAACCTTAGCTATGGCGCCAACCTTTCCTATACCGAACCCTTAGGCGGGCGCAAATACCTGGAACTCAATTACAATGCCCGCCAAAATAAAAATGACGTACTCAGAGACGTTGATGATGTAGCGAATCCGGAAGAAATGACTGGCCGTGTTGATAACGACACGCTGAGCAGTGAATATAACAGTGATTATTTTTATCAGCGCGGTGGCGCAAACTTCAGGATCAATCGCGATAACTACAGCGTTACGTTTGGGGTAGGATATCAATATACCCAGCTCGATGGAACAGGCGAAGTATTTAATTCAGAGGAAGGCGGTGCGGTTCCGTTTTCCATCAGCAGAACATTTTCCAACTTCCTTCCTTCGGTTCGCTTTAACTACGATTTCGACAATAACGTCCGGCTTCGGGTTGACTACGAAACATCCATGCAGGAGCCAACCATCCAACAACTTCAGCCTGTTATCGACAACAGCAACCAGTTGAATTACTATGTAGGAAATCCGAACCTTAAACCTTCGTATCAGCACAGCGCCCGGTTGAATTTTTCAAGATTCGACCCGGTAACCTTTATCAGCTTTTTCACTTTTGTGAATGCGACCTATACCAAAAACCCTATTGTTAACAGCCAGACTACCAATACAAACAGCGAAGATCCGACTGCAAATGGTCGCCTCATCACCATGCCACTGAATATTGATGAGAATATCAACTTATCTGTAAACGCAACCGCGAGTTTCCCGCTGACTAAGTTATTCAGCCGGTTTAACGTGAGTGCAAATATTCGTGATCAGCGCAGCGTAACGGTGAACCGCAGCAGCGTGGATCAGGAAATTGTAAGTGAAAACCGGAACGATGTTCATCAATTCACCGTGGGTGGAAACCTGCGGTATACATTTACCTTTAAGGAAATATTTGACGTCAGCCTTTCCACTATACTCAGCCACCAGACAATAGACAATGAAGCCAGCTCTGATCAAACGTATTTCAATAAAACGTATTCAGCAGAATCAAACGTTAATTTTTTGAAGAAATACAGGTTCTCCGGTACGTTTAACTACCTGGAATATCAAAGTCAGTCGAATAACAGCACCATTGGTATCCCGATGCTCAACTTCTCGCTTTCCCGCTACGTGCTGAAAGCCAATGCAGGTGAAATTAAAGTTGGCGTAAACAATGTGCTTGATAAGCAATTGGGTGTTTCGCAAACAGCTAACGAGAATTACTTTCAGCGCCAAACTATGAACTCCCTGGGAAGATATTACATGGTAACATTCATCTACGCCATCAATCGTCACCTCAACCCGATGGGCGGTGGCCGCAGGGGCAGACAGCGTATGATGATTATGGGCGGCTAATAATCAAGTCCAAAAGATTGGGTTACAGGTGTCCTACACCTCTGAGGTGTAGGACACCTGTTGTAAAGTTTTATCTTTGATCCCGATGAGGTCAGGGATAAAACTTTTTCTTTTTCTGCTTATGGCCGGCTCTGCATCTGCGCAATACATTCCAAAGTTTGATCTGCAGGGCCATCGCGGAGCACGCGGACTTATGCCGGAGAATACAATCCCGGCATTTCTGGAGGCGCTTAACTATGGCGTAACAACACTTGAGCTTGATGTGGTAATCACCGGAGATGGTGAAGTCCTGGTCTCGCATGAACCATACATGTCCCACGAAATGTGTTTAAAGCCTGGCGGAGAAACCATTTCTCCTGAAGAAGCTTTGAAATACAACATCTATAAAATGACTTATGCGGAAATCCGGCAATTTGATTGCGGGCTGAAACCGCATCCCAGATTTCCGGAGCAGAAAAAAGTAAAAGCTGCCAAGCCCCTGTTGCGGAATGTGATCGCAGCCGCGGAAGATCACATTAAGAGCTACACATTTTATGAAGTTGATTATAACATTGAAATAAAGTCAGTAAAAGGCGATGAGGGGAAGTTCCAGCCCTCCGTGGAAGAATTTTCTGAGAAAGTTTTTCAAGTGATCAATCAATACCTGCCGTGGGAACGTGTGGTTATCCAATCATTTGATTTCAGGGTACTGAAGTACTGGCATAAGAAATATCCACAGGTAAGACTTGCGGCACTGGTTGAAAACAAAAAGTCAGTTGAGGCAAATCTGAAAGAGCTTGGATTCTCACCGTCAGTCTATAGTCCGGATTTCAAACTACTAAAATCGCAGGACGCGGTTGCAGCGTTGAAGAAAAAGAAAATCAGGGTAATTCCGTGGACGGTGAATGAACCGGAAGACATGAAGCGGTTAAAAGCGTGGGGCGTTGATGGCCTTATCACCGACTATCCCAACCGGGCTGTTGAATCAGGGATGGGGCTTAAGCGCACGAACCCGCTTCCGCCCGGAGCGATTCCGAAATAATATCACGAAAATCTTTTTGCAACAACTTCCATGATCTTTTTGCTGATCTGAAAAATGTTTCCGGTATCATTACACCATAATTCCAGATAACACATGAGTAAATATGATGTTTACGGCATCGGGAATGCCATCGTAGATATTGTTACAGAAGTCGAGCACGATTTTTTTCAAAAAAACGGAATTGAAAAAGGCGTGATGACACTGGTGGATGAAAAACGCCAGCACCACCTGATGAAAACCATCGATATGAAGCGCAGCCGGATGTCGGGCGGAGGTTCAGCGGGCAATACCGTTGTAGCGTTAAATCAGTTTGGCGGGAAGAGTTTTTACTCGTGTCTCGTAAGCAACGATGAGCTTGGAAAATTCTTCCTGGCAGATTTAAAGCGCAATGGGGTGGAGACGAACCTGAAATATGAAAATTGTCCGGAGGGCATTACGGGCAAATGCCTGGTCATGACAAGTCCGGATGCCCAGCGAACCATGAACACATTTTTGGGTGTGAGTTCATTTCTCTCGCCCGAACATTTAGATGAAAACGCTATAAAGAATTCAGCCTATGTTTACCTGGAGGGCTATCTGGTAGCCAGCCCGAAAGGATTGGAAGCGATCAAGACGGCAAAGAAGATTGCTGAGAAAAATGGCGTTCACGTAGCGCTCACCTTTTCCGATGCGAGCATGGTGAAATATTTCTCCAAACAGATGGATGAAATCGTAGGGGCAGGGGTTGATCTGCTGTTTTGCAACGAAGAAGAAGCTATGATTCACACAGGTACAAACTCCGTGAACGAGGCGCGTGAAGCGCTGAAAAAAGTAGCAAAAAGGTTCTCCATTACCCTTGGAGCCAATGGCGCTATGATCTACGATGGTGACACCTTTATCCAGATTGAGCCATACAACGTAAAAGCGATTGATACCAATGGAGCCGGAGACATGTTTGCGGGGGCGTTTATGTATGGAATCACCCACGGCCACAGCTATGCAGAGGCGGGCAAACTGGCTTCGCTGGCCTCTTCCCGGATTGTATCCCAATTTGGCCCGAGAATGGAAAAAAAGCAGGCAGAAAAGGTTTTGGCAGATTTGGTTGGCTAAAAGGGTTTAAAATACTCGAAATCAATCCGGTCTGTCTTGTATTTTTCAAAAATCCTGCTCATTTTTGCACCCCTTATTTGAGATAGGGTAAATACATTTAGAGCATGAAACGGACATTTCAACCTTCGAAAAAGAAAAGAAAGAATAAGCACGGTTTCCGTGAGCGAATGGCTTCTGCCAATGGCCGCAGGGTGATTTCTGCCCGCAGAAAGAAGGGCCGTAAGAAGCTTACCGTTTCTGACGAAACAACGTTCAAGAAAAAGTAATCTCCTTCAGGGCAGCTAACCCCGGAGGAATCTGATAAATTCACCTCATGGGATCGTTCAGCTTTCCTAAATCCGAAAGACTTTACAAGAAAAAAGATATCCAGGAACTCTTTGATAAGGGTTCCTCTTTTTATTTGTACCCTTTCCGGGTGATTGTTCAAAGGCAACCCGAACTGGATACGAACCAGGTTTTGTTTTCCGTTTCTAAGAAAAACTTTAAAAAAGCAGTCGACCGTAACCTGATCAAGCGCAGAATGCGGGAAGCATACCGTCTGAATAAGGCCGCGCTGCCCGAAACATCAAAATTGCAAATGGCGTATATTTATACAGCCAAAGACATTTTGCTGTTTGACCAGATCCGTGACAAAATGATAGCAACATTCAAACGATTAGCAGCGCATGAAAAAAAGTAAGTGGATAGTATGGGTGATTGCAGCAGTTGTAATTTCGTTTGCGTTCACCAAACCGGCTGAGCGTTACTTCGAAATCGCCAAGAGCCTCGACATCTTTGCCACCCTTTTTAAGGAAGTAAATGCATACTATGTAGACGATGTTGAGCCGAAAAAACTCATCCGCAATGGCATTGACAATATGCTGGAGTCGCTCGACCCGTACACGACCTATATCCCGGAAGAAGAACTTGAAAACTTTCGGGTACTTACAACCGGTCAATACGCAGGTATTGGCGCATTGATTAATGTCATTAATAATAAGACCGTAATTACACACCCGTATAAAGAATTTCCAGCCTATAAAGCAGGTGTTCGCGTAGGCGATGAAATTATTGCCATCAATGGTAAGAATATGGTGGGTAAGCCGCCCAGCGAGATCACCTCAAACCTGAAAGGTCAGGCGAAAACTGAAGTTGAGCTGAAAGTAAAACGAGCGGGAGTAGGTGAATTAACGTTTAAGATCAAACGTGAAAAAATTTCCATCTCCAACATTTCCTACTTCGGCATAATAGGCACATCCGATGTTGGATACATCAAGCTCGATGAGTTTACCCCCGGAGCTGCTAAAGAAGTAAGTGAAGCCATTCTGTCTCTCAAAGCGCAGGGCGCAAAGAAATTGATCCTCGACCTGCGGGATAACCTGGGCGGATTAATGCATGAAGGGATTAACATCGTTAACCTGTTCATTGCTAAAAATCTGGAAGTGGTTTCTACAAAAGGAAAAGTAAAGGAATGGAACAAAACGTATTCAACCCTGAATAGCCCGCTGGATACGGAGATTCCGCTCGCGGTGCTGACAAGCGAATCAAGCGCATCTGCTGCTGAAATTGTTTCGGGTTCGTTACAGGATTACGATCGTGCTGTTTTGGTCGGCCGGAAAACGTTTGGTAAGGGACTGGTTCAAACTACCCGGCACCTATCCTATGGGTCCGAATTAAAAGTTACCGTAGCGAAATATTATATCCCAAGCGGAAGATGCATCCAGGCATTGGATTATGCGCATCGTAATGCAGACGGTTCGGTGAGTAAGTTTGCAGATTCATTGCGTACAGAATTCAGAACAAAAGGCGGGCGCAAAGTTCTGGATGGAAATGGCATCGATCCGGATATAAGCACTGAAGATGAATACTTAAGCGCGGTTACAAGCACTATGATCCGGGATGGCCTTGTTTTCGAGTACGCTTCAAAATATTGCGGAGAGCATCCGGATAAGCCTGATTTCAAAACCTTTAAGCTTTCGGATGCAGAGTATATCAGGTTTACCGACTGGCTTAAAACTCAGAAGTTCACCTATAAAAGCGAGCTTGAAACCAATACTCATGAGTTGATCAAAGCCGCTAAACAGGAACGGTATTATCCTGAGATTGAAGCTCAGTTAAGTGATCTTAAAAAGCGAATCGAAAACAGTAAAATAACCGACCTTACCAGGTTTAAAAATGAGATCAGTGAAATAGTAGAACAACAGATTGCTTTTCACTATGCCCTGGCAGAAGGCGAAGCGGCCGTTACGTTATCGCGCGATAAAACAGTTGCCGAAGCAGTAAAAATTCTGAGCGATAATAATCGCTATAAAGCAATCCTCACCCCATGAGTTTGATCCTGAGTCTTGAAACATCGGCAAAGGTTTGTTCCGTTGCCATTCATGATCAGGGTAAGCTAATTACCACTAAAGAAATTCATGTCGAGCAATCTCATGCCAGCAAACTTGCGGTTTTGATTGATGAAGTGATGAAAGAATCAAGTATTGAATCAAATCAACTCAGCGCAGTTGCTGTTTCTTCAGGCCCGGGTTCGTATACAGGGTTGCGGATAGGCACCTCTACCGCAAAAGGTTTGTGTTTTGCATTAGATATTTCGCTGATCTCAATTGGTTCGCTGGAGTTATTGGCCTATCAGATGAACAAGCAAAATCCATCGAATGCATATTTGTGTCCAATGATTGATGCCCGCAGAATGGAAGTATATTGTGAAGTATTTGATTCGTCATTGAATGTTGTTCGACAAATTGAAGCAAAAGTAATCGAGCCTTCAAGCTTTGCTGATCTGCTGGAACAAAACGAGATTATCTTTTTTGGTGACGGTTCTGATAAGTGTAAAGACCAGATCACGCATCCAAATGCAAGGTTTGTGTCTGGCATTTATGCCGCAGCATCTGAAATGGGGCAACCTGTTTATCATAAATTTCAAAATCAACAACTTGAAGATCTCGCTACCTTTGAGCCACATTATTTAAAAGAATTCATGATTAAAAAACCTGCCGCAAAGCCGGTGAATTAATTCTTTCTGATTTTTGTAGTATGTCCATGCCCGAAGAAAAGGAAATCATAAACCGCGTAGCCGGCAGTTCCCTGATCACATTCGATCTGGAGGAGTACTATCAGCCGGGCGAACGTGTTTTGGTTGATCTGAAAGATCAGCTTTTTCAGGGCTTGATCTTACGCGAGAAGGATCTCCGCGATTTTATTAAATCGAACAACTGGTCTTTTTATAAAGATAAGTTTGTAGCGATTACATGCTCGACTGATGCGGTCATTCCCACCTGGGCTTATATGCTTGTCGCGATCGCATTGAAGCCGTATGCAAAAGCTGTTGAATTCGGAACACTCGAAAAGTTAGAGGAGCGATTATTCGAGGAGGCACTCGGTAAAGTTGATTGGGAGCAATTCCGTAACGCAAAAATTGTTGTGAAAGGCTGTAGTAAAGTTGATGTACCCGCCTCAGCCTACGTTAAAACCGTTGCCGAACTTCAGCCTATTGCTGCAAGCCTAATGTTTGGAGAAGCCTGCAGTACGGTGCCGCTTTTCAAGCGGAAAAGCTGATAATCTGTTACTTGACAGGATTGAGGATAAGTTGTTGATAGAAACAAGTGCTTATCATTTGTAAAAAATGCCTCTGCTGCTACTTTTGAGGCCCCTTTTCGGAGAAACTATTCTTTAAAAGTTTTTACACTGAATTTGTAAAAGGTGTCAAATTAACTACCTTTGCACTCCGTTTTTGAGCGGAAGTACAAAATCAGGCACAATCGGAAGGATCTGAGCCACACATTGACAGGACGTTTTAAGAATACCTAAAACACTTTAAGTCAACTACGTTCTTTGAATAATTGGAGAATTGATAGCGGACCCCGAATAACCTTAGTCGTG
>CAZIGG010000093.1:0-2821 GCA_964538575.1 uncultured Roseivirgaceae bacterium
TTTGGCTTTTCAACCTTCACCTTTTTAACAATCACCTTTTCACTTTTTTCTTTTGGGGCGGGTTTTTCCGCCCCGAAGAGGTCTTGCTGCTCGGCTTTGACTTTTGGTTTTGGCTGACTTTTTTGGATTTGCTGGTGCTTTGGCTTTGCCGGCTCCTCGAAGAGGGCCGCTTGCCCTTCCTCGTTGATTGGTGGTTGATCGAAGGATTTTTTTTTTGACGACTGAGAACCCTTTCCGGTTTCAGTCGTCTCTGCGATGAGGTCGTTGTCATCATCCCCTTCTTCCAGGCCAGTTTCTTCTGGCTCCTGGGTGAGCTTAACGCCTGTAACTTTGTGCTGACTTAACCGGTTGCCGAGCGCTTTCCAGCCCTTAACATCAATCAAATCTTCCAGGTTAACCGACTCCTTTACTTTTTCTTTACCCGCCCCCTTCACAAGGTCAACTTCAACTTCCGGAGTATCCGAGCTGGTCACTACAACCAATCGTGAGCCAATGCTCTCTGAAATAAATCCAAACTCTTTATCCGCAGTACTGGTTTCGATCATAAACCGTTTCACCATGTACTGCTTGCTGTCCCCATCGATGTAAACAGCCGAGATTGGTTTCTTCGGATTGAATTTCTCTACCAGCAACGTCTTCTCCGGTTCATAGCGGTTTGTTATATCGTAGCCGGTGATTTTATACGAGCCATTTCGCATGAACGCGATAACCTGATCATCACCATCAAACTTACCGATGTAGGTACCCCGCTTATCCTTATTCAAACGGCCCGAATCCTGATCGTACCAGAGATTCAGCTTGCTGAGCGTGGATGTACCCGCTTTTAAAAAATCTACTTTTCGGATCGGATACTTGGTAAGCGTATTGCCCCGTGCACCGCGGCCTTTCACTTCCAGTTCCGAGAAATCAAATTCAAACACTTTCTTGCGTGCCGTGCTGGATTGCGAAAGTTTCACCTCCACTACTTCCGCTTCTCCGTTCGGGTTACCGGTAACGTGATGGATCTTTGAATTCGGATTGCCTTGCGTTAAATGATATTCCTTATCGCGCGTTACGCCCGGCATCGTGAAACGTTTCACAAAGCCCTTACCGCTTTTTCCATCGGAATAGATCAGGTTGTACACCATGCGGTCGTCTCCCTTCTTCCAGATGCCTGCGTACAAAATATCCTTGCCCATGAACACCTTCTCCTGGATGCGGGAAACTTTTGCCGTTCCGTCTTTACAGATGGCAATAACATCATCAAGCTCCGAACAATCGCAGATGTATTCGTCACGCTTCAGTCCATAACCCACAAAGCCATCGGCACGGTTGACATACAGCTTTTGGTTATTCGCGATAACTTCTGTTGCAGCAACCGACTGGAAGCTCCTGATTTCAGTCTTGCGCTCACGACCTTTGCCGAATTTATCTAATAATCCCTGGAAATACGAGATGGCATATTCCGTGAGATGCTTTAAATGATGCAACGTTTCCTTTAGTTCTTTTTCAAGGTCACGCATCAGTTCGTCTGCCTTGAATGAATCGTAGCGTGAAATGCGCTTGATCTTGATCTCGGTCAGACGAATAATGTCGTCACGGGTAATCTCACGATAAAATTTCTTCTTGTGTGGCTTTAACCCTTTATCAATCTTAGTAATTACCTCCTCCCAGCTTTCGGCTTCTTCAATGTCGCGGTAGATGCGGTTTTCGATGAAGATTTTCTCCAACGATGAGAAGAGTATCTTCTCCATCAATTCAGCCTTTCTTATTTCAAGCTCCTGTTTGAGCAGCTTGACCGTTTGAGTGGTGTTGTATTTGAGAATCTCGCCAACCGGTAAGAACTTCGGCTTATCCTCCACTATCACACACGAGTTAGGCGAGATGCTGATCTCGCAATCCGTGAACGCGTAAAGCGCATCCAGCGCAATCTCAGGCGACTGGCCCGGCTGCAAGTGTATCTGGATCTCCACATCCTTAGCGGTGTTGTCAATCACCTGCTTTACTTTGATCTGCCCCTTCTCACTCGCCTTCACAATTGACTCCATCAAAGAAGTGGTTGTCGTAGAGAATGGTATCTCTTTGATAATCAGTGTTTTTTTATCGCTGATGTCGATCTTTGCCCTTACCTTGATTTTGCCCCCGCGAAGCCCCTGGTTGTACTCCGAGAAGTCAGCAATGCCCCCTGTAAAAAAATCAGGGTAGATTTTCGGGTTCTTGTCTTTCAATACATCTATTGATGCTTTGATCAGCTCATTGAAGTTGTGCGGAAGGATTTTAGTCGAAAGGCCAACCGCAATTCCCTCCACTCCTTGTGCCAGCAACAATGGAAACTTAACCGGAAGCGTAACCGGCTCTTTCTTACGACCATCATACGATAACTGCCACTCCGTAGTCTGAGCATTATACGCTACCGCCAGCGCGAACTTAGAAAGCCGTGCTTCAATATAACGCGGGGCAGCAGCGCCATCGCCTGTTCGCACATCGCCCCAGTTGCCCTGGGTTTCAATAAGAATGTCTTTCTGACCGATGTTTACAATCGCATCGCCAATCGATGCGTCCCCGTGCGGATGGTACTGCATGGTGCTACCGATCACGTTTGCCACTTTGTTGAAGCGGCCGTCATCCATTTCTTTCAGCGCGTGCATGATTCTGCGCTGTACAGGCTTAAAGCCGTCTTCAATGCGCGGCACTGCGCGCTCCAGGATTACGTATGAAGCGTAATCAAGGAACCAGTTCTGGTACATGCCGTCCACATCAATGGAGTGAATAACGTCCTCTCCTTCACCCTTTTTGACTTTGCCTAAAACTTTCGGCTTACTGACTTTCTTTTTACTCATTA
>CAZIGG010000093.1:2921-11779 GCA_964538575.1 uncultured Roseivirgaceae bacterium
TTGGTTCGGTGTAACTTATATCTCTGTTTCCTCTACTACAGCTTCTTCCTTAACTTCTTTAGCTTCAACCTTATCCAGTTCAATTCTCAGGTTGTCGATGATAAAATCCTGGCGGTCGGGTGAGTTCTTGCCCATGTAGAACTCGAGCAGCTTGGCGATGTGGCCTTCCTTGCCTAACAATACCGGCTGAAGCCGGATGTCCTCACCGATGAAATTCCCGAATTCATCAGGTGAGATCTCTCCCAAACCCTTGAAACGGGTGATCTCGGGCTTGCTGCCAAGTTTGGCAATCGCAGCCTGACGTTCCTCATCGCTGTAGCAATAAATTGTCTCTTTCTTATTGCGCACCCGGAACAGCGGAGTTTCCAGGATAAACACATGGTTGGCTTTCACCAATTCCGGGAAGAACTGGAGGAAGAATGTCATCAGCAGCAGGCGAATGTGCATTCCATCCACATCGGCATCCGTAGCGATGATTACTTTATTATACCGCAGTGATTCAATACCGTCTTCAATATTCAAGGCATGCTGAAGGAGGTTAAACTCCTCGTTCTCATACACAACTTTCTTAGTTAATGAGAAACAGTTCAGCGGCTTGCCGCGCAAGCTGAACACGGCCTGCGTTTCCACATCGCGCGATTTTGTGATGGAACCCGAAGCTGAATCACCCTCTGTGATGAAGATTACTGACTCCGCTCCTTTCTCGCCTTTCGCATCATCGAAATGGTAACGGCAATCGCGAAGCTTTTTGTTATGGAGGTTTGCTTTCTTGGCGCGATCATTGGCAAGCTTCTTAATCCCGGCAATGTCTTTACGCTCGCGTTCGGATTGCAGAATGCGTTTCAGCATTGCATCCGCTGTTGAAGGATTTTTATGCAGATGTATCTCAAGCTCTTTCGAGACAAAATCCACAACAAACCCGCGAACCGATTGTCCGTCCGGAGCCATGTTGGTTGAGCCCAGCTTGGTTTTGGTTTGGGATTCAAATACAGGTTCCTGCACGCGTATCGCAATGGCTGCCACGATGCTTGCGCGAATGTCAGACGCATCGAAATCCTTCTTATAAAAATCACGAACGCCCTTTACAATGCCTTCCCGGAAAGCTGCAAGGTGTGTTCCGCCCTGTGTGGTGTTCTGACCGTTTACAAAGGAATAGTATTCTTCTCCATACTGCGTTCCGTGCGACAAGGCCACCTCAATATCATCGCCTTTAAAATGAATGATCGGGTATCGCAACTCTTCCGCATCGCTCTTCTGCTTTAACAGATCAAGCAGACCATCCTTAGAGTAATACTTAGTCCCATTATAATTAATAGAAAGTCCTGCATTCAGAAACGCATAATTCCACATCAAATCATCCAGGTATTCCGGAATGAAGTGATAGTTCTTGAACATGGAATCATCCGGCTCAAACTCAACCAGTGTTCCGTTACGTTCACTGCTCTTCCCCTGCTTGGGATCGTTGGTAAGCTTTCCTTTCCTGAATTCTGCCAGCTTGGTTTGACCTTCGCGGAAAGCCTGAACTTTAAAGTAGTTCGATAACGCGTTAACCGCTTTGGTACCCACCCCATTCAAACCCACCGACTTCTGGAACGCGCCTGAATCGTATTTCGCACCGGTATTGATCTTCGACACCACATCCACCACCTTCCCTAACGGGATACCGCGGCCATAGTCACGCACCACAACTTTCTGATCGGTGATCTTGATGTCGATGGATTTACCATACCCCATCATGTGCTCATCAATACAGTTATCCACGACTTCTTTTACCAGCACATAAATACCATCGTCTTTGGAGGACCCGTCACCCAGCTTTCCGATGTACATTCCAGGCCGGAGGCGGATATGCTCGCGCCAGTCAAGGGATTTAATACTGGATTCGTCATACTGATTGGAAGCCGGAGCCTTCTCTGCTTTCGCCATCTTTTATAAGGATTGTAAAGAGTTAAAAAAGTCTAAAAAATCAAGTCGCACTACAGTCTAAAAAATGGTTGTAGGTAAGACCCGGATAGCCCCGACCCTTGTCGGAGGCCGTCCGGGCCTTGGAAAAATTCAATTCGGTTCTAAGTAAGCCATTTTTTAAAGTCACTTCAAGAATTTGACACATTTCTTTAACTACAATAATAGCTCAGGTGAATGCTGTTAACATATTGACAGACAAGTAATAAACAATAATGTTTTAGATTGCTTATTTAGCAAAAATCCTTCGGCCTGTTAAGTAGACGGGCCACGCGATCGCCCATAACACGACCAGGATCACGCTTCCGTAAATAATAGGGCCGATGCGGGCATAGTCAAAATGCTCCGCGCTGTTATAGAGTCCGATGAAGCTGAACCCCACCACAAAAAAGATGTTGAGTGTGATCACCTGCCCGTGAAGCCAGGTGCGGAAACTTTCGCTTGGCGTGATGGATTTTGAGAAGAGGTAAACCAGCAGATTGAGAATCAGGATAAAAGCCAGCGCAGAATAGAACAATGCCTCTTTACCCATTACATGCGTGGTGGCTCCGCCCTCTTCCGCAACGCTTACCTGTTCCGGCAAACCGGCATATACATACATCAGATTGGCTAAAACTCCCAAAAGAGAGAGAAACCATACAGCCTTGAAGACTTTTAAGATCATATACTAACTTTACCCCTGCCTTCCTTCGACTTCGCTCAGGATGACGGCAGGCAGGTGCAAATAAACAACAAACCGCGTGAACTTAAACCCCATTGTGCTTTCTATCCCTATTTTTTTCATCCTGATGGGTGTTGAACTGGTGATCGAGCGCATTTCGCATCAAAAGCTCTACCGGTTGAACGATACGGTGGCAAACCTAAGCTGCGGCATTACTTCCCAGCTTTCGGGATTGTTTATGCGCGTCCTGGCCATTGGCGTTTACGTAGTATTATTTGAAAACTTCGCACAATTTCAGCTTACACCAAACTGGTTTTATTGGCTATCGTTATTTCTGCTGGCCGACCTGGCATACTACTGGGCACACCGGATGAGTCATGAGATCAATCTCTTCTGGGGCGGGCATGTCGTGCATCACCAAAGCGAGGAATACAATTTATCGGTAGCGTTACGCCAAAGCTCATTTCAGGTGGTTTGGACATTTGCCTTTAGCTTACCCCTCGCGATCATCGGGTTTGATCCTGTTCACTTTGCCTTAATGTCGGCTTTCATTACGTTATATCAATTCTGGATTCATACGGAACTGATCAATAAAATGGGCTGGTTTGAATACATCTTCAATACACCCTCCCATCACCGGGTGCATCATGGGCGCAATCCCAAGTATATCGATAAGAATCATGCCGGTACATTAATTATCTGGGATAAGATGTTCGGCACATTCCAGGAAGAAGAAGAACGGCCAACGTATGGAATAACAAAGCCAGTCAATAGCTGGAATGCCGTGTGGGCAAACTTCAGTCATTATGCCGATATGGGCAAAGACCTGAAACGCATTCCTAATGTATCTGATAAGATTAAATACCTGTTCAAAAAACCGGGCTGGTTACCGGATTATTTAGGTGGCTACCAGGCAGCTCCGGAAGTGGATAAAACGAGTTACAAAAAGTATGATCAGCCTTCAGGAATGTCGTTAAACCTGTACGTGTTATT
Source organism: uncultured Roseivirgaceae bacterium (assembly GCA_964538575.1). Taxonomy (GTDB): domain Bacteria; phylum Bacteroidota; class Bacteroidia; order Cytophagales; family Cyclobacteriaceae; genus UBA2336. The sequence goes on from CAZIGG010000093.1 coordinate 6,538, forward strand.
TCAATACGTGCTTTGTATTACGGGCACTGCATTGTTCCTGTTTAATACGGCAAAGTTCACACTACCTGAAAAGGCCTTTATTGCTATACTGATCTCTGTTGTGGTTGTAAACTGCGGGGTACTATTTGAAAACAAAGCCTGGGTTAAAATTTCTGAATGGCTGCGGATCATCCTCTACCCGGCTCTGCTGGCAGTGATTGTTAATCTTTACGGACTCTCGTTCTGGCTCTACATTCTGGCCGGAGGCTATTTTATTGTTTCGGCATTCTGGTTTGCCGGCATCACCAAACAACAGCAGCATGTTCAAATCGTTTCGCGGTAAAGACGCAATGCTTCGACTTCGCTCAGCAGGCGTCTCTACACTCATCTTATTAATGCTTTTTTCTTCATGCGGAAAGGAACTTCCAAAACTCGAAGGCTTCGACCCGGAACAATGGCAAAAAGATAAAAACGCCTGCGGCACCTACCGTGCGGAGAACCTGGAGTCTATCCAATTCCAAAAAGAAAAATTGCTGGCGTTAAAGGAGATGCAGGTTGTTGCACTGCTCGGCCGTCCCGACCGGAATGAGCTTTACAAGCGCAATCAGAAGTTCTATTACTATTATCTGAAGCCTGCGCCTGAATGTTCGAATTACAATGCTGATAACATTGCCCGGTTAGCAATCCGGTTTAATGCAATGGGATTGGCGAAAGAGGTAATGGTTGAATAATTCCAATGCATGTTTATTTGTATTCATGTAGAGACGCAAAAATTTTGCGTCTCTACGCTTAATGGGCTTAATGCAAACAAAAAAAGGATAACCCTCAGGCTATCCTTTTTTATTAAAGATTTTAAAAAATCCTTACTCTTTATTCTTAAGATCCTGAACCTCAGCACGGATGATTTGCGCTAAGTTTTTCAGTTCCTGCATGCCTTTTCTCAGACGAGTTCCCGCTGCGCTGTTAGCCTTGGTATAGAACTTTTCAGCATCGCCTTCTAATGAGGTGATGAGGTTTTTGAGGTCTTGAAATTTTTGCATTTTCCTAAAAGTTTAAAATTGTTAATTGTTTTCTTACGCCAATTTAAAGAAAAACCTTACAAATCAACCCGGAAACCCGTTTTTTTTACCCCTTCGTTACGGAAACCAGCTCCTCCTTACGGTAAAAACCACTGTCAAGCTTCGTTTTTAGGGCAGAAAACGCGGTTAACGTGCGTTCTACGTCTTCCATCGTATGGGCGGCCGTTGGGATAATTCTGAACATAATTACGTCTTTTGGCACCACCGGGTAGATCACAACCGAGCAGAAAATGCCATAATTCTCCCGCAGGTCCATCGACATGTTGGCCGCTTCGCCCACCCCGCCCTTAAATAAAACAGGTGTTGGAGGGGTTTGTGTATCGTTAATCGCGAAGCCTCTTTCTTTCAAACCGCCCTTAATGGCAGCCATGATTTTCTTCAGATTTGTTCTCAGTTCAGGATGCTTTTTAACAAGTTCCAAACGCTTCAGACCGCCTATTACCAAAGGCATTGGCAATGACTTGGCGTAGATCTGAGAACGTACGCTGTACCGTAAAAATTTAAGGATATTCTTATCACCGGCTACGAATGCACCAATGCTTGCCATTGATTTCGCAAACGTAGAGAAGTAAAGATCAATCTCATTTTGAACCCCTTGCTCCTCGCCCACGCCAGCGCCTGTAGCACCCATCGTTCCGAAGCCGTGCGCATCATCCACAAACAAGCGGAAGTTGTATTTCTTTTTCAATTCAACAATACCTTTCAGATCACCCATGTTACCGGACATTCCGAAAACACCTTCAGTGATCACGAGAATACCACCACCGGTTTCATCTGCAAGCTTGGTAGCACGCTGAAGCTGTTTTTCGAGGCTGTCCATATCATTGTGTGCATACACAAAGCGTTTGCCCATGTGCAGGCGAACACCGTCAATGATACAGGCATGCGATTCAGCATCGTACACGATCACGTCCTTGCGGTTAACAATGGCGTCAATAATAGAGATCACGCCCTGGTAACCGTAGTTCAGAAGCATAACATCTTCCTTCTTCACGAAATCAGCAAGCTGCTTCTCCAATTCAACATGGTATTTTGAGTTACCGGACATCATGCGGGCACCCATCGGGTAGCCTAACCCGAACTCCGCTGCAGAATCCGCATCGGCTTTCCGCACTTCCGGGTGGTTGGCAAGACCTAAATAGTTATTCAAGCTCCAGTTCAGCACCTTTTTGCCGTTAAAAATCATGTGCGGGCCGATCTCTCCTTCCAGCTTGGGGAAGAAGAAATAGTCGTCCGGGAGGTGAGAATACTTAGCCAGCGGGCCGGCTTCCATTTTAAGCTTTTCGAATAAGTCCGTCATTATTAAAATCCGATTAAAGGTGGGTTGTAAAATTGCTGCAAAAATAACCAAAAAACCCCTCACCCCAAACCCCTCTCCCAGGAAGAGGGATGTCAGCGGAACGATGACGGGGTGAGGGGTTATTTGGTTGGCGCAACCGTTTTATTTGTTTAGCATTGCATTTTAGACGTTTTCCTATGCCTGAAATCAGCAAGATATTGGTTGCTAATCGCGGTGAGATTGCCTTGCGTGTGATGCGCAGCGCCAGGGAGATGGGAATCAAAACGGTTGCGGTTTACAGCGAAGCTGACCGGGAAGCGTTGCATGTACGGTTTGCCGATGAAGCTGTTTTTATCGGGCCTCCTCCTTCGTCAGAATCATACCTGAGAATTGAAAAGATCATTGATGCTGCCAGGCAGACAGGTGCGCAGGCCATTCATCCGGGTTATGGATTCTTATCCGAGAATGAAGATTTCGCGCAGGCAATTGAAGATGCCGGAATGATCTTCATCGGGCCATCTGCCAAATCAATCGAAGTGATGGGCAGTAAGCTTGCTGCGAAAGAAGCCGTGGCAAAGTTTAATGTTCCCTTAGTTCCCGGAACATCCGAACCCATTGATGATATTAAAAAAGCCAAAAAGATTGCACGTGAAATCGGCTACCCTATCCTCATCAAAGCCAGCGCGGGCGGTGGCGGAAAAGGAATGCGAATTGTGGAAAATGAAGGCGAGTTCCAGGAACAAATGGAGCGTGCGGTAAGCGAAGCAACTTCAGCGTTTGGTGACGGATCGGTTTTTATAGAGAAATACGTTACAAAGCCGCGCCACATTGAATTCCAGATTTTTGGCGATAAGCACGGGAACGTAATTCACTTGTTTGAACGTGAATGTTCGATACAACGCAGGCATCAGAAGGTTGTGGAAGAGGCGCCCTCGTCTGTATTAACACCCGATCTGCGCAAGCGCATGGGTGAAGCCGCGGTGAATGTTGGAAAGTCGTGCGGATATTATGGCGCGGGAACGGTTGAGTTCATCCTCGATGAAAATCTCAACTTCTATTTCCTGGAAATGAATACGCGTTTACAGGTTGAGCATCCGGTAACGGAAATGGTTACAGGGATTGATCTTGTTAAACTGCAAATCAAGGTTGCGCAGGGTGAAAAGCTTCCGTTCAAACAGGAAGATTTAAAAATGCACGGCCATGCGGTTGAGGTGCGCGTTTACGCAGAAGATCCTTCCAACAACTTCTTACCAGACATCGGAACATTACAGACTTATAAAAGACCGCAAGGCAATGGCATCCGGGTAGACGATGGCTTTGAACAGGGAATGGAAATTCCATTTTACTACGATCCGATGATTGCTAAATTAATCTGCCACGCAGAAACACGGGAGATGGCCATTGAAAAAACAATCCGGGCCATTAACGAATACGAGATCACCGGATTAGAAACAACATTGGGTTTTTGCAACTTTGTAATGCACCACGATGCGTTCCGCAGCGGCAAGTTTGACACCGGGTTTGTAGCAAAATATTTTAAACCTGAAGTTCTAACAGGAGTGCCCGATGCCGATGAAGAAAGGATTGCAGCAGCGTTGAGTACGTACCTGTTATCAAGCAAAGGTTCAACAGTACAAACAGAAAGTGTGCGTGCGCCTGTAAGTAAATGGAGAAAAAACAGAGTTTAATATAAATTTATAAATTACGAATGACGAATTCAGAATGACGAATCAGGCATTCGAAATTCGTCATTCAACATTCGTCATTCCAAATCATGCCTGAAATAAAACCCGTTCGCGCCTGGCGATACAATCAAAATCTTAACGCAGCCATTGACGACCTTACTTCTCCCCTGTTTGATGTTGTCTCGGAGAAACAGCGTAAAGCGCTCTATCAGAATCCGTATAACAGCATTCATTTGTCCGTTCCTCAGGGTCCGGATGCGGCAGACCAGGCAGCTTCCCTTCTTGATCAATGGAAATCGCTGGGTGTTATTATTCAGGACAGACTGCCTGCCATCTACGTGTATTATCAGTATTTTACATTATACGGTTCTTCAAAAGAATTTTGCCGCAAAGGGTTTGTGTGCAACATCCGCGTGCATCACTGGGAAGATGATGTGATTCTCCGCCACGAGAATACGATTCCTAAATCGGTTAACGACCGGATTGAATTATTGAAGAAAACAGAATTGAATGTTAGTCCTACGCACGGCCTGTATACCGATGCTTCCTTTGAATTGGAAAAGTACATGGATGAGGCTATTCTCAATCCGGTTTACGAAGCTGAAGATTACCAGGGTGTCAGGGATGTACTGGCCGTTATTCACGATGCAAAGATTGTTCAGAAATTTATTGATGTTCTCTCTGTAAAACAGATAATTCTCGCAGATGGACATCACCGGTACGAAGGCTCATTGATTTACATGGATCAGCAGCGAAAAACCAACCCGAAGCACACGGGTAAAGAAGGTTACAATTTTCACCTGATGTATTTAACGAATACCGAAGCGGGCGATCTTAGAATCCTTCCGACACATCGATTGATTAAAGACCTTCCTGGCTTTGATGAAGAACTAATAATTAAAAAACTTTCGGAAGATTTTATTATCAAACCGGTAGAGGATGCTGACACCTTACATGAAATCATTGCCGGGAAACAATGGGCCTTTGGCCTGATGTTTAAAGAGAATGCGTATAAAATCAGGCTAAAACCTGAAGCATTAGACACGATGAAATGGCAGTTTCCCGATGTTGTTAAAAGGCTTGATCTCACGGTGATGCACTACTTTATCCTTGAAAAAGCATTGCGTATTCCCGGAAAAGATCAGCGTAAGTCGGAAAATATTTTCTTTGACCGGAGTTTTTCCGATTGCCTGAAACGTGTATTGAAAGATGAAGCCCAA
>CAZIGG010000094.1:0-11732 GCA_964538575.1 uncultured Roseivirgaceae bacterium
TAAGCCGGCCTGGCCAGCTCAGGTTCGGATGATGAAAAGAAATCAACTGCGCGATGTGCGATGAAGTCGTATAAAGTCGGCCGGAGCTGACGGCCTAGTTCATTTCCCTGGTATACAACCGGTGCGTAAACATCTACTTTCTCCGCTTTGCTTTTATCCGCATTCTCCAGGCTCAATCTGTACTGGTTGGTGGTTTCAGAAACAATTTGCGCGAGGCTCCAGGTTTCGATATCATTTACATCGAAGTCAACCGTTTCGCTGCGGTTCATAAATTCGTAGCGGTTCTGCTGGTAGTATTGCCAGTACATCTGGCCCAGCATGGAGTGTAACAACGGTTTGGCGGGAAAAGAAGCTTTATCTGCTTCACTCCTGAGCCGGGTCAGGTTCTTAATAAATGCATTCTCTTCCTTAACATCTGTAAACTTGAGCTGATGGATGTAAGCCTTTACCAACTGCCCGGAATTGTTCCTTGCTTTGGCCTCCTTCTCAATTTCATTAACCACTTTCAAGGCCGATTCGGGCAAGCCTTTGCTTTCATAGTCTGTTACTTCTTTCCAGGCTTTGTCAAAATCGAATGGGCTCATATCAGCGGTGGGGGTTTTGTCTTGGGTTTTGGTTGAATTGTTTTGGGCTGTGGTGCACTGGATCAACAAGAGCACTGCAAGTATAAAAAATCTGTTTTTCATCGTACTCAAAGTTAAGGATACCATCAGAATACCGGATACTAAGTTAAGTCACAACATAGGATGTTTCCGGTTCATAATTTCCACAAATGTGGAATCCTCTGTGATGTCAATTAACGTTAAAAAAGCGCTTCTATCGCGTCATTTTAAAAATAAATGGGCGAAACGCGGTTTCAACTTAGTGAACACCGGGAATAACTTAGGCAAAGGAAAGGCAATTTAACATGCCGGGGGTGATTAATTCACCTCGTGATATTTTTCAAAAACGTAGGCAATCGACTTGTACGAAAGCTGCAATGCATGGTAAACCTCTTTGGGGTTCATCCAGCGCAGCTCTTCAATATCTTCTTCGATGGCCGGTTTCATTTTAGAATCGTCCAAGACATCCATAACGTACCAGCGGGTCTTCTTAAGCATGGCACGCTTGTTCATCGTGTAAGTATGCCAGGTAGTGCATATTTTCTTACCCAGCTTTACGGAAACATTACACTCCTCTGATATTTCACGCACGGCAGTGTCTTTATACTTTTCCTTCTTCTCTTTTTTCCCTTTCGGCAAGTCCCATTTCTTCATGCGGTAGATCATCAGGAACTTATCTTTTTTACGAACTAATCCGCCAGCCGCTTTAATTACCTTGAACTTGCTCTGGAGATATGCCTTCAGACCCTCGTAATCAAAAGGCGAAATATGAAGCGACAACAATGCTGTGGGAACCGGTGAATTCAAAAAGCCTAACAGTATATCCAAATCCGTTTCACGGGCATTCTGCACCCAGATGTGGTGGATCAGCTTGGCGTTTGTAATGGTTTCTAAGGATGCATCGATTACCAGGTTAAACTGGCCATCGGAGGGATTTTCGTCCGGGCGGTACATGCGCACCGGAACGTCATTAATAAAAATGATCATGAAATATCAATTAACTCAGCATCCACTCGGCAAAAGAATAAATAATTCGGACGCAGACAAGCGGTTGGGCAGTTTTTTACGGCCGATTTTCAAACAAATGTCAAGATACTAAAAATGCCTTTGCGCGGATACGAAAGTATGCCTTTGCGTTCGTAATTTGCCGCCTATGCCGATTATTAAAATACAGGAACAAACAGCAGGCAAAGTTGCCCGGATGCTGCTGCAGATTGAAGCCATCAAACTGCGAACAGACAATCCTTTTACCTGGAGCTCAGGCTGGAAATCGCCTATCTACTGCGACAATCGCTTGTCGCTCTCCTACCCGGAGGTCAGAACTTTGATTAAAGACGGACTTGTACAGGCAATCCGGGAGAATTTTTCTTATGCTGAAGTAATCGCGGGAGTTGCCACGGCAGGAATTCCGCAAGGCGCATTGGTAGCAGAGGCGCTCAATCTTCCTTTTGCGTACGTCCGGCCCAAGCCGAAAGATCATGGCATGGAAAACCTGATTGAAGGCCGGGTTGCGAAAGGCCAGAAAGTTGTGGTTGTTGAAGATCTGGTTTCAACAGGCGGCAGTTCACTGAAAGCAGTAGAAGCCTTGCGCAAGGAAGGCGTCCAGGTACTGGGTATGGTTTCGATCTTTACTTATGGTTTTGATATTGCGGCAAGAAACTTCTACGATGCCGATGTATCATTAGTAAGCCTGAGCGACTTCAGTCACCTGCTCAACATTGCCGTTGAAAACAACTATATCAACGAAAAAGACGTTACTTCGCTTAAATCGTGGCGGGTTGACCCGAGTAACTGGAGGAAGTAAAGCAGTGTTAACTTTAAATTGTGCCTCATTCCGAACCTGCCTGCGATAGACAAAGGTTGTGAGCAAGTATAAAGAGACGAACACCGAAAAGGCCAGACATGGAAAATGAAAAACCAAAATCAATCAAGACAATCGGGAATGCAATCATGGTTCTATCTGCCTTTATAATCTTTAGTAACGGAATGGGAGCATTAATGTGGACTTTACTGGGAATTGGAGAAGCTTCACAAACTGGACTGACATTTCAGACACCTGTTGAATTTATCTTTACTCACTATTTAGAGTTGTGTTTATTCATGATTGCTATTGGGTCAACTTATCTTTTTGGCGGACTATTTATTCGGAAATATAAACTGTGGGCCAACAGATTTGTAACTGTTATTTCGATTATTCAAGTTTTAATTGTCTGGACAATCATGTTAATAATGCGTTCATCGTTTGGACAAGAACTTGAAATTTTAAACATATGGACAATTGTAGTAGCGGTCATTTGGAGTATCCCATTCGGACTATTGATCTGGTTTCTAAATAGGAAAGCTACCGTGAAATATTTTGAGTGAGAACATTGTACCTGCCCACAACAAAAAAGCTGAACGCAATTATGGGATTCAGTTGATGAATCCTATTTCTCAGCGCTCAATACGGGGATGTCTCGCTACGCTCGACATGACGTACTATAAACAATTATTTCAATTGAATTAACTGCTTACTGGAAATCAATCCTGAACTCGTAGCTTCAATCTCAATCGTACCTGAAGTCATTCCCGCCTGCACAATCAACTGACACTTCCCGCTAAACAATTTACGCTTCCATTTCCCATCGGTGTATTGATCCAGCTCATGACTGCTGGGGTCACCATTACCTACGCCCAGGATTTTTCCATTACCTTTCAATGAAAATTCAATCAGGTTACTGGCATCCGGAACTTCACGGCCTTTTTTGTCTTTTACGATCACATTAATAATAGAGATGTCTTTGCCATCGGCATTAATGATGGTGCGGTCTGCTGCCAAGTGAATGCTGTAAGCCTCATCCGTTGTTACCTGCTTCGCGGAAATCTTTTTTCCGTTGCGATATCCAACAGCTTCAAGCGTTCCGGGTGCGTATTTTACATCCCACTCTAAATGACGGTTCCGCGCCATTTCTTTTTTACCAAGACTCTTCTTATTCAGGAAAAGTTCAACGGTTTCCGCATTGCTGTTTACCCAGACTTTTATGGTTTCCCCCTCATTGCCTTTCCAATTCCAATGCGGTGAAATATGAATTATATCTTTATCGGTTCTCCACCAGGATTGATAGTAGTAATAAATGTTTTTAGGAAACCCGCACATATCCATAATTCCGAAATGCGAGTTGATGTTTGGCCATTCAAACGGTGTGGGTTCACCACGATAGTCAAAACCCGTCCAGACAAAACCGCCCATAAACCAGGGCCGGTCGGCTGCGATCGTCCACCATTGCTCGGCCGTACTCGCCCACCACGGATAAGTTATATCCTGATCGGGCAGATATGCTTTTGCCGAATCTATTTTTAAAATCCCGCGTGTAGTTACGGTGCTGCCCATTTCGGTGCCCAGTGTTGCCTGGTAGGGATGATCGCGATGGTAATCATCAATGCTGCCGATGCGGTAATTAAATCCGCGCACGGGAATGACTTCATTGATTCCATTAAACACATTGCCTAAATCAGCGGCATAGGTACTGTAACGCGTAGGGTCCAGTTCCATCTGTTTATCCAATAACGTTTGCGCTATTCTTTTCCCAACACTATTCGCCTGAATTCCTTGTTCCTCGTTACCGATTGACCAAAGAAAAACAGACGGATGATTCCTGTCTCGTTTAATTAACCGCTCTAACTGATCGATGTATTCAGGACTGCTGTTCAGAAGCCGCTGCTCATCAATTACAAGCATACCCAAACTATCGCAGGCATCCAGCAACTCAGGTGTGGGGGCATTATGACTGGCCCGGTAGGCATTTACACCCATTTCTTTTAGTAGTTCAATCCGATAATATTGAAGCCGGTCTGGCAAAGCGCTGCCAACGCCTGCATGATCCTGGTGACAATTCACACCCTGAATTTTTACATGCTTTCCATTCAGAAACACGCCTGTTGAAGCTTCTATCGTAACGGTGCGGATACCAAAACGTATGCGTTGTGAATCAATAATTGAATTTTCTGATTTAACTACAGCAATAATTTTATAGAGATAAGGATCCTCCAAAGACCATAAACGCGGGTTCTGAATTGAAATTAATTGAGTTTCCGTGCGTGTTTGGCGAGCGTCAATCACAATATTGTTTACCGGGCTGCGCGCTATCTCCTTTCCATTTCGATCAGCGAGGTAACAATACACCTGAACGTTTTCGGAAAGATCGCCCAGGTTTTTATTATTCAGTGTTGTGGAAACAGAGATGTATGCCCGATTGTCTCGTACAAAACTATGCGCAAAAACTCCATTCTCTTCAATGTGAATATTTTGAAACTGGTTCAGCCAAACATGCCGGTAGATTCCGGCTCCTTCATAAAACCAACCTTCATATTGTGAAGCATCAACCCGAACAGTTAACACATTCTCTTTTTGATAGTTGATGTAATCTGTAATGTCGTATGTTACTCCCACGTAACCGCTTTCATTATTACCAAGATAAAATCCATTGCACCAGATTTTTGCGTCACGGAAAATTCCATCAAACTGAATGGTAAACCGCTGGCCTGAATCAGCCTTATTGATGGTAAAATGTTTGCGGTACCAGCCTATGCTGTTTTGCGGATACAACCCGCCCACCGGTTTGTATCCATGTGCCATCACATCAAAGCTGGGTGAATGCTCAAAGGGAAGCGCTACTACCCAATCGTGCGGAATCGTGACATCGTTCCAGGCTTTGTCATCAAACTTAGGATCAATGGCAGTGTTTTCAGCTTTGCCGGATTTGGCAAAAATGTTGGCGATGGAATAATTAAAATCCTTTGTCGCATCGGCTGCGTGGCCCAGCGCGAATTTCCAGTCGTTGTCAAAATCGATTTTTCTGCGTGACTGTGCACCGGCAGATAGTACAACAAAAATCAGGGCGCAAAGGATAAAACGTTTCATACAGGTTCAGATTACCCGAACAAGGTAGCAAAACAGTCAGAAATTACGCTTTTGGCTTTTGAACTTTCCGGATGCGCATGTTGAGCAGCTCAATACCCAGCGCAAAAGCCATCGAGAAATAAATGTAACCCTTCGGCACATGCACATGCAAGCCTTCAATTACCAGTACGGTTCCGATCATGAGCAGGAAGGCCACGGCAAGCATCTTCATGGTCGGGTGGTTGCTGATAAAATCGCTAATAGCCTTTGAAAAAATAAGCATTACAGCCATCGAAATAACGATTGCAATAACAATGATGTAGATCTCATCTACGAGGCCAACGGCTGTAATAATAGAGTCGAGCGAAAAAACCAGGTCCAATAAAAGAATCTGAACAATGGCGGAACGTAACGTATACTTCCGGAGCGCAGTCTCTTCCTCTTCTTTTGAAACTTCAAGTTTCTTATGCATCTCTGAAGTACTCTTGGCAATCAGGAATAATCCGCCCGCAATCAAAATCAAATCGCGGAAGCTGAAAGCAAAATCATTGATTGTAAAGATGGGTTTGGTTAAGCCAATGATCCAGCCAATCCCAAAAAGCAGCAGGATTCTGCCGGCCAGAGCCAGCGTCAACCCTAATATCCTGACTTTCCTTTGTTGTTCAACCGGCAGCCTGCTGCCAACAATGGAGATAAAAACGATGTTATCAATTCCCAGAACAATCTCAAGGAATGTCAGGGTAAGTAAGCTTATGAGTATCTCGGTTGTAAATTCCACTAGTTAGTTTCGGGAGGATTCTTTTTAAAATACTTTTTAAAAGGCCAGCTTGAACGCATGGCCTTCAGGTTTTCATCCAGCTTGGCTGATGATTTTTCGGCATTGATCATGGTGCTTCTCAGCTTTTCAGCAAAAACACTATCGGTCAGCAATACGCCTATAGCGTTATTCCTGTCGTTCATTTTATCCGTTACTTCTTTCAGGTCAGCAGCCATCTTGCGGGCATTTTCACCCACTTGCTCAACATTTTCCATTGTCCGGCTAAACTGTGCAGCATACGTTGTATCGCGGATCAATTTGGTCATCAAACCATCGCCCTGGTTGATCTCGACTAATATCTTGTTAATTTCATTTGTTGCGCGCGTGGCATTTTCACTTGCTTTGCGGATAGCCGCCATTGATGCCCGTAGTTCTTTGGCCATTTCGCCTTCGTTCAGCAACTCACCAATCACACCTTCACCCTCATTGATCTTACCCGTTATCAATCTTAAATCCGTAGTGATGACTTTAATATCTGTACCTACCTCTTTGGCGAGATTAAACAGTTCCTGCGTATCGGTGGGCGAAAATGAATTTATCGTATCATTATCTTGAATTGTTTCCGGAGCTGTGCCGGGCCGTATAATCACAATCTTATTTCCCACCAACCCATCGGAGCCGATATTGGCCGTTGCATCCTTTTTAATGAACTCGTTTTGCTTTTCTTTCAGAGAAAGGCTTACGATAACTCTTCCTTCATCTGTAATGGAAACTTTCTTTACTGTGCCTATTTTCACACCGGACAGCCAAACGTTATCGCCTTCTTTTAACCCTTCAACATTTTTAAAGATGGCTGATACGGTAAAGGTTTTATTAAAAATGTTATTCTCCCTTCCCAGGTAAAATAGTGTGATCAGGAATAAAGCAACTCCGCCAATCACAAAGGCTCCAAGCTTAATATTCCGTTTTGCTTCCTGGTTATCCATAGATACTGATGATTAATAATTGAAAAATAATTCAAGTTCGTCCTTCGGTGAAGCTTTCAACTCCTCAAATGTTCCTTCTACTTTATTGTACCCGTCAAATAACCCGATGATCCGGTCGGAAGTCGCCCGGGCACAGCTTAAGTCGTGGGTGATAATGATGGATGCGGTTTTGTATTTATCGCGTACCTCTAATATAAGCTCGTTGATTTCACCTGCCGTAATCGGATCAAGGCCGGCAGTCGGTTCATCGTACAGCATGATTTCCGGGTTGAGAATAAGCGTACGGGCAATGCCGATTCGTTTCTTCATCCCGCCTGAAAGTTCAGCAGGAAGCTGGTCGGCAGACTGCGCCAGGCCAACATCTTCCAATGCCTTCATTACTTTTTCGTCCAGTACTTTCTTGTCGTATATTTTCAGATTCCGCTTAAGCGGAAACTCTAAATTTTCGCGAACAGTCATGGAATCATATAAGGCGCTCAACTGAAAAGAGAACCCGACCTTTATGCGCAACTCATTTAATTCTTTTGCTGATAGATTATTAACCTCATACCCCAGGATATTGATATAGCCGGAATCGGCTTTGATCAACCCGATCATGCACTTAATAAGAACAGACTTACCCGCCCCGGATTTTCCGAGGATAACCAGGTTTTCGTTTTCGAAAAGTTCCAGGTTAACATTTTTCAGAATCTCCCGGTCGCCAAAGCTTTTGTTAAGGTCCCGTACCTCGACTACCCGGTTGCCTTTATTCACCTGTACGTTATGGTTAGCGGATTTGCTCATCGGAAGAATAAGTTTACAACCTGAAGAACAATCAAGTCAATGATGAAAATAAACATCATGGAGATAACAACTGCAATGTTTGCCGCTTTGCCTACACCGGTTGTTCCCTTGTCGGAGTGAAAGCCAGCGTATGAACTAATGATGCCAATGGCAAATCCGAACAATGCTGATTTAACAACGGACGACCAGATGTCGGTATAGCTTATCGATGCAGCAGCTTCGTTGCAATACAGCGCAAAGCTTGTACTGTTGATCGAGTTAACCATCATGAACGAACCGAGGAGGGCAACAATATCTGCAAACACAACCAGCAACGGCAGCATTAAGGTGGTTGCAATCACACGCGTTACCACCAAATACGAGAATGGCCGTGTACCGGACACTTCCATGGCATCAATCTGTTCGGTTACCTGCATGCTGGCGAGCTCTGCGCCAATGTTTGAGCCCAGTTTACCCGCACAAATTAACCCGGTGATGAGTGGCCCGAGTGATCTTACTACGGCCTGTGATACCAGCGAAGGGAGCCAGGATTCAGCGCCAAACGATGCAAGTGAAGGCCGTGATTGTTTGGTAAACACGATGCCCGCCAGAAATGCGGTAAACGCAATGAGGAATAACGACCGGTTGCCAACGATGTAGCACTGGTTTAAAATTTCTTTTGTTTCGTATGGAGGAAACAGCGCTTCTTTGAAGAAATTCCTAATAAACTTAAAAATGTCAGCAGCGCGGAGTAAAATATTCCTAATCTTCATGGGATCTGTCGTGCAAGGAGCATGATAGAAATTGTGCCAAAAAACGGATCCATCAGCATTGTTTGTAAATCCTGTTAAGGCCGGTAAAAGTAAAATTTATTATGATAGCGTGTAGAATATTATCCACATAAAAATTCGAAATTTCAGTTTTTTTACGGGAAAATCCGGCTGCTTACCTTACTTGCGGTTATCCCAAAGCCTTGCGCTGACACATGGATTCATTAACACACATTGCCCTGGGGGCGGTTATCGGGGAAGTCTTCGCTGGCAAATCGCTGGGCAAGAAGGCAATGATCATTGGCGCAGCCGCTCAAAGCCTGCCGGATATTGATTTTGTACTCGGGTTCTTTAACACTCCGGTTGATGATCTGCTGGCCCATCGCGGGATAACGCATTCTTTCCTGTTCGGAATCCTGGCAACTGTTGGCCTGGCATACCTGATGAAACGCCTCATCCGCGGTGACGATAACTTCACGGTTAAACACTGGATGATTTTCCTGGGGACAGAAATATTGATGCACCTGACGCTGGATTCGCTCAATTCATACGGCACAGGATTGTTTGAACCGTTCACTGATCAGCGCATCTCGTTTAATGTAATTTTTGTTGCCGATCCATTCTTCACGATCTGGCCGTTAATCGCCATGATCACGCTGATCAGCATGAAGCGATCAAATCCTAAACGTTTAAAGCTTGCCGTGCTGACGTTACTGATCAGCGTCAGCTATATGAGCGTTTGCCTGCTTAACAAAACAGTTATTAATAGTCGCGCAGAAAAAACTTTTGCACAACATGGATTTACGCTTAAAAAATATTTCACTTCTCCTGCTCCGTTAAACAACATGCTATGGTATGTGGTGGCGGAAGCAGACTCGGGCTTTTACATCGGTTACAGCTCCATTTTTGATCGTGACAGGAACATTCACCTGGAATACTATCCGCAGAACAATCATTTACTGAAGGGCGTAAGCAACCAGGATGAAGTCGCCAAGCTTAAACGGTTCTCGCAAGGGTATTATACCATTGAAAAGGTGGAGGAAACAGTAGTGCTCAATGATCTCCGCTTCGGGCAGATTGCCGGCTGGGATACACCCCGCGCGAAATTTGTTTTCTATTTCTTTTTAGAGAAGCCGGATATGAATCTGCTGGTTGTTCAGCGCGGAAGGTTCACGGGCTGGAATAAGAAAACGCTTCGGTCGTTTTGGAATAGAATCAAGGGGAATTAGTTATCCTGTCGGCAGGCTCGTTTTCCCGGGATGACAACAGATTAATTATTCCGGGTGCCTGATCCGAAGGGTAAAAATAAACAGCATAAACCGGAACATATTATACGCTGTACCTTGCAGCAAGCGGGTTAAAAAATTTGAATGCTCTTTATAAACATCCGGTGTGATCTGCTTACAATCATTTAAAATAATATCCTGCAGGCGTTTCTCAATATTGTTCACCAATGCATGATTAATAACCTCCAGGTTAAGTTCAATGCTGGCATACGCGCTGAGGTTGTTTACGTTGTAAGAGCCAACCGTTGCACATTTTCTATCCACTACAGCAATTTTACCATGCAGCACATTTTTCTGGTACTCCCATACCTCAATATTATTGCGAAACAGCCACTCATACATGTACCGTTCTGCATATTTGGCAGCCGGAACATCAGAGTCTCTTGTTAAGATCATCTGAACTTTAACACCGCGCCTGGCTGCTGCCTTAAGGCTCCTTCTGAAATAATAGCCCGGCATAAAATACGATGTCATAATCACCGCATGCGAACTGGCTTCGTTAAGCATGTTAAGATACGTTCGGGTTATTTCCTGCCGCCTGCCAACCCAATCGTTAACGCGAACGCCAATTTCACAACTCTGAGCTTGTATGTCAGGCTTTGGATGATTTGCAGGGGCTCTCAGCTTCATTCTTTTCCGGCAAATGTCTTCAAGCTGAAGCGATACTTCTCCTTCGCAATGCATGGCCCAATCGAGCCAGGCAGGTTCTCCGGGCATGTCGTTATACCGGTCACTGATGTTTAGTCCACTCACCAGGCTATGATAACTGTCAATCACCACAACTTTATGATGAAGCCTGCGGCCCAGGTAAAATTCTCTGCTTTTGAAGAAAGGCTGGAACCACCGGAAATGAATTCCCGAAGCGCGAAATTCTTCAATAATTGATTTTGATAATTTTTGCGAACCGTAGGCATCGAGCAACACATAAACTTTTACGTCTCGTTTTGCGGCAGCGATCAGTACATCTGCGATTTCTCTTCCCGTTTTATCGGGTTCGAAAATGTAAAACTGAAAATGTATGAGGTGTTCCGCTCCATTGATCAGTTTTTTCAGCAGGTCAAAGTATCCGCGACCACCCCGGATTAGCACGGCTTTGTTTCTGGAAGTGGTGTTGGTCTGGCTCTTTAGCACACGAAAAGATAAGGAAAGTAGGCATTCCGATACCCATTTCAGAACAAAAAACCAGGGTTAACTTCTGTTATTCAAATCTCAAAAACTGTAGAAAGTTCTCCCCCGCCAATGATTATCTGTATCAAAAAACTTGCTTTCTGCTATGGCACAAAGTTTTCATTACCTCTCTGAAAAAATAACAACATTATGAAACGTTTAATCATAACTGCGGTGCTGCTGGTAAGCTTGCAAAGCGCATTTTCGCAAACCCTTCTTGATTCGCTTCAGGGTAAATGGACGGTAACCAAGATAACAAGCAACAACAAAAATTCGATGAAGGCCGGAACGCTTTATTTCAGCGAAGATGGCAAGTTTGTGAGCACGGGTAATCATTTTGGTTCCTCGCAAGCACTGTATACAACCAACGAAACCACATCTTCCGTGCAAATTGAAGCTGCTAATAAAGCGGTTACAGAATGGGAAGCAACTGTTAAAAATGGCGTTCTTTACCTGACAAGTGTAGACAGCAGCAAAAAAGGAAAAGAGCCCGTTATAAAAATAACGGCCGTCCGGACAAAGA
>CAZIGG010000095.1:0-11561 GCA_964538575.1 uncultured Roseivirgaceae bacterium
CTAAGGAAACTTCGGGTACTTCGACCAGTCCGGATCGCGTTTTTCGAGAAACGCATTCTTGCCTTCCTTGGCTTCATCACTTAAATAGTAAAGCAACGTAGCATTTCCGGCAAGCTCCTGGATTCCGGCCTGACCGTCAAGCTCGGCATTGAACGAAGCCTTAAGCATACGCAACGCCAGCGGACTTTTTGCAATAATTTTTTTACACCACTCAACCGTGGTTTCTTCAAGTTTATCTAATGGAACAACTTTGTTCACTAAGCCCATATCCAATGCTTCCTGCGCATCGTACTGATCGCACAAGTACCAGATCTCACGGGCTTTCTTTTGCCCGACAATGCGGGCAAGGTATGAAGCGCCAAAGCCGCCATCAAAGCTTCCTACTTTCGGGCCGGTTTGTCCGAAGCGTGCATTATCCGCAGCAATGGTAAGATCGCACACTACGTGGAGTACGTGCCCGCCACCAATCGCCCAGCCGGCAACCGCTGCGATAACGGGTTTAGGAATGGAGCGGATTAATTTCTGAAGATCAAGCACGTTTAAACGCGGAGTAGTGTCTTCGCCTACATATCCGCCATGCCCACGAACACTTTGATCACCACCGCTGCAAAATGCTTTTCCGCCCTCACCGGTAAATACAATCACGCGGATATCACCGTCCTCACGGCAGTAATACATCGCATCGATCATTTCTTTCACCGTTAGCGGAGTGAATGCATTGTGTACATGCGGCCGGTTGATACTGATGCGCGCAATGCCATCGTATTTATGGAACAGTATTTCCTTGTATTCTTTTATCTGCTGCCAGGGATAGTTAGCGGTCATAGCTTTTCTTGATTTTCTGTTTTAAGCTGTCAAAAATAGTTTTGTTCTGATCAATTCCGGTTTCGAGCTCGAGTATTTTTGTGCGCCCATCGAAATCGAAGAAATCTTTTAAGGTGTTTTTGATCTTGCGCTTGTTGTCAAGCTTGAGGTGATCGAAATCAAATTCTTCGCAAAGCTTTTTAGCGTTGAGGTGTTGTTTGGTTACAAAATACTCATCGGTTTCGGGTAACGTTCCCGGCCCGTCAATCATCTTAAAAATGATGCCGCCATGGTTGTTGAGCAGCACGATACGTAAGTTTGGTAAATTATAATTATGCCAGAAGGCGTTGCGGTCGTAAAAGAAGGCCAGGTCACCGGTAATCAAAAAGTTTGGCAGTTCATTGATCAGGCTATGACCGACTGCAGTGCTTGTGCAGCCATCAATGCCGCTCGTTCCGCGGTTTGAGAACACGTTGATATTTTTTTTAGGATCATTCAGCCCTACAAGATTCGCATACCGGACGCTCATGCTGTTGGCCAAATGCAAATTGCAAAGCGGAGGAAGCTGCCGGATTACTTCATGCACAAGTTCAAGCTCGCCAAAAGCTTCCTTTGGGAAGAAATCTTTCAGGCTGCGTTCCGCACGATGTTCTTCTGCTTCCCACAATTTTTGGTAATTGCTCTGCTTCTGCTTTTCAAACACCTTTGACTTCTCAGTCGTTTGTAACGAATCAAAGAATGAAACAGGCGAGACATGGATCACCTTTGTGATGCTTTGGAAAGGATCGGCTACCGCCCCCGCAGGCTGAATGTGCCAGTGTGCTTTGGGCGAATATTTCCGCAGGAATAATTTCAGGCTTTTTGAGATTACGGATTTGCCGAACGTGATCAGCAAATCGGGGCGCAGACTTTTCTTTACATCATCGGGTGCATGCATAAGAAAAACATCGGTATGCCGCACAACACTTTCGATTGAATTGATGTTTGAGATAATATCCCCCACGACAGCAACCGGCTGCGTTTGCGTAAAGTTCTGCAAGGAGGACAACAATGTATTATCATAATCATGCTGACCGGCCACTACGAGGATTTTATTGTACCTGCTCCATTCGCGTTTAAGCAGTTCAGCCTGCTCGGCAGACAACGTAAAATGATTGACAACTTCATCCACAATGCGTACATCTTTTGAGAACGTAATCTTCTCCTTCGGATCGGGATAAAATGGTTCGCGGAATGGCGCGTTAATGTGAACGGGACCTTTCGGTTCCTGCATCGAAAGATTGATGGCCTCGTTGATAATGCGGTTCACCGCCCATTGTTCATCGGCATGATCGTAAGTCTGCGGCAACTGGTACGATTTCTTCACATGCTTGCCAAATAAATCTTCCTGGTGAATGGTTTGGCCGTCATGCTGCGCAATCCATTCAGCCGGGCGATCGGCTGTAAAAATCAGCAACGGTGTCTGGGCAAAAAAAGCCTCCGCTACAGAGGGGGCGAAGTTGTAGGCCGCACTTCCCGAAGTGCAAACCATTACCACCGGGTTTCCGCTTTGCTGGGCAATGCCCAGTGCAACAAATCCCGCGCTGCGTTCATCGCTGAATGTGCGGGTGCTGATCTTGTCATGCCGTGAAAAGGCAATTGTTAACGGGGCGCAACGCGAACCCGGGCATAAAACTGCATGACTTACTTTTTTGCGGGTGCAGATTTCAGCGATATCGTAAATGGGCTGTAAACTCACACGTGAATGACTTTCAAGAGTGTATTGAGCTTGATCTCCGTTTCTTCCCATTCGCTTTCCGGAACAGAATCGGCCGTAACACCTGCTCCTGCATAGAGTATCGCCTGACTTCCGGTCACCTGCATGCAACGCAGATTAACAAACAAACTAATGGTATCGTTGATATTAACAGGCCCGAGATAGCCTGAGTAGAATTCGCGATCATAGCCTTCGTTTTCTTTTAAGAAAGCCAGCGATTCTTCTAACGGCATCCCGCATACTGCTGAAGTAGGATGGATGAGCTGAAGCATCACGGATCCAAGCTGCGGAAAATTTGTTTCCTTCATATCAACGGCAAACGTAGTTTTCAGGTGCATCACATTTCCGGCAACGATCGTCTTCGGGCCCTGTTCATCGTATTCACGCAGTCTGATCTTCTTAAAGTTGCTGATGATGTAACGGCAAACTAAGGCCTGCTCTTCAATTTCCTTTTGTGTCCACGCTACGTTCTTAGTGTTTGTTCCGGGCTCGAAAGGTTTTGTTCCGGCCAGCGCAACAGTTTTAAAGATGTGATTGTTTTCAACCTGGATCAATAATTCGGGCGATGCACCGATCCATGTACCAACAGTTGGAATGCTGACAAACGATATCATCGCATTCGGATATGCATCGCAAAGCTTTTGAAACGTTTCAATCACATCAAACGATTCCGCAAGATCAACGTGTTTTAAACGCGAGGGTACAATTTTTTCAAATGTGCCAGCTTCGATCTGATCAATACTTTTTCTGACGAGCCGTTCATACGTTTCTTTATCGCTGTCCGCGCCCTTCGTGGATTCTCTGTAAAAGAAATTCTTATTGTTTTTAGGAGAGGCTTTTGCAACCACCTCGTTCAGCCAGTGTTGTGAGGAAGTTTGCTTCGAATTCGCTGGCTCTTGTAAGGTCCCTTCTGAAAACGTAAACAGTAAATCAGCTTTCAGATAATAACGGTTTTTGGTTTTATCAAACGGTGCGAAAATAAATCCTGATGATAAATCTTCGAGGATTGCTTTTGGTTCTAACGGGTCAGCCGAAAAAGAGAGGACCAGATTTTTTGTCTGCTCGTTCGGTAATCGCCATAAGGCAAAAGAATAATCGTTTTCGAATGCCTGGTTGAGTAAAATCTCAAACAGCTCAGCCTCACCGGGCTTTGCTGTTCGTTCCAATATGCTCACTGCTTTCTCCACTGGATTATTTTTTATCAATAACAGCCATGGTAATCCGGCTGATGCACACTAATTCATTTTGCTCGTTGGTGATTTTAATTTCCCAAACCTGTGTTTTCTTTCCGACATGTACAGGTTTTGTTATTCCGGTAACAAAGCCTTCACGTACGCTTTTAATGTGATTGGCATTGATATCGAGACCGACACAATATTGTTTGGTCAGATCGATGCAACAAGCCGCAGCCATACTGCCGAGCGTTTCCGCGAGTACAACAGAAGCTCCGCCATGCAACAGTCCCATGGGCTGATGCGTGCGGTGATCCACAGGCATTTTTGCTTCAATAAAATCTTCTCCGATGCGGGTAAACTCAATGCCCAGGTGTGTGACCATTGTATTCACGGACATTTTGTTGAGGGCCTCTAAGGTTATGTTGGGGTTAAATAATGGCATATGGTTGTATAAAGCGGGTTGTGCGTAGAGACGCAATCCCGATAGCTATCGGGGATTGCGTTTTTACAAGATCGTGCGGTTCAAGTTTATTTCCCTATTTTTGCGCGCCAAAATAGCTGAAAATTGAACACCAAAAAAGTTTACATCGTTCGTCATGGCCAGACTGATTTTAATGCGCGGGGCATCGTGCAGGGGAGTGGTGTTGACAGCAGCTTAAATGAAAAAGGTAAAGCGCAGGCGCAGGCATTTTATGATGCCTTCCGGGCTGTAAAGTTTGACAAGGTTTATACCTCGGTACTGAAAAGAACAAAGGAATCCGTAACCCGGTTTATTGAACAGGGCATTCCAACGGAAGCGCTGGCAGGACTCAACGAAATCAGTTGGGGAAAGAAGGAAGGCCAGCCGATCACCCCGGAAGAAGATAAATACTATCATCACATGCTGAGTGAATGGCAGCGGGGCGATACCTCGTTACGCATTGAAGGCGGTGAAAGTCCGGATGATGTGGTGAAACGGATGAAGCCTGCGGTGGATCACATTATGTCGCATACGGAAGAAAAGAATGTACTGATTTGTATGCACGGCCGTGCGATAAGAATTCTGTTATGTCATTTATTAAACTATCCGCTGAAGAGCATGGATATGTTTGAACACGAAAATTGCTGCCTGTACATTTTGAATTATACAGGTTCGATGTTTTCGGTGGAACTGCACAACAGCACGGCTCACTTGAGGCCGGCCATTGATAATAATTGATTCTTGCCGTGTTTATCCCGGCCCGTCCGAAGGGATTCATCCGGGCGGACATCACCTTGTAGAGCAGATTGATGGGGATCGCGGCGCAAGCCCGCGAATTATTTTTTTAACCGCGCCAGGGCAGACTTTGCCTTACTGTCGATGCTGTTTTTGTATTCGTGCTTTTTATAGGTGAGCGCTTTTTCGAAATACTTCCGGGCCTCCTTCGGATCGTTCTCATCCTGGAAAATATAACCCAACTGTAAACAGGCATTGGGGGCGAAGTACCAGTTTTCTTTACCGCTTTCGGAGATGGTTTGCAGGTAGGATTTTTTTGCCTCCGCAAGTGAATTGCTTTTGTGATAAAGCCGCGCCTTACGATAGGCGAATTCAATCTTTTCTTTTTTGGAAGGAAGATCAGCATCGGTTATGGCAGCGATTATTTTTTCAGCTTCAGCATAATACCCTCCATCCGTTGCATACCGGAGCTTGGAAAGCTTAACGTTGGGATTACTATTTTCTGCTAAGCTTCTTGCCGCATACTTATCCGCTTCGGTTGATTCGTTGCCCGCTGTTTTTGCTTTCGTGAAATATTTCTGAGCGTCTTTTGATTTGCCCTGTAGCCAGTAACAGACCGCAATCTTGTAATGCGCATCTTTTATATAATTCAATCCGGTATAACCGGAAAGAAATTTTTGATAGAACTCAATTGAAGATTTGTAGTCGCCCTTGTGCAGATACACTTCGGCAGTTTGATAATCTGCGTACGCAATGGGCAGGCCTTGTTGATTTTCCTGTAGCGTGTTAAAATACCCCAGCGCTTTTTCGCTTTCGGAATTTTTGATTGCCACACACCCACCGAGAAAAAGTAAAAGCCGCTGATCGGGATGATCCGCGATGAGTTTACTTAACCCATCAGTAGCAGGGGAGGTTTGCTGGAGAATAAAACCTTGTGTCAAATAGTAAATCAATGCAGTTTCAAAGCTTAAATCAATGTTCGCGTTTTTTATGGATTCAAGCTCCTGCAATCCTTTTTCTACCGAGCCCTGCATACCAAACATGCTGATCACCCACTGATATTTTTCGGGAATAGAACCCAGCATCACTTCCAGTACGCCTGAAGTTTTTTTGATCGGTGTAAACTCAGGGAACTTCTCTTTGCATTTCTGGACTTTCAGATATGCCTGCCGGATGTTCCAGGCTGCGTCAATTTCGTGCCCGAATTTCAGGTAGGTGAAAGCCCATTGCAACCTGAGCTCGGCCAGTGTGAATAACGCGTCTGCTGTAACAGGTTCGATGGCTTCAAGCAGATCGATCCTGGCGCTCCAGTTATCTTCGTATCGCTCAAACTTAACTTCATCTTCGGTGATCAGCAGCTCAAGAATTTCAAAAAGCGAGGATACATAAAACTGCTGCGGAGTCTGTGCCTTCTTAATAGCATTACGCGATTCGCTAACCTCAAGGTTCAGCGCGAGCTGATAAGATTTCAGCGTGGCTTCATCGCTGATCCAGTTCTGCCCGGGGCAAGCCATCGTGCATAAAAAAAGACAGATCGTTAAACCTGTCTTTTTCATGTGTTGTATCGTGAGTGATTTATTCAACTGTTTTTCTTCTGCGGGTAGTCGGAGCAGGAGTTACGCCAGCCTTTTTCGGCTTGTCGCTTTCGTCTAATGACTCCATGTCCACATCCGCTAAGATACGACCTGAATGTTCATCAATTACAATTTTTTTCTTCTCGCGGATCTCAGCGATTTTTTGCGGAGGGATAACGATATTACAGCCTTCCGCTGCACCGCGCACCACGCGTACTACCGCCAGGCCGTTTGAAAGGCTGCTGCGTAATCTGTCGTAATGTTTAAGGATTGCTTTGTCTTCGATTTTCTTAACAGCCTTGTCGCGTTCGGCCATCAGCTTTCTTTCTTCTTCTTCGCTTTCTCCGAGGATATCGTTCAGCTCTTTTTTCTTCAGGTCGAGGTGGGAGGTGCGTTCTTCAATGAGGGCTTCGGTTTTTTCGATCTCCGCTTTCTTGGCAGATGTTAAGTCCTTGCCTTCTTTCACTTTCTTTTCGCAGATCTGGATTTCGAGTTCCTGTAATTCAACTTCCTTGGTGATGGCATCGAACTCGCGGTTGTTGCGTACGTTCTTCTGCTGCTCTGCGTATTTCTTGATCAGCTTTTCGGCTTCTTTCGCGGCCTCTTTGCTTTTCTTAATGTTATCTTCGATTTCTTTTAGCTCGGCCTGGTGGCGCTCGAGGCGGGTATTGTATCCGACCATTTCATCCTCCAGGTCCTGAACTTCATCCGGCAGGTCGCCACGTAATTTTTTGAGTTCGTCTAGTTTGGTGTCGATGCTTTGTAGTTTTACAAGGGCCTCGAGTTTCTGTGCTACGGTTTGATTTTCCATTAATTAGTTAAAATATCGTACAGGATTCGTGTCAGTCGTAGAAAAATTGACCGCAAAAGTAGGAAATTTTTCGGTTAAAATCTCCTTTAACAGCTCTTTCGTGAAAATCTCGCTTTCGTAGTGCCCGATGTCGGCAATCGTGATTTTGCCCTCCGCATCAAAGAATTCATGGTATTTGAAGTCTGCCGTTACAAAAAAACAGGCCCCCGAACGGATAGCCTGCGGGAGCAGAAAGCTGCCCGAACCGCCACAAACGGCTATTTTTTTCACTTTTTGATCCAATAAGCGTGTATGCCTGATCGCAGTCAAATTCATACTGCTTTTTAAACGCTTCAGAAATTCGATTGGTTCCAACGGCTGTTCCAGTTCGCCCACCATGCCCGAACCGACTTCCTGGTTCACATTGGCCAACCGGGTAAGGTAGTAAGCCACCTCTTCGTAAGGATGGGAAGCCTTCAGCGCACCGATAATCCTGCCCTCCAGGTGGGTTGCAAAAATTACTTCGGCCCGGTCTTCGGCAACTTTCTCCTGTTCGTTGATTTTGCCGGTATGCGGGCTGGCATCTCCGGCAGGCATAAACGTTCCCGTTCCTTCGGTTTGAAAGCTGCAGTTTTTATAGTCGCCAATCTGGCCTGCACCGGCTTTATATAAAGCCTGTAAAACGTTATCGGTATGATCTTTTGGAATAAACGTTACCAGCTTGGTTAAGGTATCGTGCTTCGGGGCGAGCACTTTTAAATTCTTTAACCCGATCTTCTGCGCAATTTTTTTATTAACTCCGGTGTGTACATTATCCAGGTTGGTATGGATCGCATAAATCGCGATGTTGTTCCGGATCGCTTTTAGGATAGTCCGCTCAACGTAATTGCTCCCGGTAATTTTCTTCAGTCCTTTAAAGATGATGGGATGGTGCGCGATGATCAGGTTTGCTTTTTTGGTAATGGCTTCGTCTACCACCTCCTCAATGCAATCCAGCGTTACCAATGCTCCGGTTATTTCCTGTGAGGGCTCACCGGTAAGCAACCCTGAATTATCGTACGACTCCTGGTAAGCTTTGGGAGCAATTGTTTCCAGGTATTCGGTAATATCTTTTACTTTCATCGTTAATACTTCATGCAGCCGTTGTTGTATTTTTACGGCCTGTAGGCAAAACTACACTTTTATTCATGTCTGTTTTGAGGTTTTTGCTCTTTCCGTTTGCGGTTTTGTACGATGCGATTACCGCATTGCGCAACAAACTTTTCGACAGGGGGTATAAGCCCGTTACCCGGTTTGATATCCCGGTAATCAGCGTTGGCAACCTGGCAGTGGGCGGAACCGGTAAAACTCCGATGGTTGAGTACCTGATCCGCTTGTTACAATCCGAATATAAACTTGCTACCCTCAGCCGGGGCTATGGGAGAAAAACAAAAGGATTTAAGATTGCAAGTCCAAGTGACACTGCTTCAACGGTAGGAGATGAGCCGTTTCAGATCTACAAAAAATTCACACCTGACATAAACGTTGTGGTAGGTGAAGACAGGGCCTACGCCATTCCCATGCTGCTTCAGGAATTGGAGAATATAAACGCAGTGATCATGGATGATGCGTATCAGCACCGTAGTGTTATTCCCGGGCTAAGCATTTTATTGACAGAATACAGCAATCCATTTTTTAATGATTATCTGCTTCCTGCAGGAAGGCTCAGGGAAGCCAAATCAGGTGCTAAACGCGCAGACGTAGTGGTGGTTACAAAGTGTCCGCCACAAGTAAGCGAAGATGAAATAATGGAGTTTGAAAACGCTGTACGAAATTACTCGGATAAGCCGGTCTTCTTTTCAAAAATCCGCTATGGTGAGCCGGTTGGATTTGGAAGGCCTGAAGCAAAACTTTTAAAGCAAGTTATCCTGGTTTCTGCCATTGCCAATGCCCATATCCTGGAGGATTATGTGCGTAAATCCTACACGATGGTAAAGCACGTTGCGTTTCGCGATCACTATGTGTTTACGGCCGGTGACCTCCTGGAACTTTCATCGCTGTTAAAGAAATATCCGGAAGGTGAGGTGAGTATCCTGACCACCGAGAAGGATATGGTTAAGCTTCAGCGGGAGGAATTGAGGAGCGCAATTTCACAACTCCCTGTTTTTTATTTACCGATTGAGACTGAATTTATCGGAAATGGTAAGGATTTTGATATGCTCGTGCTGTCTTTCATGCAGAGTTTTAAACCTGATTAAGTAAAAGTATCTTTGAGCGTGTTCTGCCGGCATTTTCTTACGGTTTTATTTCTTTTTGCATCACTGGCCGCCCGGGCCCAGGACGAACCGGCTGCGCCCCGCCTGCGCTCCAGCATTATTGACGACAGTACAAAAAATGTGTACGGCCCTACCACTTCGCGTTATTTTTACGAAACCGATTTTTTCCGCAACGATTTTCAGCTTCGCACCATTGATACTGCTGCGTTGAATTTTCACCGTTTCAACTATGTGCAGCGGTATAATAATTTCTACCAGGATCTGGGAAACATCGGTACTGCCATCCGGCCGATCTTTACAGAAGTGCCGGAGACGATCGGGGCAACATCCGGATTTACAGCCTATGATCTTTACTGGAACACGGAAACCGTAAAGTACTACAATACGAAATCACCTTTTGCGAGTGTACAATGGGTGCTGGGCGGTAAAGGAAGGTCGTATGCGCACTTTACTTTTAACCGTAACATTAATCCGCGCTGGAATGTCGGCTTTAATTACCGGATTTTGCAGATCGATAAAATCACCGCCCGGCAGCAAAAAGGCGACCGGGCAGTCAGAAGCAATTACTTTGACATCTTTACTTCCTTTCAGTCAAAAGACAGTACGTATAGCTTGTTTTTAAATGCAAGGCGCGATTTCATTCGGGCGCTTGAAAACGGAGGAGTGAAGACCGGAGAAAATTTTGAATACAGTGACCTTTTTGAGAAGCAGGGCATTTCCACCTGGCTGACCCAGGCAGAGAGCAATGACAAGCGCGGAGCGATTCACTTATTTCACCAGCTTAATTTAGCATCGGGATTTCAACTGTACCACATCGGTGATCTGTACCGTCAGATTAATCGTTTTAACGATGAGGACCCTCATAATGCGTATTACGATTTTATTGTTGTTGACAGTGCACAAACAAGAGACCGAACGGAATTTAAATCCTTTCGCAACGAAGTGGGCGTGAAGGGCAGTATGTTCAAGCTATTTTACAATGGCTATGCCGCATTCCGAAAATACAGCATCGACTACAAGTACATTTATGAGGATAACTTCTACCTGGAAACCGAAAAGTGGGAAACTTACGTGGGGGGAAGAATTGGCCTTCAGCTTGATTCGCTGGTGCAGGTAAGGGGCTGGGCTGAATGGATGCTGGATGACCGGTACATCATCCAGGGATCTATCAAAACCAGGTGGTTTGAGGCTTCTGCTAAACGTTCGGTTTCAACGCCTGCTTTCCTGCCGCAAGCCTACCGGGGAAGCCATGATCTATGGATAAATTATTTTG
Organism: uncultured Roseivirgaceae bacterium; assembly: GCA_964538575.1. Classification (GTDB taxonomy): domain Bacteria; phylum Bacteroidota; class Bacteroidia; order Cytophagales; family Cyclobacteriaceae; genus UBA2336. Next base: position 10,823 of record CAZIGG010000095.1, read on the forward strand.
AGAATGTTCAGGGCACTGAATTCAAAGGAAATCTGATCTATGAATCAAAAGTATTTTCCATCTATCCGGGACTTCGGTTCTCTACGTTCAAAAATTTTATCTTTTTAAAGGAAGATACGGCTGCCACCGGGCAGCGTGTATTACCCTATCAAACTTCAGGGTATCAAACGTGGGCCTCGCCCGAACTCAATTTGTCGCTAACGTTGTTTAAGCATCTAACCATAAAAGGCCAGGGAATTTATACCCGTATACTCGAAAATTCGGATGATGCCATGCAATACCCTGAACTTTTTGTTAATGCCCAGGTTGCCTATGCCGATATCTGGTTTAAAGACAACTTTGATTTTCAGGTCGGGGTGGATACACATTGGAAGTCGGGTTACTATGCACCAAATTATGATGTAACAACGCAGCAATTTTTTACGCAGCAGCGGTACCTTGCACCGGCATTCCCGATCATCGACTTATTCCTGAATGTACGCATTAAACGGGCCCGGATTTTTGTTAAGTATAACAATGCGTTAATGACCTTTATGGATTACGGCAATGTCCCCACACCATTCTATCCGGGTATCCGTAACCTGGTCGACTTTGGATTCGATTGGTCATTCTTTGATTGATGAGCTACCATGAAAGCAGTTGACAAATTTACGCTGGGCCTTGAACTCCCCACCGATCCGCGGTGGATCAACATCGCAGAGAAAAACATTGAGGACATCCTGGTGGATCATGCGTACTG
>CAZIGG010000096.1:0-10124 GCA_964538575.1 uncultured Roseivirgaceae bacterium
CGCTTAACCGCAGGGTTGAATTCAAAGTCCTCTCAGGTAAATAAACCCTGTCGTTCGGATTTTTAGCCGGCCGTTTCTTAAAATCGTAATTCTTACCGAAGAATTTAGCAACTTGCAACCCGCATTGCACAGGCGACAAGCATGACTGTTGTACCGTATAAAGATCAGAATATTTCGAAGAAAGAGCAGGTTGCTCAGATGTTCAACAGCATCAGCGGCCGGTATGATTTTTTAAATCACCTGTTAAGCCTCGGAATAGACAAACAGTGGAGAAAGAAGGCCATCCGGATTTTGGAAGCTGCCAAACCCAGGCTGATTCTTGACGTGGCCACCGGCACAGGCGATTTCGCCCTGCAGGCTTTAAGCATTAACCCCGAAAAGATTGTGGGTGTTGATATTTCGGAAGGCATGCTGGAAGTGGGCCGAAGGAAGCTCTCACAGCGGGGAGTAAGCAGTAAAATTGAATTGCGCCTGGCGGATTCTGAAAATCTCCCGTTCCCGGATAATAATTTTGATGCGGTAACCGTTGGGTTTGGAGTGAGGAACTTTGAAAACCTGAACAAGGGATTGCTGGAAATCAACCGCGTAATGAAGCCTGGCGCTTTATTGGTTGTGCTTGAATTTTCAAGGCCTTCCCGGTTCCCGTTCAGGCAGGTTTACAACTTTTATTTTAAATTCGTTTTACCAAAAATAGGCCGTTTGGTTTCCCGCGATAAATCAGCTTACACGTATCTTCCGGAATCGGTTGAAGCTTTTCCGGACGGGGATAAGTTTGTTGCGATTCTTCAGGAAACCGGATTTAAAAACACTGCATGCAAGCCACTGACATTTGGAGTAAGCTCTATCTACACCGCACAAAAATAATTGTGCTCGGCCTTCTGCTTGCTGCGGGTGTTTCGAACGCCCAGCAGTATAAATGGGCCAGGCGCAACAATCCGAATTATGATGAACGTAAGTGGACGTACGGTTTTTTAATCGGGCTCCATACTTCATCGTATCAAATTAAGTATGCGGATACCATGGCGGTTAAAGGCACTCCGCAAAACCCGGGCTTGGATTCGGTTCATTCTATATTTCCGTTATGGGGCGGAGGATTTGCGCTTGGATTTATTGTGAATTATCGCATCAACGAATTCCTGGATTTACGCTTGACGCCCAGTGTTGCTTTTTATGAACATTCGCTGCAATACAACTATACCAATGGTTCGCGCCTGAAGCTGCTGGTGGAAACAACGATGGTTGAATTTCCTGTTTTACTGAAATATAAATCCATGCGCAGGGGAAATGTGCGGATGTATGTGGTAGGGGGAGTCAAACCGGGCATCGAGGCTTCCGGAAGGAAAGAACTGGAAAACGTTATCTTTTCACTGAAGGAGAGAACAGTTAACATGAGCGTGGAAGGGGGTATCGGGTTGGATTTATATTTTCCGTTGTTTAAGTTTTCTCCCGAGATACGATTTTCAAGAGGCGTCATAAATGTGCTGGATAATAATCAAAATCCTTTCGGGCTGCCGATGAAATACGTTAATACCAACACCATCACTATGTATTTACTCTTCCAATAATGGAAAAAAGAATTGTATTGATTACCGGAGCAACCTCCGGGATCGGAGAGGCGACAGCCGTGCTGCTCGCGGAAAATAATTTCAAGCTGATCCTTTGCGGCCGCAGGAAAGACCGCCTGGATGCATTGAAAGGCAGGCTATCCTCCGCTACTGAAATACATACGCTTGAGTTTGATGTTCGTGACCGGGAGGGCGTAAAAAATGCCATCAGCCAATTACCACAGGCATGGAAAAAAATTGATGTTTTAATAAACTCAGCCGGTAATGCCCACGGGCTTGATCCCATTCAAACCGGCAATGTGGATGACTGGGATGCCATGATCGACATTAATGTAAAAGGCCTCCTGTATGTTTGCCATGAAGTTGTTCCGGGAATGGCTGAGCGCAAGTCGGGCCATGTGGTGAATATCGGATCAATCGCGGGGAAAGAAGTTTATCCCAACGGTAATGTATATTCAGCGAGCAAGTTTGCGGTAGATGCCCTGACGCGCGGAATGCGGATTGATTTGAATGCAAGCGGAATAAAGGTTACTTCAATCAACCCCGGGATGGTTGAAACGGAATTCTCACTGGTTCGCTTTAAAGGAAACGCTGAACGCGCAGCCTTAACCTATAAAGGCCTTGATCCCCTGAAAGGCAAAGACATTGCGGATATTATTTTGTACACCATTACCCGGCCGGCTCATGTGGTGCTGGCGGATATTACCGTTTTCCCTACAGCCCAGGCCAGCAGCATGCACGTTAAACGTGACGCTTAAATCAACGACAGGAGTGTAGCCTCGTGGATTTCATGCGCCCCGTTAAAAACGATTTGGCGGGGAGTGATCCCCAGCTTTTCAGAAAGTGTTTTCATTTCACTAAACCGTGATTCGTTCAGGAAAGGATCATGCTTTCCGTACACAAGCGTTACATCTTTTTCCTTCAGCAACTGTTTGCCTTTTTCAAAATCCATGTCATTCGGCAGATTGCCGGCCCACAAAATCAGCCTCCTGAACTGAATGGCGTTGTTTAGCGCCCACCGGGATGCGGTTGCAGCGCCCTGCGAAAATCCAAGTATCGTGATATCGGGATTTTTATCACGGCTGACCTCACGCTGGAAAACAGCGTTGAGGTAGGTTAAATAATTTTCAATATCGATCAGCCGGTTTTCGCGTGTCATCCAACTGGCGCCCACACGGGTACTGCCGGTTTTGCTGCGGGTCGAAGCATCTTCGAGATAATAATGTGAAAGTCCTTCGGGGGCGATCACACAGATGTTATGCGCGATGAGACTTTTGAATTTAGGCAGGAAGTATTGCGCCAATTGTCCATACCCATGCAGTACAAACCAAACAGCCCTGGTTTGCGCATTGATCTCGCCCAGCTTAAAATACCGGCCTTTGAAATTGAATTCGATGGGTAGTTCGTGCATGTTGCTGTAAATAAAAATCCCGTCCCGAAACTTCGGAACGGGATTTTGGCAAGTCTTTTCGGCAGATCACAAATGCCTAGCGTTTGAATCCCAGCGCGCTTCCGCCACAATACGAGGAAGGCTTATCAAACGTGTATTGGATATAATAAACACCTGTAGCATTGCATGGATACGCGATTGCAGTGATGTATTGATCATTCATCTTGCTGGAAGCAACCTTATTGCGGTTCGCGTCATACAAACTAACAATAATGCCGTCCGTTGGCTGACTGGGCGCGCAAATATTGATCATGTATTGGGTTCCTTTCAGGAAGACATACGAGTACTCAACCTTTTCTTTGGTACCGTTGTCTCCGTCAATCTTGTAGCTTTTCAGAAAATTGAATCCGGCTGCAAGCTTGGGAATACATTGACTGCTCAGGTTCTCTGAGTTGCATTGTGCAGATGCATCAGTTGAATTCAGCAGGAAAATCAGGGCAATAAAAAAGATCAGCTTTTTCATAGGGGTTTGTACTTAGCTAATGATTTTGTTTCTGGTGGAAGAAGTAATGCTTTTAATCTCGATCACCTGTTCCGGTGTGATCTCAACGGTTGTAGTGCTGTTGTCTTTAATGACCATAACTCCGTCAACTACGACAAAGGTTGATTCTTTGTAGGTATAGGTAATATTCACGTTGTCAAAAACCTGTTTCAATCCTTCCAGGTCAGACAATAACGATGCCATATGCTGATCGGTATCCTTGTAAAAGGAGAGAAGCTTTACAATTTTCTCCAACACGATCTTTTGCTCCCCGATTTTCTCATTCAGTTCTTTGTTTTTCGGGTCGCCTGCGGCCACGCTGCACGTGATGTGCATTGCTTCAAGCCAGCCCCCGGTCAGCAGCAATACACTCAGGTTTGAGCGATTCTGCGTTTGAAAATAGTGATTGATGTTATTGAAGTTCTGCGTGGTAATCAGCAGCAGCGAATCAAGATTCCTGCTGTTGGTAGCCAGCCGGCTGATGGTTTCGAGATCAAAAAACTGGCCGATATTCAGGTCGTCCGCCAGGCTTTTGATAGACGTCATGTATTTGATGCCATCTGTATTTTTCTCGTAAATATTGGTGTAGCCCAGGTCCGTGCCGTAAATGCCCAGGTTCACGGCTTTCTGGTAATTGCTATTGTATTTCGCGATGTTATCAGCTGAGTTCAGGAAGTCCACATTGTATTTTTTACCCGACTCCTTTAGCAAAACGGAGATTTCAAGCGGGCTTGGAATCTCCTGCAGGAGGTCGTCAATAACGGCTTCAGAAATGTGGGGGCCATGCAAAGCGGCCGAATCAAGGCTGCTCAACATTGCTTGTTCGTCCGTCTTACCACCTGATCCACAAGCTGTTAGGATGGCTATGAGAAATGCTGTTTTGACTACTTTCATGGTTGAAAAGTAAAGGTTTACAAAGTTAAAAATTCGGCATTCCCGACCAAAAAGTTACATGGAAGTCATTTCTTTTTAGGAAAGGGCATTTTTGGCAGCGAAACCTTGGGCATTGCCATCTCCGGAAGCGGAACTTTACTGAATAAGCTGAGGAATTTTCGCAACCCTTCAACGTAAAGTAGGACATAAAACAGGAATGTCACCGCCCAGATCACCACAAGGTTAAAATAGTAGGTATCGAACCTCATGCCCAGGAAGTTTTTTGAAGGTGCAAAAAAGTGTGCCCGGTAGTTCAGTAAGCCCGTTTGCTTTGGATCGTTAAACACCGGGTTGATCTGCTGAATGAGTTCGCCCTTATATTCTAAAATCCTTTCTTTGGTATTCACATTCTTCACCAGGTCGGCCATGTCTTCGTTATAATAATGATTCTTGAATTCCAGCACGTTGTAACTGCCTTTCTTTTGTAATTGAATAATGTCGTTTTCTTTTCGGGCGACAATGTTGTTGTACTGATCCAGGTATTTTTTCCTGAAGTTGTCAAGATAAGCTGCAAGTGAATTGTCAAATGCAGGCGTAAACATTTGCAGCGTCCACGGTGCGTTAAAATCAATTTCCTCTAAACCTGCCCGGAAGGGTTCGTCCTGCAGACTTTTGCGGATGAGTTCCAGGTCATTGGCTGCCTGCTGCAATGTTTTTTTATCCTTCGATTGGATGTTATCTGCGATGAACCTTCTTTTTTCGTTCAGCTTCTCAACAAAGAAGGACGACTTATAATCCGATTCAGATTCAATTTTGTCGTGAATATAAAATGGCTTCTCAAACGAATTGTTTTTAAACTGGTAAACGGCCATTGCCTCGTACGCCCAGCGTGATGCCATCATATCGGCCACGAACGGAACTTTTCCTTTTGTGCTGATGGTACTGTTCAGCTTATCAAAACTGAAGAGTAATCCGCTCAGGATCATTTGCGGAATCAGCAGCAGGGGTATCAGTACATAAACGGTTACCGCTGAATTGAATGCTGACGAAATATTTAATCCCAGCACGTTGGCCAGGCACGATGTCGTGAACAGCACGAACCAGAACGGAAGAAGCATCGCCCATTCGATTTCAAGAATCAGGTTGCTGACTAAGGCAAAGCACAGCATTTGAATCGCAGATAATAAAAAGAGAATAATCAGTTTCGAAATGAGGTAGCTGTTCCAGCTCAGGTTCAGAAACGACTCGCGTTTTAGGATTTTTCGGTCGTGGATAATTTCTTCTGCGCTTACGGTAAGTCCCATGAAGAGCGCGACAATAATGCTCATCAGCAAAAATGCGGGGTAATTTTCGTTGTAGCGGAAGCTGTATTCAGCGCCACCGGGCGCGCTTTTATATTTAATAATGAAGGCAAGAATCAAGGCTAGTAAAGGCCCTTCGAGTAAATTGATCAGCATGTACTGCTTGTTGCTGACCTTCGACAGTACATCGCGGGTTGTGAAAATGATGGTTTGCTTTACGCGTGACGGAAGACTTAGTGATGTTGGCGGAGCTTCCTTGACATTATCGATTTTAGGAATTTTGAAACGCTCGCGGTACCAGGTGTGCCATTGCGCGGGTGTGATCTTTCGCTTCAACGTTGACTGACCGTACTCGTCAACAACCTTGGCTTCAATAATATTGAATATCTGTTCGGGATTAACATTTCCGCAAATTTCGCACTGCCCGCGGTTGCTGTCGACCTGGTGCGTGGATTTTTTGAAATACGTAACGGCTTCAACCGGAGGCCCGTAATAGGCGGGCACACCGCCAACGTCCATGATGATCATCTTGTCAAACATTTTATAGATGTCGGACGAAGGCTGATGGATAACCACAAACACGAGCTTGCCTTTCAGCGAAAGTTCTTTTAATAAGTCAATTACATTTTCCGAATCGCGGGAGCTAAGGCCTGAAGTAGGCTCATCTAAAAACAGAATGGCCGGCTCGCGGATTAATTCAAGCGCGATGTTAAGCCGCTTGCGCTGGCCTCCGCTAATGGTTTTATCAAGCACTCCTCCGACTTTCAGATCTTTGCGCTGATCGAGGCCGAGATCTTCCAGTACATCCATCACCCGCTTGTGCAGTTGATCTTCCGTAAAATCGGCAAAGCAAAGCCTGGCGTTATAATACAGGTTTTGATATACGGTGAGCTCTTCAATTAATAAATCATCCTGCGACACATATCCGATTACGCCATGAATCTTGTCTTTTTGTGTGTGGATATCGAAGCCATTGATCAACACCTCGCCTTCAGTGGGTTTTTCCAGTCCTGCAAGCACATGCAGCAGGGTTGTTTTACCGGCACCGCTGGCGCCCATGATTCCGATCAGCTTGCCGGGTCCTTCGGCCACCGCCACATCGCTTAACCCGATGGCCCGGTTTGGAAAGCGGAACAGTCTGATATTCGCATTGAACGAAAGCTTGGTGGTTTTAATCTCTTCGTTAAAGTCTGCAACGATGTCGCTGTAATATAAGGCCGCGCCTTCCTGGGTTTTAATGGTGCTGCCGTGCGAGAACAAATAAACCCGGTTAGGCTGCATGATAAACCCGTTCAGCGTTGTGGGCTCTTCTCCGAGGTACTTAACAAAGAGCATGTCAACACTCCGCGCGCGCATGAAAATTAAATTTCCATTGATGTGAATGTGCGCATGCTTGTATTTTTTTTCAGCGACACCGGTTTCATCGGTGTTGGCGATGAGAATATCCGGGAAATTAAGCGTGCCCTCGTCTGTGGATACAACGAAGCTTTCAATTAATGCATTTTCGAGTTGCGGGATATTAAACACAACGGCTACCGTGTTAATAATATCCATGCGCTGAGAAGTGAAATGGCCATCCGACCCCACAAGCTCCAATAGCTTAATGAGTACAATGGTTTTTTGCTTTTGGGTAAGCGTTTTGTTGATCTTTTTACAGATCGAAAGCGTTTTGAGTGAGTCTTTTACGGAAGGCGCCAGCGTTCGGTCTTCTTCTGCCACCAATCCTACCTTGCTATAACCTGAATATTCATCGTACAGGTGCAGGTATTCCTTTACGCTGTCGCGGTCGAGTTCGGCATGGAAGAAGTTGATTACAAACTCCCGCTCGTTGATCGACACCCCGCCATCCTGCTTGGTTACGATGGCAAAAAGTTGCGTTAACGCTTTGAGTATTTCTTCACTCATGAAGGGTTTGGGGTCAGGCTAAGAGCCTAAATTAATAAGTTTTAAATTCAAAAGGAATGTTCACAAGCTCAAAAAACTCCTCACCGGCTTCTTTCATGTCTTCGTCATCCTCCTGGTAATACCACATAACCTTCGTGTTCCGGATAAAGTACAGTGCCGAGATCGTATCGAGCAAAACTTTGGAGGATGCCGTATTGAAATACTCCAGCTTGAAGACAAAAAGCGTTGAGCTTTTCGGATCTTTGGCATACCCGTTAAGCCATTGCATCACCGGCAGGTAAACTTCGGAAGGATTATCGGCAACGGACCGGCCCGAGATTTCAAAAATGCCTTTATCAGCATCCAACGTTACGGTTGGTGTGGTTGAAGTACCGGGGATTAAAAGCGGTTTCATGATTCAGGCGGTCAGGGTAACGTGAAGTGAAAAGGTAAAATAGCGCTGATGGGTTTGCCGGAAAGCCGGAACCAGCGTTGAAGCCGAGCGCATCGCGATGCGGCAGAGCCCTAAACCTGCTCCGGATTTTTTTCTGAGTGTTGCCTGGCCGAGAATTTTCGTGTGCTGCTCTTTACGCTGCGCATGATCAAGCGTATTGATGTACTTGATTTTATCCTGTAAGAATGTCATATTCTTAACCGTAACGGTATTGACAGCTACAATTGTATAGACTGAACTTTCTTTTTGAATGACAAGCCTGCTGTTATTTCTGTTGATTGCGTGCTTCCGGATGTTTTGAAATAGTTCGATTGTAATTTCTGTTAATCGTTTTCCTGCACGAACGTTTGACCCCGCAAGATTTTTCAAATCCGTAAAGAGCGATTCTGTAATGCCTTGTGAAAGATCAACAGAATAGGTCGTCATTATTTTTTGGAAGGAGCTTCAAGATTGTCTTTTGTAAAAACGAACGGAAGCAATGAAGCGGCCGATGAGCATTTAACCCATTTTCCGTCTTCTACCATCATTACAACTTCAAACGGTTTCTTCTGACGGTCTTCAAACTCAGCCATCACCTGCCGGCATGCTCCGCACGATGCTGCCGGAACAAGCTCTTTATGATTTTTCTTATGCGCCACGACTGCCATCTTCATAATTCTTTTTCCGGGATATAACGATGCCATGGCGTAGAGCGCTACGCGTTCGGCACACATGCATAACGGGTAAGAAGCATTTTCCTGGTTAGCGCCTGTAACTACCGTTCCGTCCTGTAAAATGAGCGCAGCGCCAACATGGAATTTTGAATACGGTGCGTACGAATGTGCTGCTGCGTCTTTGGCTTTATGAACGAGGTACTTTGATTCCTGGTCGAGGTCATCAAAATCCTGTTGCGGTTCAAAGTCCTTCATAACAGAAAGGTTATCAGATGTAAGTTAAAAATTTTCAGGTGTTATTCTACATTAACCCAAATGTGGGTACTTTGCCAATCGTGGAAATTATCATGAAATGAGCAAAACGATACTTGTATTGGGGGCAGGGCGCTCTTCTTCGGCCCTGATCACGTATTTGTTGCAACGGGCTGCCTCTCACACTTGGAAAATTGTAGTGGGAGATGTGTCGGAAGCGGCAGCCCGGCTGCGCATTGGCGGATCAACCCGCGGGCATGCCATCCTGTTTGATATTCATGATGAAACAAAAGCTGCTGAAACGGTACGCGAAGCCGATGTGGTGATCTCGCTCATGCCGGCTCATCTGCATCACCTGATTGCGAAGCTGTGTGTGGAGCAGGGAAAGCATTTGTTGAACGCCAGCTATGTTACACCCGAAATGCAGGCGTTACACGATGAAGCATTGGCTAAAAATATTTTGTTGTTAAACGAATGCGGACTTGATCCGGGCATTGATCACATGAGCGCGATGCAAGTAATCGATAAGATAAAATCGGAAGGCGGCAAGTTGATTACATTCGAAAGCTTTACAGGCGGATTGATCTCACCGGAAACCGATCCGGAAAATCCATGGCGGTATAAGTTTACGTGGAATCCGCGTAATGTAGTAATGGCCGGGCAAGCCACTGCCAGGTTTTTGCAGGAAGGCCAATTCAAATACATTCCATATCAACAATTGTTTAAGCGCCTGACAAAAGTTTCCGTTCCAGGCTTTGGTGAGTATGAAGGCTATGCAAACCGCGATTCATTAAAGTACATTGATACGTACGGCCTGCAAGGTGTACGCAACATGTTGCGCGGAACCTTGCGCAATGTAGGCTACTGTGCTGCGTGGGATGTGCTGGTTCAGTTGGGCTGCTGTGATGATGCGTTTACAATGGAAGGCATTGCCGGCATGACGCACCGCGATTTCATTAACGCATTCCTGAGTTATGATTCGCAACTGATGGTGGAGGAAAAACTCTGTTCCGTGTTTAAAATTTTACCGAACGGTCCGGAGATGAAACGCCTGCGCTGGTCGGGGTTGTTTGACCGGGAAGCGATCGGACTCAGGGAAGGAACACCTGCGCAAGTACTGGAACATATCCTCAATAAAAAGTGGCGGTTACATGCGGGCGATAAAGACCTGATTGTGATGTGGCACAAGTTTGTGTACGAAGCGAACGGAC